>JANPHA010000103.1:0-1909 GCA_031424255.1 Burkholderiales bacterium | reverse complement strand
CCCGATTCCACCGCGGCGGCGACCCGGTCGCGCAGCCCGCCTGCCCGATCGAGCTCGTCTTCGGTCGCGGCGAATACATAGTCGTTGAGGAAGCACTGGCGCGCGAGCGCGCAGAAGAAGGCGAGCGAGCCCTCGATGGCTTCGATCGAATCCGGCGCGAGCGCCGCATCGAGCAGGCCATGGCGCATCACGGTGAGGAATCGCTCGAGGTCCGCGTCGAAGACCTGCGCGTTTTCCAGCAGGGCGCGCAGCAACCGATCCCCGCCGAGCGCGGCGAGCGCGGAGGCGCCTATCACCACGCGGGCCCCGGGCTGCACCGGCCACGCGCGCAATGCCGCGTCGACGTGTTCGCGCAACCCGGGCTCGGAGCGGACCAGCCCGGCGCTCGCGCGCGCGAGGTCCGCGGGCCGCGCCCACGCCTCGGAAAGCGCGCGCGCGAGAAGATCGCGGAAGCCGGCATCGGTCGGAATGGAAGGGCTGGTGACGATGCAGCGCGCGAAGCCGAATTGCGCCAGCGCATAGTCGGGCTGCAACTGCAGCGCAGCGCGATAGCTGGAGAGCGCTTCGTCAAGCCGTCCGAGGTCGTGGAGGGCGATGCCCAGGTGGTAGTGATGGTTCGGCGTGGCCGGGTTGACGGCGAGCGCGCGGCCGATGAGATCCACCGCCATGTCGGGCCTGCCCGCGCGATGCGCGAGCCCCCCGAGGAGGACCAGCGCGTCCGGGTGGTTCGGGATGTCTTCCAGCACGCGCCGGTAGATTGCCTCGGCCTCGGCGAGGCGCCCGGCCTGGTGGTGCGCGATGCCCGCCTGCAAGGCGTTTCGGATCGACGGCTCGTCGGAGCGCACTGGCTTGCTGCCCGCCTTCAAAGAATGACGCCGTAAGGCCAGTTCTCGCGAACCACCTGCGCGGGCAGTTTCTTCAGCACTTCGATGGCGAACGCCGTGTCCTCGTCGGAGAGCGCGTGCAGCGCGTGCGCCTTGAGGAGCGTCTGCAGGGCCTTGCCGAACATCGGCGGATCGAGCATCTCGCCGGCGAACTTGATCGCCCCGCCCAGCAGCGCGTCGGCCTCGATCGCGGCCTGCAGGATCGCGACCTTGGTCTTGATCTCCGAGGGCGACGGCGTGAAGGCGACCTTGCACGGATGGATGTGCGAAGGATGGATCACCTGCTTGCCGGACAGGCCGAGCGAGGCTTCCTCGAGCGCGTGGCTGTAGACCACGCGCGACTCCTCGTCGCCATGCAGGTCGAGCCAGCGGCGCACGTCGTCGGGCTCGATGAATTCCTCGGGCATCGTGGACTGGCCGATCAGCGTCTCCACGGCGCCGATCACGCCCTTGCCGGCGATGCGCGCCTCGAACAGGATGTCGTGCAGGTAGAACTTGAGCTCGTCGATCCAGTGGCGCGGGGTGATGTGGATGCCCATCGCCTTGGAGAAATCGTGGATGCCGAACACCACGTGCTTCACCGTCGCGTATTGCATGAGGTCGGGGCAGATCTTGAGCGACTTCGGATGCTCGATGATCGGCTGGATGGTGATCTTGTGGTTGAGCCCCACCAGCACCGCCGACAGGTCGCGGATCTCCGGGGCGCCATAGGCCTCGCCCGCCTTGGCGAGCATCACCACGTCGAAGAAGGACGCGAGGTCGCGCACCAGCTGCAGGTCCTTCTCGTACTCCTCGGTTCGGAACGGGTTGATGCGCACCGCGATCTGCACTTCCTTCTTGCGCGGCAGGTTCGGCAGCTCCCGGCGCAAGAGCTCGCGGCTCATCTCCTTCTGCCGGCAGCCGTCCTCGAGGTCGAAGAGGAGCGTGTGGGAAGTCGTGTTCCAGCCGTGCTTGCGGAATCGCTGCGCCGCCTGGTCGAGGTCCTCGTAGATGCCGAGCGAGGGCGCGTACTTGACCGGCGGGTA
>JANPHA010000102.1:0-9056 GCA_031424255.1 Burkholderiales bacterium | reverse complement strand
GGAAGTGATCCTCGAGGGCGAGAACTTCGACGGCGCCAAGGCGTTCGCGATCGGGCAGGCCGTGGAGCGCGGGCTCACCCTCGTGCATCCGTACGACGACGAGAAGATCATCGCGGGGCAGGGCACGTGCGGGCTCGAAATGCTCGCCGCGCATCCCGGGCTCGACACGCTGGTGGTGGCGATCGGCGGCGGCGGCCTGATCTCGGGCATCTCCACCGCGGCCAAGGCGCTCAAGCCCTCCATCGAGGTGATCGGCGTCGAGGTGATGCGATTCCCGGCGATGTACCACGCGATGAAGGGCACCGAGCCGCAGTTCGCCGCATCGACCATCGCCGAGGGCATCGCGGTGAAGGAGCCGGGCCAGCTCACGCGCGCGATCATCCGCCGCAACGTCTCCGAGATCATGCTGGTCGACGAGGGCGACATCGAGCAGGCGATCGTGCTGCTGCTCGAGATCGAGAAGACCGTGGTCGAGGGCGCGGGCGCGGCGCCGCTCGCGGCGCTGCTGCGCAACCCGGAGCGCTTCCGCGGCAGGAAGGTCGGCATCGTCCTGGGCGGCGGCAACATCGATCCGCTGATGCTCTCCGAGATCATCGAGCGCGGCATGGTGCGCGCGGGCCGCCTCGCGCGCGTGCTGGTGGAGCTGCGCGACCTGCCCGGCTCGCTCGCGAAAGTGACCGCATGCGTGGCCGAGCAGAACGCCAACATCGAGGAGGTCCACCACCAGCGCGCCTTCACCACGCTCGCGGTGCAGAATGCCGAGGTCGACCTCGTGCTCAAGACCCGCAACCACGAGCACGTCGAGCAGATCGTCGAGGCGCTGAAGGCCTGCGGCTTTCCGGCGCGCGTGCACAACATCTGACCCAGGAGAAGAATCCCATGCCCATCCAGCGCCACAACGTCGGCAAGCGCCTCTCGGAGGTCGTCGTCCACAACGGCGTCGCCTACCTCGCGGGCGAGGTGCCCGACGACACCTCGAAGGACATCACCGGCCAGACCGAGGAAGTGCTCGCGAAGATCGACAAGCTGCTGGCCCAGGTCGGCAGCGACAAGTCGAAGATCCTCTCCGCGCAGATCTTCCTGCCCGACATGAAGGACTTCGCCGGCATGAACATCGCGTGGGAGAAGTGGGTGATCGCGGGCCAGACGCCGGCGCGCGCGACGATCGAGGCGCGGCTCGCCAATCCGGCGATGAAGGTCGAGATCATGTGCATCGCGGCCGTGGGCTGAAGCGCGCGATGAAGATCCTCATCAGCGGCGGCGGCGGCTTCATCGGCTCGCGCCTGGCGCAGGCGTTGCAGGCGCGTTCTCCCGAGGCGCGCATCCGGCTGCTCGACATCGCGTTTCCTCCGGGCGCCGACCGGCGCTTCGAATGCATCGCCGGCGATGTCGCGGCACCCGAGGTGATCGCCCGGGCGCTGGGCAGCGACACCGACAGCGTCTTCCATCTCGCCGCCGTGGTGAGCGGCGGGGCGGAAGCCGATTTCGACCTGGGCTATCGCGTGAACCTCGACGGCACGCGCGCGCTGCTCGAAGCGTGCCGCAAGCTTCCGAAGCCGCCGAAATTCGTCTATGCGAGCTCGGTGGCGGCGTTCGGCGGCACGCTGCCCGATGTCCTCGACGATTCGACCACGCCCGCGCCCCAGACCTCCTACGGCACGCAGAAGGTGATCGGCGAGTACCTGGTCGCCGATTTCACCCGCAAGGGCATGGTCGACGGGCGCTCGCTGCGGCTGCCGACCATCGTCGTGCGACCCGGCAAGCCCAACCTCGCGGCCTCCTCGTTCGCGAGCGGCATCATCCGCGAGCCGCTCGCCGGCGTGGTCGCCGAATGCCCGGTGCCCGATACGACCGGCGTGTGGATCCTCTCGCCGAAGCGCGTGGTCGCGGCCTTCATCCACGCGCACGACCTGCCGTCGTCCGCGTGGCCCTCGACGCGCGTCGTGAACCTGCCGGGCATCACGCTCACGGTGCGCGAGATGATCGACGCGATGGGGCACGTGGCGGGTGCGGACGCGGCCGCGCGCGTGGCATTCAAGCCCGACGCGCGCATCCAGGGCATCGTGAAGACGTGGCCGGTGCGTTTCCGTACCGAGCGCGCGCTGGCGATGGGCTTCCAGGCCGATTCCGACTTCGAGTCGATCGTGCGCGACCACCTCGAGGGCGAGAAGGCGCGGGCCTGACATTGCTCTCGTTCATCGTTCCCGCCTACAACGAGGAGAAATACCTCGGCGCGACTCTCGACGCGATCCATTCCGCGGCGCGTGCGGTCCGCGTCGACTACGAGATCGTGGTCGCCGACGATGCCTCGAGCGACGCGACCGGGGCGGTGGCTGAGCGACATGGGGCGAGAGTCGTGCGCGTCGACAACCGGCAGATCGCCGCGACGCGCAATTCCGGGGCGCGCGCCGCGACCGGCGAACGGCTGATCTTCGTCGATGGCGACACGCGCATCGATGCCGGGGTGCTGCGCGCGGCGTTGAAGGCGCTGGACGAGGGCGCGGTCGGAGGAGGCGCGGGCGTGCGCCTCGACGAGGCGCCGCGCTGGGCCCACATTTTCACGAGCGGGCTGCTCCTCGCCTTCCGCTACCTTCGCCTCGCCGCCGGTTGCTTCATCTTCTGCCGGCGCGATGCGTTCGAGGCGGTGGGCGGCTTCGACGAGACCTATTTCGGCGCCGAGGAGCTCGTGATCAGCCGCGCGCTCGCGAAGCAGGGACGCTTCGTGGTGCTGCGCGAGAATGTCACCACCTCGGCGCGCAAGCTGCACAACCGCTCTGCGTGGCAGGTCTTCATGATCACCGCACGCGTCGCGATGCGCGGACGGCGCGGCGTTCGCAAGCGCGAGGGCATGGAGTTCTGGTACGAAGACCGGCGCTGAGCTCCGCTACTTGCGGCGCACGCGCCCGATCAGCGGATACATCGGGTCGTTGTATCCCGGCGTCGACGGATGCCCGGGGCTCACGAGCGAATCGACCAGCGCCTCGTCCTCGTCATCGAAAGACTTGCCGAGGGCCGAGAGGTAGGCGTTCCACTGCTCGAGCGTGCGCGGCCCGGCGATGACACTCGTCACGATCGGGTTGGCGAGCACCCAATTGACCGCGAAGTCGCCGGCCGACATGCCCTTCTTCCCGGCATGCGCCTTGAGCGTCTGCGCGATGGCGAGCGACTCTTCGCGAAACTCGGTCTCGAGGATGCGCTTGTCCTTGCGGCCCGCGCGCGTGTCCGCGGGCGGCGCCTCGCCGGGCTTGTACTTGCCCGCGAGCACGCCGCGCGCGAGCGGGCTGTAGGGAACGACGCCGATGCCGTGGTGTGCGCACGCCGGCAGGATGTCGTTCTCCGGCTGGCGGTTCATCGCGTTGTAGTACGGCTGGCATGCGACCGGCTTCTCGATGCCGAGCGCGTGGCACGTATGCATCACCTCGGCGATGCGCCAACCGCGGAAATTCGACACTCCAATGTAGCGCGCCTTGCCCGATCCCACCACCTCGGCCAGGGCGCCGAGCGTTTCCTCGAGCGGCGTGTCGAGCACGTCGCGATGCAGGTAGTAGATGTCGACGTAGTCGGTGCCGAGCCGCTCGAGGCTCTCGTCGATCGCGCGCAGCACCCACTTGCGCCCGGTGCCGCGGCGGTTGGGATCGTCTCCCATGGGGTTCGCCACCTTCGTCGCGAGCACCCAGCGGTCGCGGTCCGCGGCGATGAGCTTGCCGGCGATGCGCTCCGATTCGCCCTTCGCGTACACGTCGGCGGTATCGATGAAATTGATGCCCGCGTCGCGCGCCGATCCGACGATGCGCGCCGCCTCCGCCGCATCGGTGCGATCGCCGAACATCATCGTGCCGAGGCAGATCGGCGACACCATCAGGCCGCTGCGGCCGAGCCTTCGATACTCCATGGGACCTCCGGTGTCTGGCCGAAAGATTCGATGAGACGCAGCCCGGTGCGCACGCCCGCGAGGTAGAGCGAGACCTTGGTGGATTCGTTGGGCGCGTGGTTGTTCTCGTCGTAGGGCGCGAGCGGCACCACGATCGAGGGCAGGCCGAGGAGCGCGGTGAACACGAAATCGGGCGTGGTGCCGCCGAGCGACGGGACCACGAGCGGCTCGCGGCCGAAGCCGCGCGCGACCGCCGCTTTCACCCGCGGCATCATCGGATGGTCGAGCGGCGTGCGCGACGGCGGTGTCGCCTTGACGCCTTGTATCTCGATGCCCTGGTAGCCGCGGTCGCGCGCGAACTTGCGCACCGCTTCGAGGACGGCGGCGGGATCCTGGCCGCCCACGAGGCGCACGTCCGCCTTCGCGATCGCTTCCTTGTAGATGATCGACTTCTGCCCTGGCCCGGTATATCCCGACGCGAAGCCGGAGACGTTGAACGCGGGACGCAGCATCAGCCGCTCGTGGAACAAGCCGTCATCGTCGCCGGTGGTGGGAGCCACGCCGACGCTCGCGCGGAAGCCCGCGTGATCGACTTTCAGCGCACGCACCGCGGCCTGGTCGGCGGCCGTCACCGTCACGTCCGCATATCCGGCGCCCGGAACCAGCAGGCGCCCGTCGCGATCGACCATCTCGGCCAGCAGATGAATCAGGTCGAGCGTGGGATTTGGAGCGACGCCGCCAAAATTTCCCGAATGCAGGTTGCGCGCGGCGCCCTTCGCGAAAAATTCCAGCCCGAGGATGCCGCGCACGCCCATCAGCAACACCGGCTGGTCGTTGGGAAACATCGGCCCGTCGGAATAGCAGCACAGGTCTGCGGCGAGGCGCGCGCGGTTGGCCTCGACGAATTGAGGCAACGGCACGCTGCCGGTCTCCTCGTCGCCCTCGAGGATCACCTTGATCCGAATCGGCAGCTCGCCGTGCAGCTCGCAATAGAGCGCGATCGCGTTGAGCATCGCGAGGTGCTGCCCCTTGTTGTCCCCGGTGCCGCGGCCCCAGATCCGGTCGCCCTCGACCACGGGTGCGAACGGCGGCGTCCTCCAGCCTTCCTGCTTCTCGTCCGCGGGATAAACGTCGTAGTGGCCGTACAGCAACCAGGTGAAGGGCGCGTCCTTCGGCCCGATCTCGGCGAAGACGATCGGATGGCTCGTGGTGTCGTGCACCTCGACCGCGAAGCCCCACCCCTCGAGGCGATTCCTCAGGAATCCCACCTGGTCGGCGATGCCCTCCCCGGTGAGGCTCACCGAGGCGATGCGCACGGATTCGAGCAGGGTATGGACGAGCGCTTCGGAGCGGTCGCGGACGGCGGCATCGATCATCCGCCGAATCTTACTTGAGCTGGAAAAGGCCGCAATCCGCGTTCAGCTTCACGACACCTTCGCGGAGTAGCGTCCTCTACGCGCCGGCCCGCAAGAAGAACCGGCGTGGCCGCACCGGCCATCGCCGGCAGGCCGGGAGCGCCCAGGGGCCTCCAGGGGACCCGGGCCGCTCCATATCTGTGGAGGACATCCAATGAACAGATTTCTCAGGCTCGCCGCAGCGCTGGGGGCGACGGCTCTTTTCACCAGCTGCGGGGGGGACAATCCCGGCACTCTCGACCGGCCGTTCGGGGATGTTGCTGTGCCCGGAGTCACCGCCGGCACCAACTTCTCGTTCGACCTCGGGACTGTCGTCAACGGTAAGTATTACGTGACGGACCGCAACAACAAGGCGGTCGACGTCCTCGATCTCGCCACCCTCACCGTGTCACAGATCAAGGGCACCGGCACCGATGCCTTCGCGGGCTGCTTTCCCAACGCCAACTGCGCGGGAGCGAACAACGGGATCTCCGGTCCGGACGGCATCAATTTCATTCCCGACATGAACCAGTTCTACGTCGGCGACGTGAACTTCGTGCGCGTCATCGATGCGTCGAGCAGCACCGTGGTGAAGAGCATCCGCGTCGGCACGGGGGGATTCCGCGCCGACGAGGGTTGCTACGACCCGGTCCATCACATCTACATGATTTCGATCCCCGATGCCGACCAGCCGTTCGCGTCCTTCATCAATACCACGACGGGAACGGTGTTGGCCACGGTGCTGTGGGTCGATCCCGCCGGAGGGCCCGCGGGCGGCAACGAGCAATGCCAGTACGACGCCGCGAGCTCGAGCTTCATCGTCAACAACGACGCGACCTCCGCCAATCCCCATGGCGAGGTGGATGTGATCCCGGTGTCCTCGATCACCGCGCTCGCCGCGGGCTCGACCGCCAACGTGTTCTCGCTGGCCGGCGTGAAGCGGTTCCCGCTCGGCAACTGCGACCCCACCGGCCTCGATCTCGGGCCGGGCACGGATATGGCGGTCGAATGCCGCCCGGGAGACAAGGGCTCCGCCCTCACGACCCTGATCCTCAATCGCACCAACGGCACCGTGCTCGCGACGATCCCGGTCGGGGGCGGCGACCAGCTGGCGTACGATGCGCGCACCAACCGCTACTACGTGGCCCTGAGCCGCTGGCACACTTCCGGAGTCAACGACCAGGGCGGCGGTTGCGCAGCGACGAATCCGTGCGCTCCGATAGTCGCGGTGATCGACGCCGCCACGCGCAAGCTGATCACGACGACGCCGTCGGGCAACAACGCCCATTCGGTGGCGGTGGATCCGGTGAGCGGCAAGGTGTTCGTGCCCTATTCGTCGGCGACCGCGCCGGCGGGCTGCGCCACCTGCGCGGCGAACGGTTTCATCAACGGGGGCATCTCGATCTTCACGTTCAGCTGAAAGCGCGACGGGCCGCGCAAGGCGGCCCGTTTTTCCACCTCTCCCCCGGGCACTCCCGCGGGAGGGGGCTTTTATTCGAACGCCGCGTCCAGCTCCGCGAAGCGCTTCGCGAGCTCCTTCGGGGCCCTGCCTCCGAGCTTTCCGCGCAGCAGCTCATCGTGCAGCTTCATCTCGTCATGCCATTGCGATTTGTCCACCGCGTTGACGGCGGCGAACTTCTCCGCGCTGAAGGATTCGAGGCCGGTCATGTCGAGCTGCGTGGGCACGTTGCCGAGCGGCGTGGCGGTGGCGGCGCCCCGGCCCTCGACGCGCTCGATGATCCACTTCAGCACGCGCATGTTCTCGCCGTAGCCCGGCCAGAGGAACTTGCCGTGGGCGTCCTTGCGGAACCAGTTGACCATGTAGATCTTCGGCTGCGAGGCGATCGCCGCGCCGAGGGCCACCCAGTGCGCGAAGTAATCGGCCATGTTGTAGCCGCAGAACGCGATCATCGCGAACGGGTCGCGGCGCACGACGCCGACCTGGCCGGTGATCGCGGCGGTGGTCTCCGAGCCGAGCGTGGCCGCCATGTACACGCCGTCGTTCCAGCTCTTCGCCTCGGTCACGAGCGGCACGGTGTGCGTGCGCCGGCCGCCGAAGATGAACGCGTCGATCGGCACGCCGGCCGGATCATCCCAGGAGGGATCGATCGAGGGGCACTGCGCGGCGGCGACGGTGAAGCGGGCATTGGGATGGGCTGCGGGCCTTCCGCTCGCGGGAGTCCATTCCTTGCCGGTCCAGTCGGTGAGCCTCGCCGGCGGCCCCTTCGTCATGCCTTCCCACCACACGTCGCCCTCGGGCGTGAGCGCCACGTTGGTGAAGATGGTGTTGGTCTTGATCGTCTCCATGCAGTTCGGATTCGTGTCCCATCCGGTGCCGGGCGCCACGCCGAAGAACCCCGCTTCCGGGTTGATCGCGCGCAGCTTGCCATCCTTGCCGGGCTTGATCCACGCGATGTCGTCGCCGACCGTGGTCACTTTCCAGCCGCCGAATGCGGGCGGCGGAATCAGCATCGCGAAGTTGGTCTTGCCGCAGGCGCTCGGGAACGCGGCGGTCACATAGTGCTTCCGGCCCTCGGGGGATTGCACGCCGAGGATCAGCATGTGCTCGGCGAGCCAGCCCTGCTCCTTGCCCATCACCGAGGCGATGCGCAGGGCGAGGCACTTCTTGCCGAGCAACGCGTTGCCGCCGTAGCCGGAGCCGAAAGACACGATCTCTTTCGTCTCGGGGTAATGGACGATGTACTTGTGGTCCTTGTTGCACGGCCACGGCACGTCCTTCTCGCCGGCCGCGAGCGGCGCGCCGACCGAATGCAGGCATTTCACGAAGTCGCCGTCGGCGAGCGCGTCGAGCACGTTGCGGCCCATCCGCGTCATGAGCTTCATGTTCACCGCGACGTAGGCGGAATCGGAGATCTCCACGCCGATGTGCGCGATCGGCGAGCCGAGCGGGCCCATGCTGAACGGCACCACGTACATCGTGCGGCCCCGCATGCAGCCCCTGAAGAGGCCCGCCAGCGTCGAGCGCATCTGCACCGGGTCGACCCAGTTGTTGGTCGGGCCGGCCTCGTCCTTGTGCTTCGAGCAGATGAAGGTGCGATCCTCGACCCGCGCCACATCGGAAGGATCGGACCACGCGAGGTAGGAATTCGGGCGCAGCTTCGGATCGAGCTTGCGGAACGTGCCCGCGGCGACCAGCTCGGCGCACAGGCGATCGTATTCGGCTTCGGAGCCGTCGCACCAGTAAACGCGGTCGGGCTGCGTCAGGGCGGCGACTTCATCGACCCAGCGCAGCAATTTCTGGTTGCGGGTCGGGGCGCCCCCGGTGACCGGAGCGGCTTGAGCGTGCATTCGTGCTTCCTCCGTGGCGGGCCGGCTTGGAAAGGCACTGCCGGCGTCTGGGACGCGATTATCTCAAAACTCGGTGCGGACCGGGGTTTCAATTCCTTATCCACCCCCTTTCGACTTCCGCGCTACGGCGGGGTTCGCGGTTCCGCCGGGCGGAATCGGGGTCTCAGGTGAGGTAAGCCTTGCTTTCGCGGGCCCGCGGCCAGAATTCGAGCAGGTCCTTCTCGCTCGCCCTGGCGATACCCTTCTCGGTGATGATCCCGGTCACGAGGCGGGCGGGCGTGATGTCGAACGCGGGGTTCGCCACCGGGGTGGAGCGCGGCGCAATGATGACTTCGCAGAAGCGCCCCTCGGCATCCAGGCCGCGCACGATCCGCACCTCGTCCTCGGCCCTTTCCTCGATCGGGATCTCGCGCATCGCGTCCTCGATGCCCCAGTCGATCGTGGGCGTGGGCACCGCGGCATAGAACGGCACGTCGTTGTCG
>JANPHA010000101.1:0-1838 GCA_031424255.1 Burkholderiales bacterium | reverse complement strand
CGGCACGCGCCGGCGATCGGCCACGCGCGCGATCATGGGCCCGCCCGCCTGCCGCCACCATCCCGCATCGAGGAGCACGCGGCGCGAGCGCAGTCCCACCGGGACCGCCATCGCTTCGATGACGTCCGTCGCCTCCGCACGGGGGTCAGACCCGGGTCTGACCCGGGTCTGACCCGGGTCAGACCCCGGTTGAAGCAGGGACCACGCTGCCTCCAGCGTGGTCGACTTCAGCGAGAGCCCGGGATCAATCATCGTTCGCCTCCGTGGCGACGAGCTCGCTGAAGCGCCCGCCGAGGGCCTTCAGCTCCTCGTAGGTGCCGCGCTCGGCGACGCGCCCGGCGTCGAGGACCACGATCTCGTCGGCGTCGCGCACGGTGGACAGGCGATGGGCGACCACCAGGCACGTGACCTTGCGTCGTCGCAGGTTCGCTTCGACGATCGCCTCGGTGGCGGGATCGAGGGCGCTGGTCGCTTCGTCGAGGATGAGGATCGCGGGATTGCGCACCAATGCGCGCGCGATCTCCAGGCGCTGGCGCTGCCCGCCGGAGAGGTTGCGCGCGCCTTCCTGCAGCGTAGCGTCGAGGCCGCCCTCGCGCAGCATGATCTCGGCCTCGATCGCGGCGTCGCGCATCGCGGCGCGCAGCACATCGTCGGACGCGGGCGCCCACAGCGTGAGGTTCTCGCGCACGGTGCCCTCGAAGAGCATCACGTCCTGGTCCACATAGGCGACCGCGTCGGCGAGGTGCGTGCGCTCGTAGGCGTTGCGCGGTGCGCCATCGAAGAGGATCTCGCCGCTCCACGGGCGATAGAGCCCCGCGGCCAGCCGCGCGAGCGTGGACTTGCCCGAGCCCGACGCGCCCACCAGCGCCACGCGCCCGCCGGGCTTCACCGAAAGCGAGAAGCATTCGACCAGCGCCGCCTCGCCGCGGTTGTAGCCGAAGGTCACTTCGCGGAATTCGAGCGCCCCGGCGAGCGGCGGCGCGGGGATGCCGGGCGCGGGGTTCGCCACTTCGACGCCTTCCTCGGGCGCGTGATGCAGGACGTCGTCCAGCCGCGAGAGGTCGCCGCGCAGCGTTTGCAGCTTCTGCGTGTGCGCGAAGAGGTCGTGCACCGGCGCGGTGAATCCGGCGAGCAGCACCTGGAACGCGACCAGGTCGCCCACGCTGAACGTGCCCTTCATGATGAGCGCGGCTCCCAGCCCCAGCACCGCGAGGTGCGCGACGAGCCCCAGCACCGCGGGCGCCTGGCCGAGCGTGAGGAGGTAGCGTTGCGCGCGGATCGACGCGTTCACGTACTGGATCTGCAGCCCGATCCACTTGAGGAAGAGCGCCGTCTCCTGCCCGCCCGCCTTGATGCTCTCGATGTTCGCGAGCCCGCCGGTCGCCATGCCCGCGAGCTTGCCGGCCTGCACCGAGAGCTCCTGGGAGACTTCCGCGGTGCGCCGTGCGAGCGCGCGCCACGCGATCAATTCGAGCGCGAGGCACGTCGCCACCACCAGCGAGAGGCCCGCGTCCAGGCGCACCATCAGCACCAGGAAGAAGCTCGCGGTGACGAAGTGCAGCGCGAGGTGCGCGAGATCCGCGGAGATGGTCTCGGCGACACGCTCGTTGAGATCCACGCGCGCGGCGATCTCGCCCGCGGAGCGCTGCGAGTAGAAGGTCATCGGCAGTGCCAGCGCCTGCGCGAAGAAGCGCCGGGCCGAGGCGCGCGCGGCGCGCGCGAAGGTGTCCATCAGGAGCTTGGCCTGCAGCGCGAGGAGGAGCGAGCGCGCGAACGCCGCCGCGAGCAGCCCGAGCAAGAGAGGGATGGCGACGCCGTGCACGCGCGCTACCAGCACC
>JANPHA010000100.1:0-2578 GCA_031424255.1 Burkholderiales bacterium | reverse complement strand
ATGGTCTGGATGAGCGAGCGCCCCGAGCGCAGGAAGCCTTCCTTGTCCGCGTCCAGGATCGCCACGAGCGAAACCTCCGGCAGGTCCAGGCCCTCGCGCAGCAGGTTGATGCCCACCAACACGTCGAAGAGGCCCTTCCTCAGGTCGCGGATGATCTCCACGCGCTCGACGGTATCGATGTCCGAGTGCAGGTAGCGCACCTTCACGCCGTGCTCGGCAAGGTAGTCGGTCAGGTCCTCGGCCATGCGCTTGGTGAGCGTCGTCACCAGCACGCGCTCGTTCAGCACCACGCGCTTGGTGATCTCGGAGAGCAGGTCGTCGACCTGCGAGGCCGCGGGGCGAACGTCGACGATCGGATCCACGAGCCCGGTGGGACGCACCACTTGCTCGACGATCTGCCCGGAATGGGCGCGCTCGTATTCCGCCGGCGTGGCCGAGACGAAGACCGCCTGGCGCATCTGGCGCTCGAACTCCTCGAACTTGAGCGGGCGATTGTCGAGGGCCGACGGCAGCCGGAAGCCATAGTCGACGAGCGTGGTCTTGCGCGCACGGTCGCCGTTGTACATGCCGCCCACCTGCGGGATCGTCACGTGGCTCTCGTCCACGATGATGAGCGCGTCCTGGGGAAGATAATCGATCAGCGTCGGCGGCGGCTCGCCCGGCGCGCGGCCGGAGAGGTGGCGCGTGTAGTTCTCGATGCCCTTGCAGAAGCCGAGCTCGTTCATCATCTCGAGGTCGAACTGGGTGCGCTGCTGCAGGCGCTGGAGCTCGAGCAGCTTGCCCTGCTGCTGGAACTCGTCCAGGCGCACGCGCAGCTCCGCCTTGATGGTCTCGATCGCGCGCAGCACGGTCGAGCGCGGCGTCACGTAGTGGCTCTTCGCGTAGAGCGTGAAGCGCGGGATCTTGTGCAGCAGCTCTCCGGTGAGCGGGTCGAAGAGCGTCAACGCCTCGATCACGTCGTCGAAGAGCGAGATGCGTAGCGCATGCTCGCTGTTCTCCGCCGGGAAGACGTCGATCGTGTCGCCGCGCACGCGAAACGTCCCGCGGCGGAAATCGATGTCGTTGCGGGTGTATTGCATGCCGGCCAACCGCGCGAGCAGGTCGCGCTGCGGCACGGGATCGCGCTCGCGCAGCACCTGGCGCATGTCCTGGTAGTCGCTCGGGTCGCCGATGCCGTAGATGCACGACACGGTCGCCACGATCACCACGTCGCGGCGCTCGATGAGGCTCTTGGTGGCCGACAGGCGCATCTGCTCGATGTGCTCGTTGATCGAGGAGTCCTTCTCGATGTAGAGGTCGCGCGACGGGACGTAGGCCTCGGGCTGGTAGTAGTCGTAGTACGAGACGAAGTACTCGACCGCGTTCTCGGGGAACGACTCGCGGAACTCCGAATAGAGCTGGGCCGCGAGCGTCTTGTTGGGCGCAATCACCAGCGCCGGCCGCCCGGTGCGCGCGATCACGTTGGCCATCGTGAACGTCTTCCCCGAGCCGGTCACGCCGAGCAGCGTCTGGTAGGAGAGCCCGTCCTCGATGCCTTCGACCAGCTTGTCTATCGCCTGCGGCTGGTCGCCCGCCGGGGAAAAGGGACTGTGCAGCTTGAATGGGCTGCCGGGGTAGGTAACGACGTCCACCATAAGGGTCTGGCTTTCCGAGGCGCAACAGGGGATTTTATCAAACGCGCAGCATGTAAAATGGGGACAAAAGGTGCCTTTTCCACCCGCCTCCGGAGCCCTCGCAATGTCCCAGATCGCCAACCGCCTCAAGGTCATCAAGCCCTCTCCCACGCTCGCCGTCTCGGCCAAGGCCGCGAAGTTGAAGACCGAGGGCAAGGACGTGATCTCGATGGGCGCCGGCGAGCCCGACTTCGACACCCCCCAGTTCATCAAGGACGCGGCGATCGCGGCGATCCACAAGGGGCTCACCAAGTACACCGCCGCGGGCGGCACGCCGACGCTGAAGAAGGCGATCGTCTCCAAGTTCAAGCGCGAGAACGGGCTCGACTACACCGAGAAGCAGGTGCTGGTGTCCTGCGGCGGGAAGCAGACCTCGTTCAACCTGTGCATGGCGCTGCTCAACGACGGCGACGAGGCGATCATCCCGGCCCCGTACTGGGTCTCGTACCCGGACATGGCGATGATGGCCGACGCGAAACCGGTGATCGTCACCGCGGGCATCGAGCAGGGCTTCAAGATCACCCCCGCGCAGCTCGAGCGCGCGATCACGCCGCGCTCGCGCCTCCTCTGGCTGAACAGCCCGTCGAACCCCACCGGCGCCGTGTACACCGCCGAGGAGCTGAGAGCGCTCGGCGCGGTGCTACGCCGGCATCCCAACCTCATCATCGCGAGCGACGACATGTACGAGCACATCCTGCTGGATGGCTCGAAGTTCGTGAACATCCTCAACGTGTGCCCGGACCTCTACGCGCGCACCGTCGTGCTGAACGGCGTCTCCAAGGCGTACTCGATGACCGGCTGGCGCATCGGCTACTGCGGCGGGCCCGAGGAGCTGATCGCCGCGATGGAGAACGTGCAGTCGCACTCCACCTCCAACCCGTCCTCGATCTCGCAGTACGCGGCCG
>JANPHA010000099.1:0-2669 GCA_031424255.1 Burkholderiales bacterium | reverse complement strand
GTAGCAAGACGCGCCATCCAAGAAAAAACAAAAGGAGAAGACGTTGGCCGCAACCGAGGTGAAAGTCCCCGACATCGGTTGCGGCCAACATCTTCTATTCGATGTTCGGCATGCAGCGCGTGGGCGACCTCGCGTGGGCCTCGGGCGACATCCGCGCGCGCGGCTTCCTCATGGGCGGCACCGCGGGGCGCACCACGCTCAACGGCGAGGGCCTGCAGCACGAGGATGGCCACAGCCACATCATTTCTTCGCTGATCCCGAACTGCATATCCTACGACCCGACGTTCTCGTACGAGGTCGCGGTGATCGTGCAGGATGGGCTGCGCCGCATGGTCGAGAACCAGGAGGATGTCTTCTACTACATCACCCTGATGAACGAGAACTACCCGCACCCGGGAATGCCGGAGGGCGCACGCGAAGGCATCCTCAAGGGCATGTACAAGCTCATCGATGGCGGCACCGCCAAGGGATCCCGCGTGCAGCTGCTCGGCAGCGGCACGATCCTGCGCGAGGTCATGGCCGCGGGCGAGCTGCTGAAGAACGACTGGGGCATCACCGCCGACGTATGGAGCTGCCCGAGCTTCACCGAGCTGCGCCGCGACGGCATCGCCACCGCGCGCTGGAACCTGCTGCATCCGGCCGACAAGCCGCGCCTGTCCCACGTCGAGCAGTGCCTCGCGTCCGCCAAGGGCCCGGTGGTGGCCTCGACCGACTACATGCGCACGTTCGCCGACCAGATCCGCGAGTTCGTCCCGCGCCGCTACAAGGTGCTCGGCGCCGACGGGTTCGGGCGCAGCGATTCGCGCGAGAACCTGCGGCGCTTCTTCGAGGTGAATCGCCACTATGTGGCCGTGGCCGCGCTGAAGGCGCTCGCCGAGGATGGCGAGATACCCGTCGCGAAGGTCGCCGAGGCGATCAGGAAATACTCCATCGACATCGACAAACCCGCGCCCTGGACGCTGTAGCAAGACGCGCCATCCAAGAAAAAACAAAAGGAGAAGACGTTGGCCGCAACCGAGGTGAAAGTCCCCGACATCGGTGACTTCGACGATGTGCCGGTGATCGAGGTGCTGGTGAAGGCCGGCGACAGCGTCAAGAAGGACGATTCGCTGATCGTGCTGGAAAGCGACAAGGCGACGATGGAGGTGCCGGCGCCGTCGGCCGGAACGGTGAAGGAAGTGCGCGTGAAGGTGGGCGACAAGGTGAAGGAGGGATCGCTGATCCTCCTTCTCGAAGGCGGCGCCGCGGCCACCGCCGCGGCGGCTGCGCCGAAGGCGGCCGCACCCCCTGCTACCCCGGCTCCTGCTGCTGTCGCTGCTCCTTCTCCGGCACCTGCACCTGCACCTGCACCTGCACCGGCGCCCGCGGCCGCTCCGGCGAGCGCGCCCGTTCCGGCCGCTGCGCCCGCAACCGGCGCAGCCACGCCCCATGCAAGCCCCGGCGTGCGCCGTTTCGCACGCGAGCTCGGCGTGGAGATCGCGAAGGTCACGGGCTCGGGACCGAAGAGCCGCATCCTCAAGGAGGACATCCAGAATTTCATCAAGCAGGCGCTCGCCGGCGGCGGCTCCGCGCCTGCGGCGGCGAAGGGCGGCGGGTTCGCAGACCTCGGGCTGCCGGCATGGCCGAAGGTCGACTTCGCCAAGTTCGGCCCGATCGAGGCGCGGCCGCTCACGCGCATCCAGAAGATCTCCGGGCCGGCGCTCACGCGCAACTGGGTGATGATCCCGCACGTCACGCAATTCGACGAGGCGGACATCACCGAGCTCGAGGCTTTCCGCGCGCGCATCAACGAGGAGAACGCGAAGGCCGGCATCAAGGTGACGCCGCTCGCTTTCCTCATCAAGGCGGTGATCGCGGCGCTGAAGAAATATCCGACGTTCAACAGCTCGCTCGACGGCGACAACCTGGTCATCAAGGGCTACTGGAACATCGGCTTCGCCGCCGACACTCCGCAGGGGCTGGTGGTGCCGGTGATCAAGAACGCCGACCAGAAGGGCGTGATCGAGCTCGCGAAGGAATCCTCGGAGCTCGCCGCGAAGGCGCGCGAGGGCAAGCTCGGCCCCGCGGAGATGCAGGGCGGCACGTTCACGATCTCGTCGCTGGGCGGCATCGGCGGCACCGCGTTCACGCCGATCGTCAACGCGCCCGAGGTCGCGATCCTCGGCGTATCCAAGGCGGCGATGAAGCCGGTGTGGAACGGCAAGGAATTCGCGCCGCGGCTGATGATGCCGCTGTCGCTTTCCTACGATCACCGCGTGATCGACGGCGCGCTCGGCGCGCGCTTCACCACCTACCTCGTCCAGGTCGTCGCCGACCTGCGGCGCGGCATGCTGTAGGGACCGCACGATGGCCGCCATCGAGATCAAGGTCCCTGACATCGGCGATTTCCACGATATCCCGGTGATCGAGCTGCTGGTGAAGCCGGGCGACACGGTGCAGAAGGAGGATTCGCTGGTCACGC
Organism: Burkholderiales bacterium; assembly: GCA_031424255.1. Taxonomy (GTDB): domain Bacteria; phylum Pseudomonadota; class Gammaproteobacteria; order Burkholderiales; family Usitatibacteraceae; genus Usitatibacter. Next base: position 208 of record JANPHA010000099.1, on the reverse strand, counting down.
TCGAATCCGACAAGGCGACGATGGAAGTGCCGTCGTCGCACGCCGGCACGGTGAAGGAAATGCGCGTGAAGCTCGGCGACAAGGTCTCGCAAGGCACGGTGATCGCCGTGCTCGAGACGCAAGGCGCCGCGCAGGCCGCCGCCGCTCCGGCCGCGCCCGCACCGCCACCGGCCGCCGCGGCCGCGCCCTCCCCCGCAGCCGCGGCGCC
>JANPHA010000098.1:0-1834 GCA_031424255.1 Burkholderiales bacterium | reverse complement strand
TCCCGATGTACGACCAATCCAGGCAATCCGAATTGATCCGGTTCGCACGTGTAGATGCGGGCTCCACTGTCATTGACGTCTACCCAGGCGACGGCGATTGGACGCGCCTGTTCTCCGACGTCGTTGGCCCCGAAGGTCGGGTCTACAGCTTCGTGCCGGCCGAAGTCGCCGAATTCAAGAACGATCCGGTCGGCCGCATGCGGACGCTTGCGAAGGAGCCGGGCCGAGAGAACGTCGAAGCCGTTTCAGCGGACCTCGTCGCGATGCCGCAGGCCACGCAACCCGCAGATGTCCTGTGGCTGCACCTGTTCTACCACGATCTCCACACCGCCCTAATCCAGAAGAAGGGCGCGACGGCGGCCGACTTCAATCGAGCCGTCTACGAGCGGCTGAAACCCGGTGGTTTCTACGTCATCGTCGACCACGCCGCCGCCGCAGGGGCGGGCGCGGGCGACGCCCAGTCGCTGCATCGGATCGACCCTGCGTCCGTCCGCGAGGAGGTGGAGGCGGCCGGCTTCGCGCTGGAGGCGGAAAGCAGCATGCTCGCGAACAAGGACGATCCGCATTCGATCAAGGTGTTCGATCCCTCGATCAAGGGCGAGACGGATCGCTTCGCCTTGCGTTTCAAGAAGCCGGTGAGTTGACGCTGCAACCGTACGGAGCGTACAGTTTGATCCATGGCTAAGCCACGACACAAAGGCGCAGAGGAGGCGCGCAACCAGCTGCCGTCCCTCCTTGAAGACGCGGCGAACGGGCACACGACGATCATCACGCGTCGTGGCCGCTCCATTGCCGCGCTGGTGCCGATCGACGGTCTTCTCGGGCGTCCACGACAAAAGGGGCTGATCGACCTGATCGGCTCCGGCAAAGGGATGTGGACCAAAGGCGACCGCCCGCGGAAGCTGCGAGACGAGTGGAGCCGGTAGACAGCGCTGCTCTGGCCAAAGGCGCGTTGGTGTTGATCGACAGCGCGCCGATCATCTATCTCCTCGAATATCACCCGAGATTGGCCGCCCGGTTCCGGCCATTGTTCGATCGGCAAGCCGCCGGTGAGATCTCCTTTGCCGTGACGACGATCGCGATGGCGGAGGTTCTCGCCGGGCCGCTTGGCAAGGGGCAAGAGACCCTCGTGCGCCGTTACCGCGACGTCATGGAGTCGTGGCAGGTGGTCGAGCTCTCCGCCGATATTGCCGAGAGTGCCGCACGGATTCGGGGAAGCCTCAAGCTGGGACTTCCCGATGCGGTCCAGGTCGCGAGTGCTCTGGCGATAAGCGCCGATGCCCTCGTGACGCACGATCGGGACTTCTCGGTGGTAACGGCTTTACGAGTGATGGTGTAACTCGTGCGCCTGGTACTGTCGGCGAAGCCGGGAGCACCATGGACGACATCGCGCTGGCCGTCGAGGCGTTGCGCACCCGTGAGCGGTGGATCCCCGGCGACTCGTGAATTCCAATAGATTGGGGTGATGAAAATATTCGCCCGGATCCTCTTCCTCCTTTCGCTTGGAGCCTTGCCTGCCCTTTCTGCAGGTCCCGCGCTCGAGGGCACCTGGACTTCGGACGCCCGTGTCGAAGGCAACCTTGGATCCCAATGGGTCCTGAGCAAGGATGGACTCGCGACGTACGCGTTCGGCACCTTCTCGGCGACCGAGCGCACGCGGCTGCTCGCCCCCATCACGACCATGCAGGGGCGGTATCGCATCGAGGGTCATGCGATCTGGCTCGACGTGAAAGGCAAGCCGCCGCTGGCCGCGCGACTCGCCGGGGAAGATGCGCTCTGGGTTCGCGACCAGCAGGGTCGCGAGGCGCTGTACCACCGCCTTCGGTAGTGGGCC
>JANPHA010000097.1:0-4486 GCA_031424255.1 Burkholderiales bacterium | reverse complement strand
ACCTGACCGACGGGCTGGACGGGCTCGCGATCATGCCGACGGTGATGATCGCTTCCGCCCTCGCGGCCTTCGCCTACGTGTCGGGCAACGCGGTGTTCTCCAAGTACCTCGGCTTTCCGCTGATCTCCGGCGCGGGCGAGCTCGCGGTGCTGTGCAGCGCCATGGCGGGCGCGGGACTCGCGTTCCTCTGGTTCAACGCCTATCCGGCGGAAGTGTTCATGGGCGATGTCGGGGCGCTCGCGCTCGGCGCGGCGCTCGGGATGATCGCGCTCGTGGTGCGCCAGGAGATCGTGCTGCTGATCATGGGTGGCGTCTTCGTGGTCGAGACCCTCTCCGTGATCATCCAGGTGGCGAGCTTCAAGTTGACCGGCAGGCGCGTCTTCCGGATGGCGCCGCTGCACCACCACTACGAATTGAAGGGCTGGAAGGAGAACCAGGTCGTGGTGCGCTTCTGGATCATCACCATGATGCTGGTCCTCTTCGGCCTGTCGACTCTGAAACTGCGCTAGGGAGATGACGAATGAATGGCAAGGCAAGAGCGTCCTCGTTCTCGGCCTGGGTGACACGGGGCTTTCGGGCATTCGCTGGCTCGCGCGGCGCGGCGCGCGCGTGCGTGCCGCCGATACGCGAGCGGCGCCTCCGGCCGCGGGAGCGGTCCGCGCGGAGCATCCGCATGTCGATCTCGCCCTCGGACCTTTCGACGAAGCGCTCCTGGCGGGCGTGGACACGGTCCTTGCGAGTCCGGGCGTTGCGCTCCGCGAGCCCATCCTTCGCGCGGCGCTCGCGCGCGGAATCGAGGTGGTCGGCGACGTCGAGATATTCGCCCGCGAAATTGCGCGGCGCGCGACGGGAGCGCGCGTGCTCGGAATAACCGGCACCAACGGCAAGTCGACCGTGACCGCACTCGCCGGTGCGATGGGGCGCGCCGCCGGGATGCACACGGTCGTCGCCGGCAACATCGGCCTGCCGGTGCTCGAAGCCCTCGATGCCGAGGCGCGCGCCGAGCTCTTCGTGCTCGAGCTGTCGAGCTACCAGCTCGAGACCACCGCGAGCCTGGCGCTCGACGCGGCGGCGATGCTCAACCTCACGCAGGACCACATGGATCGCTACGACTCGATGGAAGACTACGCGCGCGCCAAGGAGCGGATCTTCCTGCACGCCGCAACGCGCGTCGTGAATCGCGACGACGCGTGGAGCCGCGGCATGGCTGCCGGGCACTCGGTGTCGTTCGGGCTGGGCACGCCCACCTCCGAGGCGCAGTGGGGACTCGATGCGAACGCGACCGAGCTGCGCCACGGCGATGAGTCGCTGATGGCGCTCGATGCGATGGCGATGAAGGGGCTGCACAACGCCGCGAACGCGCTCGCCGCGCATGCGCTGCTCTCCTCGGTCGGCGTGCCGCCCGCGCCGCTCGCGCAGGCGCTGCGCGATTTCCGCGGATTGCCGCATCGCGTCGAGCTCGTGGCCGAAGCGCTCGGTGTCCGGTTCTACGACGATTCCAAGGGCACCAACGTCGGCGCCACGGTGGCCGCGCTCGAGGGGTTCCGCGATCCGGTCGTGTTGATCGCGGGCGGCGAGGGCAAGGGCCAGGACTTCTCCCCGCTCGCGCCCGCGGTCAAGTCCCATGCGCGCGCGGTGGTGCTGATCGGACGCGATGCGCCCGCGATCCACGCCGCGCTTGCCGGCTCGGGTGTGGCGTTCGAACGCGCCGATTCGATGCAGGCGGCGGTGGAGAAGGCGTTCGCCGCCGCGAAGCCCGGCGATGCCGTGCTGCTTTCACCCGCATGCGCGAGCTTCGACATGTTCCGCAACTACGGGCATCGAGGCGAAGTGTTCGCCATCGCCGCGCGCGCGCTCGCGAAGAAGGCGGGCGCCTGATGCTGTACAACCCCGGCCGCCGCGATTCCGCCTTCGACCGGGGCATGCTCTGGTCGGCGGTGATGCTCGCCGCGATCGGGCTCGTGATGGTCTACTCGGCGTCGATCGCGATGGCCGAGGCGGAGCGCTTCACCGGGTTCCGCCCGAGCTATTTCCTGGTGCGCCACTCGGTGTACCTGCTGATCGGCCTCGCATTCGCGGTGGCGCTCTTCCGCGTGCCGGTGTGGTTGTGGCAGAAGTCGGCGCCCTGGCTCTTCCTCGGCGGCGTGGTGCTGCTGGTCGCGGTGCTGATCCCCGGCGTCGGCCGCGAGGTGAACGGCGCGCGCCGCTGGATCTCGCTCGGGGTGGGGACGTTCCAGCCCTCCGAGCTGATGAAGCTCTTCGTCGTGCTCTACGCCGCGGATTACACCGTGCGCAAGGCGGCGTTCATGGACAATTTCCGCAAGGGCTTCGTGCCGATGTTCGCGGTGATGACGATCATCGCCGCGCTGCTGCTGCGCGAGCCCGACTTCGGCGCGCTCGTAGTCGTCACCACGATCGCGATGGCGGTGCTGTTCCTCGGCGGCCTCAACTGGCGCCTGTTCGCGGGCCTGGCGCTGCTGCTCGCGGTGGCGTTCGTCGTGCTGATCGTCTCGTCGCCCTACCGGCTGCAACGCATCCTCGGCTTCATGGACCCGTGGTCCGACGCCTACGGCAAGGGCTACCAGCTGTCGCATTCGCTGATCGCGTTCGGACGCGGCGAGTGGCTCGGCGTGGGGCTGGGCGCGAGCGTCGAGAAGCTCTTCTATCTTCCCGAGGCGCACACCGATTTCCTGCTCGCGGTGATCGCCGAGGAGCTCGGCTTCGCCGGGGTCGCGGCGGTGATCACGCTCTTCCTCTTCCTCGTGCATCGCGCATTCGCGGTCGGCCGCCAGGCGGCGAGCCTCGAGCGCTACTTCGCGGCCCTGGTCGCGCAAGGCATCGGCGTGTGGCTCGCGGCCCAGGCGTTCATCAACATGGGCGTGAACATGGGGCTGCTGCCGACCAAGGGCCTGACCCTTCCGCTGCTCTCGTTCGGCGGCACCGGCATCGTCGTGACCTCGATGGCGCTCGCGATCGTCTTCCGCATCGATTGGGAGAATCGATATCTCATGCGCGGGGGCACGCTGTGAGCCGCACCATCCTCATCATGGCCGCGGGCTCCGGCGGGCACATCTTTCCGGGACTCGCGATCGCGAGCGAGCTCGCCGCGCGCGGCTGGAAGATCCACTGGATGGGCACGCCCACCGGCATGGAGAACAGGCTGGTGGCGCAGGCGGGCTACCCGATGACCCGGGTCAACATGAGCGGCGTGCGCGGCAAGGGCGCGCTCGCGTGGCTGGTGTTGCCGCTGCGCATCCTCGTCGCGTTCTGGCAGGCGAGTGCCGCGATCTTCCGCATTCGCCCCGACGTGGTGTTGTCGATGGGCGGCTACGTCGCGTTTCCGGGCGGGATGATGGCGGCGCTGTGGGGCAAGCCGCTGGTCGTGCACGAGCCGGGCGCGGTCGCCGGCATCACCAACCGCGTGCTCGCACCCGTGGCCGATCGCGTGATCGTCGGAATGGAAGGTGCCTTCGAGCGCAAGGTGGCGCAGAAGTGGGCCAACGCGTTGCCGAAGCCGAAGCGCGTCGAGTGGCTCGGCACGCCGGTGCGCGAGGAGATCACCGCGATCGCGCCGCCCGCGGAACGCTTCGCCGCACGCAGCGCGCGGCTTCGGCTGCTGGTGGTCGGCGGAAGCCTCGGCGCGCAGACGATGAGCGACCTGGTGCTCGCGGCACTCGCCGCGATGGCGCCCGCCGAACGCCCCGAGGTCGTGCACCAGTCGGGCGAGAAGCTGTTCGAGGGTTTGCGCGGCGCCTACGCGCAGGCCGGCGTCGAGGGCGAGGTGGTGCCGTTCATCGCCGACATGGCGTCGCGCTACGCGTGGTGCGACCTGCTCATCTGCCGCTCGGGCGCGATCACCGTGGCCGAGATCACCGCGGCGGGCATCGCCGCGATCCTGTTTCCGCTGCCGTGGTTCGTCGCCGACGAGCAGGCCGCCAACGCCGCGTTCCTCGCCGAGCAAGGCGCGGGCATCGCGATGCAGCAACTGGAAACGCAGCCGGCCGCGCTCGCCGAGGCGCTGCGCTCGCTCGACCGTCACCGGTTGCTGGACATGGCGCGCAAGGCGCGCTCTCTCGGCAAGCCCGACGCGACGCGGCGCTGCGCCGAGCTGTGCGTGGAGATCGCCCATGCGGCATAAGGTCAAGCGCATCCACTTCGTCGGCATAGGCGGCTCGGGCATGTCGGGCATCGCCGAGGTGCTCGCGAATCTCGGCTACACCGTCTCCGGCTCGGACCTTTCCGAAAATCCGGCGGTGCGCCGCCTTCGCCAGATGGGCATCCGCATCGTGATCGGCCATGCCTCCGCGAACGTCGCCGACGCCGATGCCGTGGTCGTGTCCACGGCGGTGAAGCCCGACAACCCCGAGGTGCTGCGCGCGCGCGAGGCGCACATCCCGGTGGTGCCGCGCGCGATGATGCTGGCGGAGCTGATGCGCTTCAAGCAGGGCATCGCGATCGCCGGCACGCACGGCAAGACCACGACCAC
>JANPHA010000096.1:0-2297 GCA_031424255.1 Burkholderiales bacterium | reverse complement strand
TCATTCCCGGCTTCGTGAACCTGCACTGCCATGCCGCGATGGCGCTGATGCGCGGCATCGCAGACGATCTTCCGTTGATGACGTGGCTGCAGGAGCACATCTGGCCCGCGGAGGCGAAGCACGTGAGCGACGAGCTCGTGCACGACGGCAGCGAGCTCGCGATGGCCGAGATGCTGCGCAGTGGCGTCACCTGCGTGAACGACATGTATTTCTTCCCCGGCGCCACGGCGCGCGCGGCGCTGCGCATGGGCCTGCGCGCCTCGATCGGGATCATCACCATCGAGTTTCCGAGTGCCTACGCAGCCGATGCCGCGAGCTACCTGCAGAAGGGACTCGCGGTGCGCGACTCGTACCAGGGCGAGCCGCTGCTCTCGTTCACGCTCGCGCCGCACGCACCGTACACCGTGGCCGACGAGATGCTGAAGCGCATCGCAGTCCTCGCCGAGGAGCTCGACCTGCCGATCCACATGCACGTGCACGAGACCACCGCGGAGATCGAGCAGGGGGTCGCGCAACACGGCGTGCGGCCGCTCGAGCGCATGCGCCGCCTCGGCCTCGTCGGGCCGCGGCTCATCGCCGTTCACTCCGTGCACCTGGAGGATGCGGAGCTCGACCTGATGGCGAAGGAAGGAGTGAGTGTCGCGCACTGCCCTTCGTCGAACCTCAAGCTCGCGAGCGGCTTTGCACCCGTGGCGAAGATGCTCGAGCGCGGCATCCGCGTGGGCGTCGGCACCGATGGCGCCGCCAGCAACAACCGCCTCGACGTGATGACCGAGATGCGCACCGCGGCGCTGCTCGCCAAGGCGGTCAGCGGCAACGCGGCGACGGTGAAGGCGTTCGAGGCGCTGGAGATGGCGACGATCCAGGGTGCCCGCGCGATCGGGCTCGAGGGCGAGATCGGCTCGCTCGCGGTGGGAAAATCCGCGGATATCGCGGCGGTGGAACTTTCGTCGGTGGAAACCCTCCCTTGTTTTGATCCGGTGTCGGATCTCGTCTATGCCGCGGGGCGCGAGAACGTGACCCACGTGTGGGTGGCGGGCACGCCGCGGCTCGTGGAGCGCCGGCTCGAGGGTGTCGATGAGCAGGGGCTGCGCGACAAGGCTTTGTGGTGGAAGAAGAGGCTTGCGTGAATAGCGCGAATTACGATCCCGCCGAGCTCGCCAAATTCAGCGCGCTCGCGCATCGCTGGTGGGACCCGACGAGCGAGTTCAGGCCGCTGCACGAGATCAACCCGCTGCGCCTCGGCCACATCGAGCGGCTCGCCGGCGGTCTCGCGGGCAAGCGCGTCATCGACGTGGGGTGCGGCGGCGGGATTCTCGCGGAGGCGATGGCGCAGAAAGGTGCGCAGGTGACCGGCATCGATCTCGCCGACAAGCCGCTCAAGGTCGCGACCCTCCACGGCCTCGAGACCGGCAGCGTGGTCGAATACCGGCTGGTCTCCGCGGAGGCGATGGCGGATGAATCCCCGGCGACGTTCGATGTGGTCACCTGCATGGAGCTGCTCGAGCATGTGCCGAGCCCCGCGAGCACGATCGCGGCTTGCGCGCGGCTCGCGAAGGCCGGCGGCCTGGTCGTCTTCTCGACGATCAATCGCAATCCGAAGTCGTTCCTGTTCGCGATCGTCGGCGCCGAATACGTGCTGCGCCTGCTGCCGCGCGGCACGCACGAGTACGCGCGCTTCATCCGCCCTTCGGAGCTCTCGCGCGATTGCCGCGCCGCCGGACTCACCGTGGCCGACCTCACCGGAATGACATACAACCCGTTCACCCGCATCTACGATCTCGGCCGCGACATCGACGTGAACTACATGATCGCGTGCCGCAAATGATCGAAGCCGTGCTTTTCGATCTGGACGGAACGCTCGCGGATACCGCGCCGGACATGGCGCTCACGGTGAACCGCATGCGCAAGAGCCGCGGCCTGCCACCGGTGGCGCTGGAAGACGTGCGGCCCTTTGTCTCGAGCGGCGCGCGCGGGATGATCGGCGCGGCGTTCAACGTAAGGCCCGGGCACGCCGACTTCCAGTCGATGCGCGACGAGTTCCTGGCGCTCTACGGCGAGAACCTGTGCGTCGATTCGCGCCTCTTTCCGGAGATGCCCGAGCTGCTCGACCAGCTCGACGCGGACGGCATTCCATGGGGCGTCGTCACGAACAAGTACGAGCGCTTCGCGCGCCCGGTGCTCGAGGGGCTGGGCCTCGGCAAGCGATCGGCCGTCGTGGTCGGCGGCGACACCTGCGCGCGGCCGAAGCCGTTTCCGGATCCGCTGCTGCACGCCGCGATCGCGATGGGCATCGC
>JANPHA010000095.1:0-21276 GCA_031424255.1 Burkholderiales bacterium | reverse complement strand
CCGGGCCACGGTGGGAAGCGACGGGCTGCGGTGCCAAAAAGAGAAGAGCCCGCATTCCGCGGGCTCTTCCGGAGGTTCAGCAACCCTACTGCAACACGGTGCTCGCGTTCGCTTCGTCGATATAACGCTGCACGTCCTCGGGTAGCAGGAAACGCTTGTGCTGGAGCTTGCGTGCGGCCTTCGTGACTTCCTTCACGTAATCGCTGTGGTCCTCGTAACGCTCTTCGAGCGAGCGGCGCGGATCCCCGGCGGCCTTGCGTTCGGCCTTCGTCTTCAGGAACGGAATCCACTGGCCGAACGACTCGCATCCGTCGGGGCCGCCAAATGCCGTGGCGCGCAGGCCCCATCCGGTCGTGGTGGCGATGGGCGCCTCGACGGGCGGCAGGCGAATCCCCGCGATCTCGTTGCCGTCGTCATCGACGCGCGACACGAACGACGGATACACCGGCCCGGAGAAATCGGGCGGGTTGATCGTCATGATGCCGTTATTGAATTGCGGCCCGAAATTGAACAGGTGCCGAACCGTGATCACGCCGGTGTATGTCACGCCGGGAATCGACGGGAAGCCCAGCGCTCTCTGCGGGACGACGCCGACGCCATCGGATTGCGGGATCGAATTGACCGAGTTGTCGCGCTCCGGGACTTCGCTTTTCGGCGGGCGCCTGCCGTCCTCGACCCAGTCCTCGAGCGCCACGAAGAGCGCGCGCAGCGCGGGGGTGGGGTTGGTGGTATTGCGGATTTGCGCGCACGTGCCTGGGGTCGGAGGTGCGCCTGCCACCGTGTGCTCGATTCCGGAGAGGAGATAGAAGCGCACGTAGTCGGGATCGTGGTCCAGGTCCCTGCCGCGGAGGTCGGTATGCAGCAGCGAGCTCGTCTTCACCCAGTACTCGTTGGAGGAGTTGACCTCCATCACGTTGGGACAGGTGCGCGCCGCCTCGCACGCCACGCCGCGGCCCGCGACCTTTCCGGTGTACGGGTCGCGCATCGCCGGATACGCGAACGGGAAGATCGCCTCCGGGTAGCGATGGTTCTGGCGATTGCGCTCGGTGCGTGCGGTCTGCGAGAAGCGGTAGTTGATCTCCACGCCGCTGCCGCCACCCAGCCAGTTGAGCACGCCATCGAACACACGCCGGCCGTGGCGGCCGCTGTCGTCCTCGTTGAAGCCGAGCGTCTGGAAATCGTTGATGTATCGCGCGGGCTGGGAGATCGAGAAGGCGTAGACCTTGCGCGCGTTGCCGGCCAGCGGATTGGGATGGCCCGCGTCATCCGCGGCCGCGTTCTTGAGGAACGAGACGAAGTCGCGGGTGGCGGCAAGGCCGAGACCGGCGACGATGGGATTCTTCGCCGTGAACGAGAACTCGTAGATCGCGCTTTGCTGGAACGCGCCGCTCGTGAGCTTGATGGCGGTGCCGGCCGGCGTGGTGTAGTCCCAGCCGCTCGCGTCGATCACGACGGCCGGATCAGTGAGATGCTGCTTCACCGTGAGCCGGGCCTGTGATTTGTCCGTCGTCGCGGCGGCGTAGGTCAGCGAGTACGACAGGGTGGTCGCGTTGTCGAACACGATGTATTCATAGGAAGGGCCGGTAATCGTGACGCCGCCCGGATAGGTCGCCACCGGAACCGTGATCGTGAGCCGATCGCCCCCAGCGGCCGCCGACGGATCCCAACCGTTCCACGCGATGCTGTAGCCCTTGTTCATGAGGAAGGCGTCGCCCGCGTCCGCCGCCGTGGTGGGATTGTTGGCCCCGCCCGAGCGGTTGAAGTCGGCGTAGAGCTTGTTGCCGCGGTTGTTCACCTCCATGAAGACCTTGTGGTTGCCCTTCGAGAGGTCCACCGGCTTCAGGATGTAGATGTCCATCGAGTACTGGACCTTGCCGTTGACTTGCGGGGCGAGCTCGATGTCGGTGATCACGGCATTACGAGCATCGGTCGGATCGACCTCGCCGTACGCCTTGCCGCGCAGCTTCTCGTACGCGCCAACCGATCCGAACGTGGTGCCTGCGAAGGCCGGCTCGGTGCTCGTGATATCGATCCTCGTGATGCGCGCCTGCGTGGGGAACGCGAGCGCGAGCGCGAGGGCCAGCGCCGAAAGCGCGAAGCCGTGATTGCGTGCGATTGCCATTGGATCTCCCGAGAGATGCGTGGACGAAGCTGCGCACGGGCTCGGATGGCCGTTGACGCAGCGGGCTCGTTGTTTCGAAAACCTGGTGTCCTCTCCCGGCAAAAGGAAGGGAGATCGAAGGGGCACGCTAGACGAGCAGCGGCGCGTTCGTCAATGAATCAGTCGGATCCTGCCAAAATAAGCAGGATTGTTCTACACGCGCGCCGAGGCCTCTCCGACGAAGTTGCGATTCACCTTGTCCAGCATTCGCGCGAGCTGGAATCCGCCTTGCCTCAGTCGCCCTTATCGCCTTTCGGCGGCGGGAACGGCACGGGCGTGACGTTGCCGGGCTCGAGCGCGCGTTCCCGCGCAAACCACTGGTCCTCCGCGGCTTGATGCGAGCTCGAATCCGCCGCTTGGGAGCCAAGCGAGCAGGCGGCGGCGGCCAGCGCAACGGCCATGACAAAGGTCTTGCTTCGTACGTTCATGACATTTCCTCTGTGGAGCATTCGTCGGGTCTACGAGACCCTATTACGAACCTCCGCAGTCTCAGCGGCGTTTCTCGTCCGCCGCATCGCGTTTCGAACGAAACCCCCGGCGCGTCAATCGCCTTTCAGGACCCCGGATTTCACCAGCGCCTTGAGCTTCGTCTCCTCTTCCTTGAGGATGCCGTCGAACTGCTCGGCGCTCATCGGCCGCACCTCCGAGCCGAGCTCGGCCAGGCGCTTCTTGATTGCGGGGTCGGCAAGCGCCTTGTTGAGCGCGGCGTTCAACGTCTTCACGACATCCGGCGGCGTGTGCACGGGAGCGAAGAGCCCACTCGGAGTCACCGCCTCGAAATTCTTCAGCCCCGTCTCGGCGAGCGTCGGAACATTCGGCAGGTCGGCGATGCGCGACTTGGTGCCGACCGCGAGCGCGCGCAGCTTCCCGCCCTGGATCTGCGGCAGCGAGCTCGAGGTCTGGTCGACCATCGAATCGATCTGCCCTCCGATCAAGTCGATGATCGCGGGCCCCGATCCCTTGTAGGGGACGATGTTCCAGCTCACCTTGAGCGCATCCTGCAGCTGAAGGATCGCGACGTGGTTGGTGGTGCCGTTGCCCGAGTGGCCGATCGTGACCTTGCCGGGATTGGCCTTCACGTACGCGAGGTACGACTTGAAATCCGCGTGCGGGCTCGCGGCCGGAACCTCGAGCACCAGCGGCGTCACCGCCATCATCCCGACCGGCGCGAAGCTCTGCAGCTGGTACGGAGGATTGGGCACCAGCAGCGGGCTCACGATCGTGGTCGCGGTGGTCCCCGCGACCAGCGTATATCCATCGGCGGGCGATTTCGCCACCGCCTCGCTGCCGATCGCGCCGCCCGCTCCGGGACGGTTGTCGACGATGAACGGTTGCCCGAGCTGCTTCGACATCGACTCGGCGACGATGCGCGCGGTGACGTCGAGGTTTCCGCCGGGCGCGAACGGCACGACGATCTTCACCGGCTTGTTGGGAAAGCCCTGGGCTTGCGCGGCCCCCGCCATCACGAACACCGAGAGCGCGAGGTACTTCGAGATTGCTGCTTTCATGGTCATCCCCTTCAGAGTTTCCAGCCGAGCCATTCGCACACGCCGCGGCCCATGATCCATTCCTTGTCGAGCGGCGTGAGCCATGGCATGTGCTCGGTGAACATCGAGATGCCTTCCCGATAGGGGCACGGAAGGCGCGAGAGATCGGTGCCCCAGAACATCCGACGCGGCCCGAACGCGTCGTACACCCGCCGGATGTACGGATGCAGCGCGCGATAGGGAAAGGCGTCGTTCGTGTAACACGGCAGCGCGCTCGCCTTGGCCGCGACGTTGGGCCGTGCCGCCAACGCGAGCAGCCGGTCGAGATTTCGAAACGCGTGCGCATCCTTCTCGCCGTTCACGAGTCCGAGATGGTCGATCACGATCCTGAGCCGCGGGTGATTTGCGGCCACCGCGTCGATGCGATCGAGATACTCCTGGTGCAGGAGGACCATCAGCGCAATGCCCTCGCGCTCGAGCTCGCTCCAGACCCAGTCGAACTTGCCGTCGAGCAGCGGCTGGCGCAGCAGCGGTGTGTGAAAGGAGAAGCGCATGCCGAGCATGCCGGGCTGCTCTTTCCAGGCGGCGATCTGCGTGCGCGCATCCGACGCCTCGGGATCGAAGCGCCCCATCACCGCGAAGCGATCGGGATGCGCGCGCGCCGCCGCCAACCCGAGATCGTTGCGATCGCCTTCCCACGAAGGCGGAACGATCACGACGCGCTCGACACCCGCGGCATCCATCTCGCGCAGCACTTCGCTTGCGTTCCACGGCGGATCCCGATGCGCATGCGCGCGTGCCGGCCACGGCCGTTGGGGCGTATTGGCGCCCCAGATGTGCACCTGGCCATCGACGATCCGCACCAGCTCTATTCCTTGTAGGTCGGATCCATGCGGTCGAGCTTGCGCAGCAGGGCGGGCCACTCCATGACGCCGTACGGGCGGCGCGTCTGCGGCTGGTAGTTCATGTAGGTCTGGTGCAGCACGTCGTCGGGAACGCTGCGCAGCTTGGCACCCGTGGCCATCGCGGCGAGCTGCGAGCGCGCCGTGAGCTCGAGGCGATGCATCCAGTTGAACGCCTCGCCGATCGTCTTGCCCACCGCGAGCAGCCCATGGTTGCGCAGGATCAGCGCCTCGCCGGTGCCGAGGTCGCGCAGCAGCGACGCTTCCTCCTTGCTGTCGAGCACTACCCCTTCGTACTCGTGGTAGCCGATCTTGAGGAACCGCATCGACGTCTGGCTGATCGGCAGCACGCCGCAGTCGAGCGCGGAGAGCGCCATGCCCGCCCAGGTGTGGGTGTGGATCACGCAGGCGACGTCGTGGCGCGCGCGGTGGATCGCGCCGTGGATCACGTAGCCCGCCTTGTTGATGCCGTAGTCGAGCGCGCCGAAGTCGGGCTTCGAAAGGATGTTGCCGTCGACGTCGATCTTGATGAGGCTCGATGCCGTGATCTCCTCGTACATCATGCCGTACGCGTTGATCAGGAAGGCGCCTTCCTCGCCGGGCACCGCGGCCGAGATGTGGTTCGCCATCATGTCCGACATCTCGTAGTGTTCGACCAGCCGGTAGCACGCGGCGAGGTCGACGCGCGCCTTCCATTCTTCCGCGGTGACCTTGTCCTTCATCGAGCTCAGCGTGAGGTGGGCCATGTTCGACATGGAAGTCTCCTTATTCGGATCCGATTTCGGGAAGCGGGCGGTGGCGCTCGACGTGGAAACGCACCAGCGCGGCGAAGCGGTAGAGCGCGTGCATGAACTTGCCGTAGGGAAGCGTGAGGAAGAGGGCGAGCACGGCGCCCAGGTGCACCGCGAGCAGCACGCCCATGGCGCTCGTCTCGCGGAAGAAGAGCAGCAGGAGCCCGGTGAGGCTGGTGAGGAAGAGCAGCACGATGAAGCCCGCGTCCATGCCGGTCTGCGAGCGGTCGGCGAGCTCCGGATCGCGCTTGTACTTGAGCCACGCCAGCCCCGCCGGCCCGACGATGAGCCCGATGCCGCCGAGCGTTCCGAGAATGACCGGCAAGCTGTAGAGCGGGTAGGGCGCCTTCCATCCGAACACGTAGTGGTAGATCGTGGCGACGGTCGTTGCCGCGAAGCACGCGAGGAAGCCGTAGAACGTGAGGTGGTGGAAATCGCGCCGCGCGAACGACGGCTTCTCGTCGGGATAGGTGCAGCCGTCGCCGCCGCCGTCGAGGTAGCGCAGCCCCAGCGAATCCCAGGCCGCGTTGCTGAAGGGCTGCGGCTGCACGAATTCGAGCGCTTCCTCGCCGGTGTCCGGCCAGAAGCGCAGCCAGCTCATCACGCACGCCACGAGGACGTAGGCAAACACCGCGCCGAACACCGCCACCATCGTCTCGTGCGGGAGGACCGCGTAGAAGGAGCCCTCCGCGTCGGAGTACGCGGTGAAGAGCCGTGCGGGATCGGCCATCCACGCGGTGAAGAGAAAGACGAACGCGAGGCTCGCCGCGGTGACGGCACTCACCACGATGCCGTTGCGATCGAACGCCTTTGCGAGAAACGCGGGCCACGCGTATTTCTTGTAGGTCTGCTTGCGCACTTGGGCCAGCACGCGCGGGAAGTTGAGCTGGAACTCGTGCGGCGGCGCGTACTGGCACGCGTACAGGCAAGCGCCGCAGTTGTGGCAAAGGTTGGCGAGGTAGTGGACGTCGTTGTCGCTGAAGGCGAGCCGGCGCTCGAGCGCGGGGAACACCGCGCAGTAGCCTTCGCAATAGCGGCACGCGTTGCAGATCGAAAGCACGCGCTGCGCCTCTTCGACGAGCTCCGCCAGGCGCGGCGCCTTATCCGCGGACATGGTGGGCCGCCTCCACTCCGGCAATGCGTCCGAACGTCGTGCCGATCGACATCCCGATCCCCGCGATGTATCCCTTGCCCAGCACATTGCCCGCCATGATCTCGCCCGCCGCGAGGATGTTCTCGCACGGCGTGCCGTCGTCGAGGATCATGCGGGCGCGCTGGTCGACGGTGACACCCAGGTAGGTGAAGGTGATGCCGGGGCGCAGCGGATAGGCGTAGTACGGCGGCGTATCGAGGGCGCGCGCCCAGTGGGTCTTCGCGGGCGTGATGGCCTCGGTGCGGCAGTCGTCGAAGATGGTGTGGTCGAAGGTGCCGGGGCGCACGGCGGCGTTGAATTCGGCGACCGTCTTCTCGAGCGCGGCGGGATCGAGCTTGAGTTGCGCCGCCAGCTCGCGCAGCGTCTGCGCCTTCAGCGGCGGAAACACCGGCGGCATGAACTTGCCCATCGATTTCGCGTCGATGATCGAGAACGCGATCTGGTCGGGCTGCCCGGCGACGAGCCGCCCCCAGATCGCGTAACGCTTGGGCCAGAAATCCTCGCCCTCGTCGTAGAAGCGCCGCGCATCCTTGTTGACGACGATCCCGAGCGAGACGCAGTCGACGCGCGTCACGATGCCACCGTCGAATTTCGGCGATCTCGCATCGATGGCGACGCAGTGCCCCTGGGTCGCGTCGCTCACCGGCTTTGCGCCCGCCGCGAGCAGGATCTTCAGGACTTTTCCCATGTTGTAGGGCGTGCCGCGCACGATGAAGTTGTCGGCGGGCGGGCCCCACGCTTCACGCAGCCACGCGAGGTTCGATTCGAACCCGCCGGCGGCGGCCACCACGACGCGCGCCGTGATCTCGTGCTGCACACCATGGCGCATGACCGTGGCCGATCGAAAGCGCGTGCCGTCGATCGCGAGCTCGATCACCTCGGTGTCGTAGGCGATGTCGACCCCGAGCGCTTCGGCCGAGCGGTAGTAGGCGTTGACGAGCGCCTTCCCGCCGCCGAGGAAGAACGCGTTGGTGCGCGAGATGTGCAGCGTGCCGCCGAGCGCCGGCTGGAAGCGCACGCCGTGCTTCCTCATCCAGTCGCGGCATGTGGCGGTGTGGCGAATCACCATCCGCGCGAATTGCTCGTTGGTGAGGCCCCCGGTGACCTTGAGCAGGTCCTGCCAGTACTCCTCTTCCGGATACGCTCCGGTCAGCACGTCCGCGGGCCCATCGTGCATGCAACGCAGGTTGCGCGTGTGGCGGCTGTTGCCGCCGCGGAAATGCACGGGCGCGGATTCGACCATCAGCACCGTGAGGCCGGCCTCGCGCGCGGTGATCGCCGCGCACAGCGCCGCGTTGCCGCCGCCGAGAACGAGCAGGTCGTAGGTGCGCGAGAAATCCATCGGAAGGCTATTGTACGAGCGCCCTATGTCAGAGCCCGAACTCCCGCAGGATCGCCGCCTTTAGCGCCACCGCCTCGGGGCTGAGGAGATCGCGCGGATGCGTGAGCGGCACGTCGAACGTCGCCTGGACCGTGGTCGGGCGCGCCGAGAGCACGATGATCCGATCGGCCATGTGGATCGCTTCCTCGACATCGTGCGTGATCAGCAGGCACGTGTGCCGCTCCTCGGACAGGATGCGCAGCAGCTCGGTGCGCATGCGCAGGCTGGTGAGCGCGTCGAGTGCGGCGAGCGGCTCGTCCATGTAGAGGATCTCGGGCTTCACGACGAGTGCGCGCGCCACCTCCGCGCGCCGCAGCATGCCGCCCGAGAGCTCGTGGGGGTAGCTCTTTTCGAATCCCTTCAGTCCCACGAGCGCCGCGTAGTGATCGGCGAGCGCCTCCTTGTCGGGATGCGCGCCGTCCAGCCCGAACATCAGGTTGCGCCGCACCGTGAGCCATGGGAAGACGGAGCCCTGCTGCGAAATCACGATGCCCTTGCGGCTCGGTCCGTTGCGCGCCATGCCGTCGACATCCACGCGCCCCGCGTCGGGCCGATCGAGGCCGGCGACGATGTTCATCAACGTGGTCTTCCCGCAGCCGGAGGGTCCGACGAGTGCCACGAACTCGCCATCGTCCACGGTGAAGCTGATTCCCGCGATGACCTCGAACGGCGGCCCCTTGTCGCTCGGGTAGCTCTTGCGCACGCCGTCGACCGCGATCTTAACGGGCATAACGCCACCTCACGACCTTCAGGCGCTCGAGCCGGCGCATCATGCCGTCGAGCAACAGCCCGGTGATGCCGATGATCACCATGCCGGCGACCACCAGGTCGTAGCGGTTGCCGGCGTTGCGCGAGTCGATGATGAGGTAGCCCAGCCCGGAGCGCAGCGCGATCATCTCCGCGGCGACGACCACGAGCCATGCCACGCCGAGGCTCACGCGCATTCCGACGATGATCTGCGGCAGCACCGCCGGGATCACGACCTGCAGGAAGAGCTTCGCGCGCGAGACGCCGAAGTTCTCGGCCGCGCGCAGGTATTGGCGCTCGATGGTGTGCACGCCGGCCGCGGTCTGCACCACCAGCGGAAAGACCGACGCGAGGAAGATCAGGAATATCGGCGAGAGGTCACCCACGCCGAACCACAGGATCGCGAGCGGGATCCAGGCGATCGGCGAGATCGGGCGCAGGACCTGCACGAGCGGATTGAACATCGCGTAGGCGCCGCTCACCCACCCCATCCACAGGCCGAGCGGCACGGCGACGACGACCGCGAGCGCGAAACCGGCGGCGACGCGGAAGAGCGAGGCGCCGATGTGGTCCCACAATGTTCCCTGCCGTGCCAGCTCGAGAATCGCACGTGCGACCTGCAGCGGCGTGGGAAAGATCGCGCTCTTCGTGACGACCACGGCCGCCCACCACAAGGCGACGAGCAGCACGGCCACGGCGAGCGGAGCGAGCACGCGTCTCATCCGGCCCGCGGCGAGCCTCATCCTAGAGCGGCCCTCCGGGGCGCGCGAGCGAGGCCGCTCGCCAACGCAGCCGCTGCCAACCGGGCTCCGGCATCGGATCGACGATGACCTCGAGCTGGCCGCTCGCGTGCAGCGAGCAGGCGAACTGGTATCGGGAGGCCGCGCGGAACGGCAACTGGAAGCTTTGGCCCGGCATGATCAGCACCGGCCCGAACAGCTGCGGCACGTCGTCGTTGTTCTTGAGGACGAGGACATCCTTCACGCCGATCATCAGTCGAATCCGCGAAGGCAGGATCTCGAGGTTCTCGCCCGCCATCCGGCGCGCCCACGTGCCCTTGGGAATCTCGTACACCTGCTCCTTCGAGGCGGAGTCGAGCGGTGTGAGCGCCGCCCACGCGGTGGCGCCGAGTGCCGCGATCGCGATGAGGCCGAGGATCCACGCAAGGCGACGGCCGCGCATCGCCACTCGTCACCCGCCGAGCAGGGACTTCACATCGTGGGTCATGTCGTCCACAGATACGCCGAACGGCATCATGGCCCGCAGGTTCCCCGCGCGATCGATGAGGTAGATGTACGACGAGTGGTGCACCAGGTAGTCCCGGGTGCCTTCGATATTCTTGCGCGTGATGGTGATGCCGTAGCCCTGGCGCACGTCGGCCAACTGCTGCGGCGTGCCGGTCGCGCCGAGGAAGGTGGGATCGAAATTCGCGAGGAACTTGCGCAGCCGATCGGCGTTGTCGCGCTCCGGATCCACGGTGACGTAGACCACCTGCAGGTCCTTGCCCGCGGGGCCGAGCTTTTTGCGAGCCTGCGCGAGGAAAGCAAGCGTCGTGGGACACACATCGGGGCACGAGGTGTAGCCGAAGCCGAGCGCGACCACCTTGCCGCGGTACTGGCTCAGTTTCAGCTCGGAGCCGTCGGATGCGCGCAGCGTGAAATCCGGCGCCTGCCGCGGCGGCGAGAAAACACCGGTGCGCATTTCCGTATCCGCCGCGGCGCCGGCCACGGACGAGAGGAGCAGCAGCGTGAGCAGCGCGAGCTTCATGTCAGAGCGCGATGCGCACCGGCGTAATGTTCTTCACGAAGCTCTCGTCGACGTAATTCTCGTAGGCGCCGCGGCGCTTGATCGTGCCGGCGGCGATGGAAAGATCCATCAGCTCCTCGAACTCGCTCTTGATGAGCCGCAAGTCGCCGTAGGTCACGCGATCGGACGGATTCTCCATCACGAACCGGAGCACGTTCGGATCCTGGTTGAAGAATTTCGGCCCCGCGGCGATCTCGACCGCCTTGGTGCGGTTCGCCGGCGCGAGATCGAGCCAGGTGCCCGCGCCCTGCACGTAGTTCACCAACTGCTGCACCTGCGCGCGATTGGCCTTGATCAGATCTTCGCGCACCGTGAGCACGCAGCAGATGTAGTTCGGCCAAGCGTCGCGCGTCATGCTGAGCGGGCGCGCATATCCGGCGCGCTGCGCGACCGCGCCGAACGGCTCGCCCGTGGCGTAGGCATCGACCGCCTTCGCGTAGAGTGCCGCCGGCATGTCGGGCGGCGCCATCTCGACCACCTCGACGTCCTTCACCGTCATGCCCTCGCGCTCGAGCATCTTGCGCAGGTAGAGGTAGTCGACCGCGAAGCGGCTGGGAATCGCGACGCGCTTGCCGCGGATGTCCTTGAAGACCTTGTAGGGAGAATCGCTGCGCACCATGATCACCGCGCCCGAGCGGTGGCCGAGCGAGACGACCTTCACCGGGATGTTGCTCTCGGCGAGATCCATGATGAGCGGGGCCAGCATGTAGGCCGCCTGCAGCCGCCCGCTCATCAGCGACTCCTTGATCTCGGGCCAGCCGCTGTACTTGCTGAACTCGAAGAACGGGCTCGTACCTTTCGCGGCGCCGGCATCGGCCGCGGATGCGGAGCACGCGACCGGAAGCGTCAGGTTGCAGGTGACGGGCAGCCCGCCCACGAGCAGCGGCTTGCCCGCGCCCTGCGCGAAGGCGCGCGGTGCGAGAACGGACGTCGCAACCGCCGCTCCCGCGCCCAGCACGAGTTGCCGGCGGCGTACGAATCGATCTTTGGAAGTCATGTCGAATTTCCCCCCTCTCCTGGAACCGATGATAGCAATTTTCGCCCTCGATTCCTGTCAGGAATCGATCCGCCGCGCTCTACCTGGCGGGCTTGAGGGATTGCGCCGCGACGATCCCGCGGCCTTCGCGGACCGTGATGGATTGGTTGGGCGCCACGTTCTCGAGGTGCTCGCGCGCGCCGCCAGGCCATGCGATCTCGAGCGTCGCGGTCTTGCCCGGCTGCGGGGCGCCGAGCCCGAAGGTGAGGGGCAGCTCGCTCTGCGAGAGGTAGCTCGAGCCGGTCTTGACCATCGCGACGAGGCGCAGGCCATTGCTCGCGCTCATCGTGACCTTCGCTCCGATGGCGTCGCGATTCGCGCGCGTGCCGACCAGCTTGACCCGCAACACGTCGTTGCGATTCGCCGTGTCGTTGCGCAGCAGCCGCGCGGGGCCGTTGTTGGCCGTGACCAGGAGATCGAGGTCGCCGTCGTTGTCGACATCCGCGTACGCGGCGCCGCGGCCCACGATCGGCTGGCGCAGCGCGGGCCCCAAACTCGCCGTGACTTCCGCGAACTTCCCCTGGCCGAGGTTGTGGAACAGGTGCGGGGGCTGCGCATACTTCACGGTGGGTTGCACGATCGCGATGTCGTCGGATACGTGCCCGTTCACCGCGAGGATGTCGAGCAGGCCGTCGAGGTCGTAGTCGAAGAAGAATGTCGCGAACGTGAGCGACTGGATCGACATCCTGCGGATTCCGTTGGCGATGGCCGCGTCGGTGAAGAGCCCTGCGCCGTCGTTGCGGTACAGCGCCATGCCCTCCTGGGTGAAGTTGCCGACCACCAGCCCCTGCCGGCCGGAGTTGTCGAAGTCCCCGGCGTCGGCGCCCATGCCCGCGCGCGCGGTGCCCGCGTCCCCGTACGCCACGCCCGCGGTCGCGCCGACGTCGCTGAACGTGCCGTTGCGGTTGTTGCGGTAGAGCTTGTTGGGCTCGGTGTCGTTGGCGACGAAGAGGTCGAGCCAGCCGTCGTCGTCGTAATCCAGCAGCGCCACGCCGAGCGATTTGCCTTTCCGATCGTGCAGTCCCGCGCGGCGCGTCACGTTCTCGAAGGTGCCGTTGCCCTTGTTGCGATAGAGCGCCGAGCTCTCGCCCTTGAAGACCTGCGGCGTGCAGTAGGTCTTGTTCCTGCCGTCGAGCGAGCAATACGGATCGGTCGCGATCGACCACTCGACGTAGTGCGCGACGAAGAGGTCGAGCTTGCCGTCGTTGTCGAAATCGAACCACGCGGCGCCGGTGGAGAAACCCGGATCGGCGAGCCCGGCCTTCGCGGTCACGTCGGCGAACGTGCCGTTGCCGAGGTTGCGAAGGAGGCGATTGGGCCCGACACCGTAGAGGTAGATGTCGGCGAAGCCGTCGTTGTCGTAGTCGGCCACGCTGCACCCGAGGCCGTACATCGGCACCGCGAGTCCCGCCTCGCGCGTCACGTCGGTGAACGTGCCGTCGCGATTGTTGTGATAGAGCGCGGGCAGCGCCTCGCCCGGTTTCTGCCCCGGCCAGCTGGTCGAATTCACCAGCAGCAGGTCCTGCCAGCCGTCGTTGTCGTAGTCGAGGAAGCAGCCGCCGTTGCCCATCGTCTCGGGCAGATACTTTTTCCCGAAGGCGCCGCTGTCGTGCTTGAAGCGGATGCCGGCCTTCTCGGTCACGTCGACGAACTGGATCCGCTCCGCCCTCGCAGCCGCGGTTGCGGTCGCTGGCGCAACGCTCGGCGGCGGGGCCGCGGCCTTCTGCTCGCAGCCCGTCGATACGATAAGGGCGCACAGAAGCAGGCAGCGGGCGATCGGTGGCAAGCGGGAAAGCATCTACTTGGCGGGCAAAAATCCTGGAAACGCAGATGAACGCAGATAGAAGCACGCAGATGAGCGGGGATAATTTTCCAGGAATTTCCGTCTACGGTTACCGCAGCCACGAAATGAATACGCCATTCTGAAATCATCCACGCTCATCTGCGTGCTTCTATCTGCGTTCATCTGCGTTTCCAGGGGTAACAGAGGCTCTAGTAACGCCAGCGCGACGCGCGTCCAACCACATCTCGATCAGCAGGGCGCTCGGGCCGACGATGAAGAGCGCGTAGTAGGGCGCGTAGATCACCTGGTTCAGCCGCAGGATCATTTCCACCAGCGCCACCAGGAACGCGACCACGCATTGACCCTTCTTCGAGCGCACCGTGGTCTTCGGATCGGTGATCATGAAGAAGATGAAGAGCTGGTACATCGGTCCCGTGATCGGCGCGATTTCCGCAAGCACGGGGCTTCCGGTGATCCAGCTGCGAATGCAGGCGAACACGAGGAACGAGATCACGTACGTCGCGGTGATGTGGAAGCGGTGCAGCCGCCAGATGATCAGCGAGCCGAGAGCCCAGATCACCATCATCGGCCAGAGGTAGTTGCCCCACTGGATGTTGAGGGTCGCGACCGTATCGCCCGCGAGGACCAGCATCGCGCAGATGCCGAAGTTGGACGGGTTCCACAGGTGGCGGCCGCGGAAGCGCAGCACGTACTTCGAGGTGATCGAGATCGCGCTGCAGAGCGCGAACGGCCAGTACGCCGGCGAGCGGATCAATATCCCGACGCTGATGCCGGTGATGTACGCGCTCGCGGGATGCAGCCACTTGTGCACGAAGATGCGCCCGAGGGTGAGCTCGACCGCGATGGCCACCGCGATCGCGAGCAGCGTCTGCGGCCAGCTCTCGAGAAATCCGAACGACAGGTGGCCGATGAGCAGGATCAGCGTGATGAAGATCGGCACCACGTAGGGATTGTCGAGCGTGAGCAACTTCTTCACGCGGGCTCCTTGATGCGGTGTAGCTGTCCCGTGGCGGGACGCTCGATGGTCTGGAGCGTGCCGGACGGCCAGCGAATCACGACGTTCTTGATCGCGGGGTTGGCCCCGAGGCCGAAATGCAGCCGCCGCTGGTTCTGCGCGGAGAAGCCGCTGCCGCCGGAGACATCCTGCACCTGGCGTTGATCGTTCCACGCGAGGGTCACCTGCGCGCCGATCGCGCTGCGGTTGCTCTTCGTCCCTTCGAGCTCGAACTCGATCCATTCCTTGCCGGGACTCACGGTGTTCTTGTACAAGAGCAGCGGGCCATTCTGGTTGGCGACCACGACGTCGAGCACGCCGCGGTTCCAGAAATCCGCGAGCGCCACGGCGCGGCCATCGTAGACATCGGTGACGCCGACCGCGGGCGCCACATCGATGAAGCGCCCGGCGCCGTCGTTCAGCCACACGCGCTTCGCCTGGTAGCCCGAGAGGCTGCGCCCGTCGAACGCGGGCCAGTTCTTCGCGTCTCCGATGATCGTGCTGTTGCCGCCGGCCACCTTGGAGAAGTCGTACCAGTAGCTGCGCTTGCGGTCGAGCGAGATGTAGCCGTTGGTGAGGTACAGGTCCAGCCGGCCGTCGTTGTTGAGATCGCCGAACTGCGCGCCGAAGCTCCAGCCGCCGAGCTCGACGCCGAAATCGCGGGCGAGGTTCTCGTACTTCGGCGTCTGTCCCGCCGCGCCGTCCTTCGCGACCCACAGGTTGTTGCCCTGGATCAGGATCCCGTCCTCGGAGATGTTGGAGACGTACACCGCGTAGCGGCCCTGGTTCAGGATATCGCCGAACGCCACGTTCATCCCGCTCTTCGGCGCGAAGCCGACTCCGGCCTCCTTGCCCGCCTCGTGGAAGCGTCCGCCGTCGTTGAGGTAGAGCTCGGAGACGCCATAGTCGTTGGCGACGAAGAGATCGGGACGCCCCGTGCCGCGCAAGTCGGCGGCCGCGGCGGCGAGCGACCAGCGCCGGCTGTCGATACCCATCCGTGCGCTGACTTCCTCGAAGCGGCCATTGCCGAGATTGTGGAAGAGATATTTCCGCCCGCCGTTGGTCGCATATTCGAAGCTGTCCGGCTTGATCCGCGTGGTCGCGAGGTTCCACAGGTCGAACGCTTCCGAATAGTAGCCGCCGACGAAGAGGTCGAGCAGCCCGTCGCCGTCGTAGTCGAGCCACACGGCGGTGTTCGCGTTGATCCACGGCGGCAGTCCCGCCTGCTCGCTCACGCGCGTGAACACGTGGTCCGCGCCCTGGTGGAAGAGCTCGGGGCGTCCCCACTTGATCAGGAAAAGATCCTCGAGCCCGTCGTTGTCGTAGTCGCCCCACACCGCGCCGGTGGAAACGCCGGTGCCTTTCCGGTTCACGTCGGCGATGCCGAGATCGCCCGCGACATCCTTGAACGTGCCGTCGCCCAGGTTGCGATAGAGGGCGTTGCGGCTGCCCTCGGCGCTATTGGTCACGTAGATGTCGGCCCATCCGTCGCGGTCGTAATCGACGATCGAGACCGCGGCGCCCATCGACGCGACCTCCGGCATGATCGGCGCCAGCTTCGCGTCGAACGTGGCTGACTTGTGCACGAACGTGATGCCCGCGGCCTTCGCGACCTCGTCGAAGTGGAAGCCGTGGCGAGCCAGCGCACCGTCCTTCGCTCCGGGCCCGGGGCCCACGGCCTGGTGCGCCGTCATGCGGTTCATCACGAACGGCGTGGCCAGGAGACCGACAAAAAAAAGGACGAGCAGGATTCTCGCCGTCGGGTTGTCGCTCATCGCGCGGACGGATCCCTCAGGGCATTGCGGAAGACTTCGGGCGTCACGTAGCGCGTATGGTAGTTCTGCCAGTCCTCGGGATGCTGCCGGTAGGGCCACTCGTCCTCGAGCTTGCCGGGCCTCTCGTTGTACTCCGCCTGCGCGTGATACGGCAGCGGCAGCACGGTGCGCGAATGCGTCGAGTTGTAGTCGCCGTCCTTGATCCAGCCATCCCCCATGATGACGAAGTCGCGCACCCACCCCGTGGGCGGCGGCGGCTGCTCGGTGAAGCGCAGCGACATCTCGTCTCCCGAATTCACGATCACGTAGCGATCGTCGATATTGCGCAGCAGCTCTTTCACCTCGCCGTAGCGCGTGTAATAGCCGATCAGATCGCGCCAGCGCTGCTTCGATCCTGCCATGCGGTTGTAGTCGGGAATTTCCGGGGCACCCGCATCGGGCCGCGAGATCACGGAGTAGCCGCGATAGTGCAGGTCGGCCGAGGAGGGATCGAGCCGCGCGGTCTTCAATTGCGCATCGGGCAGGCCGCGCGCCCACTCGAGATGGTCCCAGTAGATCTCGAGGTTGGTCCAGATGCGAATCTTGCGCGGCGTGCCGGGGCGGAAGACGCCGGTCAGGTCGAAGAGGATCGTCTTCTTGCGGCCCGCGGGGAACCCGAGGTTCTCGCGCGCGAGAACCCAGCCGCCGCGGCCGTCGGGCACCTCGAAGCTCAGATTCTTCGCGCGCCAGCGTTCGCCCTGCGTGATCGCGACGTTGACCGACGACTCGGTGTCGTGGATCGAACCGTGGGCAATCAAATACAGCGGCCCGCTCGCCGGCGCGCTCTCACCAAGATCCACTTCGAGAAAGTGGTTGCGCGTCACACCCTGGTATTGCCCGCGCCCGAACGTATCCACCGCCTTGCCGTCGAGCGTGGCGACCATCGCGGTCACGTCCTGGCCGTTGTCGTCGAGGGCGCGCGCAATGGGCCGCGGCGTCTCGACGGTCGTGACGGCGAGCTTCGCCGGCGGCACCACGAAGCGCTCGTCGACGAAGATCTCGGTGCCCGCGGGGTGGTCCACGGTCATGAGCCCGATGTGATCGTAGTAGTAGACCTCCCAGAGCTCGGCGGTCACGCGGATGTCGTAGTAGCCGTTGCGCGGCACGAGCTGGTCGCGGCGGATCTTGTACCACTCGCCGGTGGCCGCGATCTTCATCGAGCCGAGCGTGTTGATGCTGAGGCCGATCGCCGATCCCCACGGAACTGCATCCTTGACGAATTCCATCCGCGTGCCGTTCCACGCGAACAGGAACGGGCACGACGCCTTCAGTCGCTGCTCGGTCACGACTTCCTGGTCGCCCTTCACCGCGAATTCCGCGCGCACCGTGCCGTTCGGCCACACGATCCGCACGATCTCGGCGCCCGCCTGCTCGCCCAGGCCGAAGTGGAGCTGCGGCCCGGTGATCGGCTGCTTCTGCACCGTGAGGCCGGAGCGCACCTCGATCTCCCCGCCGACTCCGAACGGGTTGATGCGCTGGTCTCCGGTGGCCTGTGCCGCGCGCGGGCGCACGACCTGCCAGTGATAGCCCTTCGCGCTGCGATTGATCGCCTGCACTGGCTGCCCGTCCGCGGAAAGGCCCAGCAAGTCGAGCTTGCCATCCGCATCGAGATCCACCGCGTCGAACACCGCCGCGGGACCCGCCGGCTTCTCGAGCAGCGTGAGCTCGCCTTTCTCGTTGCCGAGCCATACGATCGTGCCGGGCGTGCCCCGGGGAGAAACCTGCGCGAGGACCAGGTCGAGCGCGCCGTTGTTGTCGAGATCCGCGGCGCGCAAGCGCACCTCGCCCGCGAGACGCTCGGAGGCGTTCGGCACGCGCGCGATCTCCGCGATCTCCCAGCCTTCGCCCTGGTTGCGATCCGAGATCCGAAGGACCTTGCCGTCGGTTTGAATCGCGACGACGTCGAGCACGCCATCGCCGTTCGCGTCGACCACCGCGATCGCCTTGACGGGCCCGAGGCTCGCGGGGAGAGCGCGCTCGCGGAACTGCCCCTGGCGCTCGTTGATGAATACATGAAGCCGTCCCGCGGCATCGAGGATCGCCGCGTCCGGAGTGCCGTCGGCATCGAGATCCGCCCAGGCGAAGTCGCGAACACCCGAGATCGCCGCGAACGGGCGGATGTCGACGAACGTGCCGTCGCCATTGTTTCTCAGCACGACCGGCACGCCATCGCGTGCGCCGAGCACGATGTCCAGATCGCCATCCGCCTCGATATCGACGGCCCACGCGCCGCTGTAGGGCGCGTCGATCACCGCCTTCGGAAGCTTCGTTTGCACGGTCACATCGATGAATGCCGCGGGGGACTCCTGGCGGAAGAGACGCACGCCTCCCGCGCCGGCGAGCGCGAGATCGGTCTTGAAGTCGTAGCTGAAGTCGAGCGCCAGAACGCCTTCGGGAAGCGGCGCCACCTTGGCGGCCCCGCCGGGAAACGCGAGAGTTGCGCCGCTCGCGAGACGCACCTGCTCGCCATTCGCGGTCGCGACGACCGGCGCGCCGGCGCTGCCCATCGCGATCGCGCCGATCCAGCTCGACGCCCCCGAAGCGCCCGCGATCGATCGCGCATCGAAGGTCAACGCGAGGTCCGCGGGCGCCGGCTTGAAAACCGGAGACTGGAGCCGCGCGAATTGCGTGAACGGCCGTGCCTCCTCGCCCGGCGGCGCCTTGATCCGCGCGAGGCTCTGGCGGAATTCGGCAACGCGCATCAGCGCGTTGCGCAGGAACGTGGTGCGCGTGGCGGCGGCGCGCAGGTCCGTGCCGGATGCGGCGGCCTTGAGGCTGTCGAGCTGCTCGCGCACTTCCGGCGGCCAGGCGGAAGCGCGCGCGTCGATCCGCTTCACGGTCGCCGCGAGCGTCGCCGCATCGCCGCGCTTGGCCGCGATGCGGGCGAGCTCGAGCAATGCCGCGAGATTGTCGGGCTGCGCCACGAGAATCGCCTCGATGGCTCGCTGGAATTGCGTCTCGCTATCCGTGCCGCCCTGCCGCTCGATCTCTTCGGCGAGCGCATATGCGGCATACAAGTCCTTCGGGTCGAGCTCCACGGCCTTGCGCAGGTCGGCGATCGCCTGCGCGGAATCGCCGCGATTGCGCGCGAGCAATCCGCGCAGGTACTGGATGTGGCCGTCCTGCGGCGCCGCATCGCGCGCCTTGTCGAGCCGCTGCGCCGCGAGATCGAAGTTGCGCTGGCGAAGCGCCAGCACGCCCCAGTTGGCCCATCCCGCGGGCTCGCCGGGTATCAGCCGCGTGGCTTCGGCGAGCCGGCTCTCGGCGGTGACGTCGTCGCCGACCTGCAGGGCGGCGAGCCCGACGTAGAACGCGGAGACCGCGTCGGCGTATTCCTTCGAGGAAACGTCGGGAAACTTGCCGGCGCGATCGCATCCGGGGAGCGTCGCGAGCACATACGCGGCGAACACGAGCGGCGACACGCGCCGAAAAGCTTCTCGAAACTGCCGCAAGGCCGACTCCTGGAAAGGAAAAAATTGTTCCATATGATACCGACGCGACGGGCGATTCAGCGCAACGGGGGAACTGATACGGTAGGTACCCGTCTCAACCCAATGCCATGAACACATCCTCGAGACCCGAAATGGCCATCGTCGCCGAAGGCGCGGTGTCCCTGTCATTGCGCATCAACGGAACCGGGCACCGCCTGCACATCGACCCGCGAACGACGCTGCTCGACTGCCTGCGTGAGACCGTCATCCTGACCGGCACGAAGAAGGGCTGCGATCACGGCCAGTGCGGAGCATGCACCGTGCATGTCAACGGCCGGCGCGTGAATTCCTGCCTCACGCTCGCCGTCATGCACGAGCGCGACGAGATCACGACGATCGAGGGCGTCGGGCAACCCGGAGCGCTGCATCCCGTGCAGGCGGCTTTCGTGGAGCACGATGCCTATCAATGCGGCTATTGCACGTCGGGCCAGATCATGTCCGCGGTCGCATTGCTGCGCGAGCCCTGCGGGCCGAACGACGCCGATGTGCGCGAGTGCATGAGCGGAAACATCTGCCGCTGCGGCGCGTATCCCAACATCGTCGCGGCCATCCAGCAGGCCCGCGGCAAATCCTAGGCGAGGAGCGTTCCATGCAAGCCTTCGAATTCGTCCGGGCGGGCGATGCGTCCGCCGCGATCGCCGCGGGCGCGAGGTCGAATACCGCGCAGCAGGGAGCGAGCGTGCGTTTCGTGGCGGGCGGCACCACGTTGCTCGACCTGATGAAGTTGAACGTCGAGCGGCCCGCGCATGTCGTCGACATCAACGGCCTGCCGCTCGACAAGGTAGAGCAGCTCGCGGGCGGCGGGCTGAAGATCGGCGCGACGGTGCGCAATTCGGATCTCGCCAACCATCCGCTCGTGCAGCGCGATTACGCGGTGCTGTCGCAGGCCATCCTCGCCGGAGCATCGGGGCAGTTGCGCAACATGGCGACCACCGGCGGAAACCTTCTGCAGCGCACGCGCTGCGTGTACTTCCGCGACACGGCCATGCCGTGCAACAAGCGCGAGCCCGGCACCGGATGCTCGGCCCTCGGCGGCATGAACCGCAACCTCGCGATCCTCGGGACGAGCGAGCACTGCATCGCGACGAATCCCTCGGACATGAATGTCGCGATGGCGGCCCTCGAGGCCACCATCCACGTGCAAGGGGCGCGGGGCGAGCGCAGCATCCCGATCGCGGATTTTCACCTGCTTCCCGGGAGCACGCCGAATCGCGAGACGGTACTCGAGCCGGGCGACCTGATAACCCATGTGACGCTTCCGCCGCCGATCCCCGGCAATCGCTCGTTCTATCTCAAGCTGCGCGACCGCGCGTCGTACGAATTCGCGCTCGCATCGGCGGCCGTGGTGATCAACGTCGAGGCAGGCAGGATCATGCGCGCCCGCGTTGCCCTGGGCGGCGTCGGCACGAAGCCGTGGAGGTCGACGCAGGCCGAAGCGCTGCTGATCGGCGATCTCGTGGAAGAGCGGGCCTTTCGCCGGGCGGCGGATGCGGCGTTGCGCGACGCGAAGACTCAGAGCCAGAACGGTTTCAAGGTCGAGCTCGCGAAGCGCTGTCTCGTCCACGCCCTGAAGGAGGCAACCCGATAATGTCCGTCATCGGAAGAGAGCAACCGCGCATCGACGGTCCGTTGAAAGTCAGCGGCGGGGCCCTGTACAGCTCGGACCATTCCTTTCCCGGCATGCTGTTCGCCGTGCCCGTCTGCGCCAC
>JANPHA010000094.1:0-41023 GCA_031424255.1 Burkholderiales bacterium | reverse complement strand
GCGGTCCACATCCTCGGCGCCTCGTCGATCATGGGCTCGATCAACATCATCACGACCATCCTCAACATGCGCGCCCCCGGGATGACGCTGATGAAGATGCCGCTCTTCGTGTGGACCTGGCTCATCACGGCGTACCTGCTGATCGCGGTGATGCCGGTGCTCGCGGGCGCGGTGACGATGCTGCTCACCGACCGCCACTTCGGCACCAGCTTCTTCAACGCGGCCGGCGGCGGCGACCCGACGATGTTCCTGCACATCTTCTGGTTCTTCGGCCATCCCGAGGTGTACATCATGATCCTGCCCGCGTTCGGGATCATCTCGCAGATCCTCCCCGCGTTCGCGCGCAAGCCGCTCTTCGGCTACGCCTCGATGGTCTACGCCACCGCCTCGATCGCGATCCTGTCGTTCATCGTCTGGGGCCACCACATGTTCACGGTGGGAATGCCCGCGGCGGGCCAGCTCTTCTTCATGTACGCGACGATGCTGATCGCGGTGCCCACGGGCGTGAAGGTGTTCAACTGGATCGCCACGATGTGGAAGGGCGAGATGACCTTCGAGACCCCGATGCTCTTCGCGATCGGGTTCCTGTGCCTGTTCACGATCGGCGGCTTCTCCGGCCTGGTGCTGTCCATCGTCCCGGTGGACATCACGCTGCACAACACCTACTACGTGGTGGCGCACTTCCACTACGTGCTCGTGTCGGGTGCCCTTTTCGCGATCATGGCCGGCGTGTATTTCTGGCTGCCGAAGTGGAGCGGGAAGATGTACAACGAGGGCCTCGGCAAGCTGCACTTCTGGCTGTCGATGATCGGCTTCAACCTCGCCTTCTTCCCGCAGCATTTCCTCGGCCTCGCGGGCATGCCGCGGCGCATTCCCGACTACGCGCTGCAATTCGCCGAGTGGAACATGTGGTCGTCGATCGGCGCCTTCATCTTCGGCTTCTCGCAGCTGCTCTTCCTCTACAACGTGATCGCGACGATCCGCAGCGGCAAGCCCGCGGCGCAGAAGCAGTGGGAGGGCGCGGATTCGCTCGAGTGGACCCACCTGCCCACGCCGATGCCGTACCACACGTTCGTCACCGCGCCGGTCGTCAAGTAGGCGCGAGGCTCGAGAGCCACGATGGTGGATAGGCAGAGAAGAGGAGCGATCGTGACCGGGCTCGTGCTGGGCGCCACGGCGATCGCCATCTATCTGGTCGTCGTCTTCCGGTTCTTCGTCGGCTGATGGACGCCGCCCGCTCCGAGCTCGCCGGGCGCAACCGAGCGCTCATGGGCAAGCTCGTCGTCGTCGCGATCGGCATGCTCGGCTTCGGCTTCGCGATGGTGCCGATGTACCGGCAGATCTGCGACGCGCTCGGCATCACCCAGACGCGCAGCGTCGCGTCGGCCAATACCCAGGTCGACATGAGCCGCAGCGTGATGGTGGAGCTCCTCGCCTCGAGCGCCGGGCTGCCGTGGCGATTCGAATCGATCGAGCGCTCGGTGCGCCTGCACCCCGGCGAGCTCGCGAGCGTGCGCTACCGCGTGGTCAATACGCTCGATCGCCCCGTGGTCGCGCACGCAGTCATGAATACCGTGCCGATGAACGCCGCGCGCTACATCGAGAAGCGTGAATGCTTCTGCTTCACCGACCAGAAGCTCGAGGCGGGCGAGACGCGCGAGATGCCGGTCGTCTTCCGCGTGAAGACGGACGCGCCCGCCGACATGGAGACGATCTCGATTTCGTACACATTCTTCGAGAAGCCGAAGGGCGCCTCTTGAAGAATGCTTTCAAGGCGGTCTTCTGGAGCTTCTTGGGCGTTCGCAAGCGCTCGGAATACGAAGCGGATACCAAGAGGCTCAAGCCGCAGCACGTGATCGCGGCGGGTTTGGTGAGCGCGGTGATTTTCGTGCTGGTACTCTTCGCCATCGTGAAACTGGTGACAAGATAGGGAGCTAGAAAAGTGGAACACACACAACCGACCGGTTACTACTTCGCCCCACCATCGCATTGGCCGGTGGTCGGCTCGATCGCGCTCTTCTTCCTGGCGACCGGCGGCGTCCTGCTGATGAACAGCTACGGCATCGGCTGGATCCCCTTCGGGATCGGCTTCTTCACCCTCGTGTACATGCTGTTCGGATGGTTCGGCACCGTGATCCGCGAAAGCGAGGGCGGGCTCTTCAACGGCCAGGTGGACATGTCCTTCCGCTGGGCGATGAGCTGGTTCATCTTCTCGGAGGTGATGTTCTTCGCCGCGTTCTTCGGCGCGCTCTTCTACGCGCGGGTGTATTCGCTTCCCTGGCTGGGCGATCTCGACAACAAGCTGCTGTGGCCGGATTTCGCCGGGCACTGGCCTTCCGCCGGCCCGTACAAGCCGCCGGAATTCACGCCGATGCATGCGTGGGGCATCCCTGCGATCAACACGCTGCTGCTGCTCTCCTCCGGCGTCACCGTCACGTGGGCGCACTGGGCGCTCAAGAAGAACGACCGCGCCAACCTGATCTTCGGCCTCGCGCTCACGATCATGCTCGGCATCATCTTTCTTTCGCTGCAGATGTACGAGTACTCGCACGCGTACTCGGAGCTGAATCTCAAGCTCACGACCGGGGTGTTCGGCTCGACCTTCTTCATGCTCACCGGCTTCCACGGCTTCCACGTGACGCTCGGGATCACGATGCTGATCGTGATCCTCTTCCGCGCCGTCGCGGGCCATTTCAAGCCAGACCATCACTTCGGCTTCGAGGCCGTGTCCTGGTACTGGCACTTCGTGGACGTGGTCTGGCTGCTGCTGTTCGTGTTCGTCTACTGGGTGTAGCTCCCGCGGCGAGGACCATCGCGGGCGCACGAAAAGCCGCACCTCGGTGCGGCTTTTTCGTCTCGGCTACAGGCCCCGGTCGGGAATCCAGCCGAAGTAATACGACCCGACCAACAGCACGAAGACCAGCACCGAGAGCGCGATGCGGATGGTGAGCGAGATCACGGCGCGGTTGGAGTTGCCCTTGTCCTTGTAGACGAAGTAGAGGCCCGAGAAGAGGCTCGCCACGACGGCGAAAAGCAGGACGATGATGACGATCTTCATGGATGGGGCTCGAAGTGGTGGGCGGGGACGCCTGTCAATCTAGTCCTTTGCGGAGAACCTCGTATTGTGAGATGGGCTGCATTTTCCTTTACCCCGCGCCTCGTGCCGACCATCGGCGCGCTGGCGCTGATCGCGTTGACGCTCTGGCTCGGGCGCTGGCAGACCCATCGCGGCGACGAGAAGGAGGAACGCCAGGCGCTCTTCGAGGCACGCCTTCATGAGATGCCGGTGCAGCTGACCGGTTCCGTGCCTTCCGCCGACCCGCTGCTCTATCGGCGCGTGACCGCGCGCGGCCGCTGGGTCCCCGAAGGCCAGATCTTCGTCGACAACCAGGTGCACGAGGCACGCGCGGGCTTCTACGTCGTCACGCCGCTGCGGCTCGAAGGCCGTAAAGAAGCGGTGCTGGTGAACCGGGGGTGGATCGCGCGCGGCGCCCAATATCCCCGCCCGCCCGATGCGGCAGTTTCCGCGGAGCCTGCCGAGGTGCACGGGCTCGCGACCCTGCCTCCGAAGCGCTACCTGGAGCTTTCCGGCGAAACCGTCTCCGGAAACGTCTGGCAGAACCTTTCGATCGAGCGCTATCGCGCGCGTACGTCGATCGATATCCTGCCCATCCTGGTCCTGGCCGAAAATCCCGGACCGGGGCTCGTGGCGATCCACGAAACCCCCGACGCCGGTATCGCGAGACATCGGGAATATGCGCTCACCTGGTTCTCGCTCGCGGCGACGACCGCGGTGCTGTGGATCGCGCTCAACCTGCGCAGGGCCCGATGAAGCTCTCTCCCCGCATCAAGCTCGGGCTGATCGCCGCGCTCTTCGCGCTTCCGATCGTCGCGTCGTTGGTGACGTACACGTTCTTCAAGCCGGAGGCGACCGCCAACTATGGCGAGCTGCTGTTGCCGCCGGCGACCGTCACCTCCCAGCCATTCAACCAGCCCGACGGCGCGACCTTCTCCTTTTCCGAGCTGCTCGGGAAATGGGTGATGGTCGTGTCGGATTCCGGCGCATGCCCGGACGCGTGCGTGCGCAAGCTCCTGACGATGCGCCAGGCGCGCCTCGCCCTGGGCCGCAACGCCACGCGAGTCGAGCGCGTGCTGGTAGTGGACGATCTCAACGCGCTCGATCCGAAGACGGTGGCGCCCTTCGAGGGAACGCGCCTCGCCCTCACGCGCACCGGGCTCGCACTTCCACCGGGGGCGGCGAACGACCGCGCCCACATCTACCTCGTCGATCCGCGCGGCAACGTGATGATGCGCTGGCCCGCGCAGCCCGAATGGAAGCGCATGCTGAAGGACCTCGAGCGGTTGCTGAAGGCGTCGCAGATCGGCTGACCGCCTTATAATCTCCGACTCGCAAATGCAAACCACCGCCCAAACCCCATCGAGCATCGGCGCGCAATTCTGGCGCCTCACGAAGCCGCGCGTGGTGACGCTCATCGTCTTCACCGCGGTCATCGGGATGTTCCTCGCAACCCCGGGGCTTCCTCCGCCCGCGCTGGCCGCCTGGGCCACCCTCGGGATCGCGCTCGTGGCGGGCGCGGCGGCGGCGTTCAATTGCCTGGTGGAGGAGAAGATCGACGCGGCGATGGCGCGCACCCGCGGGCGTCCGACGATCACCGGCACCATCTCGCACGCCCAGATCCTGCTCTTCGCGGGCGGCGTGGGCGGGCTCGGCCTCGCCATCCTGTGGCACGCGGTGAATCCGCTCACGATGTGGCTGACCCTCGCGACCTTCGTCGGCTACGCGATCGTCTATACCGTGATCCTGAAGCCCGCCACGCCGCAGAACATCGTGATCGGCGGAGCATCGGGCGCGATGCCGCCGGTGCTCGGGTGGGCTGCCATCACCGGCGACGTGACCTTCCAGCCGCTGCTGCTCTTCCTCATCATCTTCGCGTGGACGCCGCCGCATTTCTGGGCTCTCGCCCTCTACCGCCGCCACGAGTACGCGCGCGCCGGCGTGCCGATGCTGCCGGTTACCCACGGCGAGGCCTTCACGCGCCTGCACCTCCTGCTCTACACGCTGCTGCTCACCGCGACCACGCTGCTGCCCTTCGCCACCGGCATGTCGGGTTATTTCTATCTCGGCTGCGCGCTCGTGCTCGACGCGTTTTTCCTCGGCTACGCCATCGCGATCTGGCGCCGCTACAGCGACGCGCTCGCGAAGCGCACGTTCGCCTACTCGATCTTCTACCTCGCGATGCTGTTCGCGGCGCTGATGGTCGATCACTACCTTCCGATCGTACTGGCGTGAGCCGCCCCCTGCGCTTCGCCGCCGCGGCGATCGCGGGGGCGATGATCTTCGCCGCGGGATGCGACCGCATCCCGGCGCGCACGCCTTTCCACGGCATCGACGTCACCGGCTCGACCATGGGCGGCGACTTCCACCTCACCGATCACACCGGCAAGCCGCGCACGCTCGCGGATTTTCGCGGCAGGGTGGTCGTGATCGCGTTCGGCTTCACCCAGTGCCCCGACGTCTGCCCCACCACGCTCGCCGACCTCGCAAGCGCAGTGAAGCAACTCGGCGGCGATGCATCGCAGGTGCAGGTGCTGTTCGTGACGGTGGATCCGCAACGCGATACGCCCGCGCTCCTCGCGCAGTACGTGCCGTCGTTCAATCCCGCCTTCCTCGGCCTCAGCGGCGACGATGCCGCGGTGGCGAAGACCGCGAAGGACTTCAACATGTACGTCCAGCAGCGCCCGGGAAAGACGCCGGGCGCCTACACGGTCGATCATTCGACGCAGGTATACGTGTTCGATCGACAGGGGCGCGTGAGGCTCATCTTCCCGTTCGGCACGCCCGCCTCGGCGATGGCCGCGGATCTGAAGGTCCTGCTCAACTCCTGAGCAAAAAAAAACGGGGCCGAAGCCCCGTTCGTCCTTTCGACCGCGGCTCACTGGAGCGCGGCCATCTCCTTCTTCATCTTCTGCATCGCCTTCACCTCGATCTGCCGGATGCGCTCGGCAGAGACGCCGAATTCCGCGGCGAGCTCGTGCAGCGTCAGCGGATCGGATTCGGCGAGCCAACGCGCGCGGATGATGCGGCGGCTGCGCTCATCCAGGCTCTCGAGGGCGCGGTTCAGTCCCTGGGTCTTGAGCGATTCCGTCTCGCCGCGCTCGAACGCCTCGGCCGGGCCTTCGGAGGCATCGGCGAGGAACGCGATCGGGGACGCGGACTCCTCGCCGTCGGAGGGCGACGGCTCGAGGGACACATCGCCGCCCTGCAGGCGCTGCTCCATCTCGATCACGTCGCTTTCCTTCACGTTCAGCGTCTGCGCGAACTCCTTGATCTCCTTCGGCGTGAGCGCCACGGTGGAAGTCTTCATGCTGCGCAGGTTGAAGAACAGCTTGCGCTGCGCCTTCGTGGTGGCGATTTTCATCATCCGCCAGTTGCGCAGGATGTACTCGTGGATCTCGGCCTTGATCCAGTGGATCGCGAACGACGCGAGGCGCACGCCGCGCTCCGAATCGAAGCGCTTCACCGCCTTCATCAAGCCGACGTTGCCTTCCTGGATGAGGTCGGCCTGGGGTAGGCCGTAACCCATGTAATTGCGCGCCACCGACACCACCAGGCGCAGGTGGGACATCACCAGGTCGCGCGCGGCGGTGATGTCGTTCTCGTCGTGCAAACGGCGCCCGAGCTCGGTCTCGCGTTCCTGCGTAAGCATGGGAATAGCGTTCACCGCCGAGACATAGGATTCGAGGCTGGATACGGGCGGAAGGGCCGCCAAGGTCATGCTGGCCATGGGAATTGGGTACCTCCTTGGGAGTCAAATTTTAGCACTCGGGGGATTAGAGTGCTAAACGGACTACCAGTTCCCGTTCTTACCGAACAGAGGAGAAGCGCCGAAGCTCCCGGTTTACCGCCACCCATGCGCCGGCGAGGCCCAGCAAGGCCGCCAAGGCTACCACCGCCAAGGACTCCTCTAAGGCAATGAAAACTACCTTGAGTTCAGTGGCGTAGCCCGGAGTGAGCGCTGACAGCTCGGCTCCCGCCCAGGCGGACAGCCCGGCCGCGATCGCCAGCGCCGCCCCCCCAGCCAGCAGGCCCTGGAGCGCGCCGTGGTAGAGCAGGGGACGGCGGACGTCGGACGCCGTCGCGCCAATAAGCTGGCTCACCTCGATCTCTTCCCGCTGGGTCAGGACCTGCAGCCGGATCAGGTGACCGACGATGAAGGCCACGGCCGCGCTCAGCAGCAGCGCGATCACCAGCAGCACCCGGTCGCCGAAACGCACCCAGCGGGCGAGGCGGCTGGACCACTCGAAATCCGCCACGACCTGGTCGACCTTGGGCAGCCGTGACCACGCGGCCTTGGCGGCTCCGAGCCGCTCCGGGTCCGTGGTGCGGGTGCGCACCGTGAAGGCATGGGGCAGGGGATTTCGATCCAGGCTCGCCAGGAGCTCCGCGAGGTGGGTCGTGGCCTTGAGCTCCTCGAGCGCCTGGGTGCGCGGCACGAAGCGCACGGAGGCCGCATCGCCGTGGGCGCGCAGCGCGTCCCCGACGCGCTTCACGTCGTCGTCGGTCGCATCGAGCGTGAGGTAGACGTTCACGTGCGGGTCCGTATCGAGGCCCGCGGTGATGGCGCCCACGCTGCGCAGGGCGACCGCGGCGATCACCGGGAGCGCGATCGCCATGCCGAGCACCAGGATCGAGAAGCCCGCCGCGACGGGCTGGGATGCGATGCGCCGCACCGCGTCCCTGAAGGCCTGCCCCTGCAGCCGCAGCCAGCGGCTCATGCGGGCGAGGCGAGGGCGCCGGCGACGAGCGCCAGCCGGCGGCATCCGAGCCGGCCGATGCTGGCCTCGTCATGCGTCGACAGCAGCACCGTGACGCCGACCTGGTGAAACGAGGCGAACAGATCCACGATCGCGCGGGCGTAGTCGGCGTCGAGATTTCCGGTGGGCTCATCGGCGATCAGGATCGAGGGGCGGTTCACGATCGCGCGGGCGATGCACAGCCGTTGCTGCTCGCCGCCCGATAGCGCCACGGGCATCGCCTTCTCGCGCGCGAGCAGCCCGACCTTGTCGAGGGCGGCGCGCACCCTGCGCCCGGTCTCGTCGCGCGTGAAGCCCGCGATGCGCAGCGGCAGAGCGACGTTGTCGAAGGCGCTGCGGTCGAAAAGCAGCTTGTGGTCCTGGAACACGAAGCCGATCCGCCGGCGCAGCACCGCGAGCGCCGTCTCGCCCAGGGCCGCCAGGTTCTGGCCCTGGATCACCACGGTTCCGCTCGAGGCGCGCTCGATGCCGGCGGCGAGCTTGAGCAGCGTCGACTTGCCCGCGCCCGAGTGCCCGGTCACCGCGACCATCTCGCCCGCGGGAATTTCCACGCTCACGCCGCGCAGCGCCTCGAGGCCGCCGGGATAGCGCTTGGCGACCGCGGAGAACGTGATCACGCGAACAGCGCTTCGACGAACTCGGCGGCGATGAAGGGCCGCAGGTCGCCCGCCTTCTCGCCGATGCCGATGAAGCGGATCGGCACCGGATGCTCGCGCGCGATCGCGGCCACCGCGCCACCCTTGGCCGTGCCGTCGAGCTTGGTGACGACGAGACCGGTGAGCGCCAGCGCCTCGTCGAACGCCTTCACCTGGCGCACGGCATTCTGGCCGGTGTTCGCGTCGAGCACGAGCCAGGTCTCGTGGGGCGCACTCGCATCGGCCTTCGCCATCACGCGCTTCACCTTGCGGATCTCGTCCATCAAGTGCAGCTGCGTGGTGAGCCGTCCCGCGGTATCGGCGAGCACCACGTCGATTCCGCGTGCGCGCGCCGCCTGGATCGCGTCGAAGATCACCGCGGCCGAGTCGCCCTTGTCCTGGGAGATCACGGTCACCTCGTGGCGCCTCCCCCACTCGGCGAGCTGCTCGCGCGCCGCCGCGCGAAACGTGTCGCCGGCCGCGAGCAGCACCGACTTGCCCTGCGACTGGAAGAGCCGCGTGAGCTTGGCGATGGTGGTGGTCTTGCCCGCGCCGTTCACGCCCGCGAGCAGGATCACGAATGGCTTCGGCGTCATCTCCGGCATGCGCGCCTCGAGCGGAGCGAGCAGTGCGACCAGGGCCGATTTGAGCTCCGCCTCGAGCGCGGAGGAGTCTTCGAGCCGCTTGTCGCGCTGCGCCTTGCGCAGGCTCTCGATGAGGCTCTGCGTGGCCGCCACGCCGACGTCCGCTGCGAGCAGCTGTGCTTCCAGCTCGTCGTAGAGCGCCTCGTCGATCCGGGGGCGCGCGCGCAATACACCGAGCGCGCCTTTCCAGCGCGCGCGGGTGAGCTCGAGGTCCTTGCGCAACAGCGCCTTCAGGCCCGACTCCGCGCTCTCGTCGGGCGCGTCCTTCTTCTTTCCGAACAGGGGGGGCATGAGGGCTGGCCCGAGGGGCCGGTGGGGCGGAAGACCAAATATTTTACGGTATGATCGGCCAACGATGACCGCCATTCGACGCAACTCGACGACCGCCTCGCCGGCCGGACGAAAAGCGCCCGGCATGCGCAACCGCGTTCGGATCATCGCGGGCAAGTGGCGCAGCCGCATTCTCACGTTTCCTCCCGCGGCGCAGCTTCGCCCCACCCCCGATCGCGTGCGCGAGACCCTGTTCAACTGGCTCGGCCAGCGCGTCGACGGCCTTGCCTGCGTGGACCTCTTCGCCGGCAGCGGCGCGCTCGGGTTCGAAGCGGCTTCGCGCGGCGCCTCTCGGGTCGTGATGGTGGAGCGCGATCGCGCGGTCGCGGCGGCGCTCCGCGATTCGGCGCGCGCGCTCGAGGCGGAAAATCTCGAGGTGGTGGAAGGCGACGCGCTTTCGTACCTCGAGCATTGCCCGGAGCGCTTCGACGTGGCCTTCGTCGATCCGCCGTATGCGAGCGACCTCGCGGCGCGCGCGATCGAGCGGCTGCCCCGTTGCCTGCGCCCCGGCGCGCGCCTCTACGTCGAGAGCGCGCAGCCCCTCGCGCTGCCCGCGCCGTGGCGCGCGTTGCGCGAAGATCGCGCCGGGGCTGTACGCTATGCCCTATTCGAATTCACGCAGGATCCCGAGCACCTCCTCCAATGAACGGCACGCGCGCCGTCTATCCCGGCACTTTCGACCCGATCACCAACGGCCACGAGGACCTGATCCAGCGTGCATCGCGCCTTTTCGACGTGGTCATCGTGGGCGTCGCGCACAGCCAGGCGAAGCGCCCGTTCTTCTCGCTCGACGAGCGTGTCTCGCTCGCCACGGAAGTGCTCGCCCCCTACGCGAACGTCGCCGTGCTGGGTTTCTCCGGCCTGCTCTCGGAGTTCGTGAAGGAGCAGTCGGCGAGCGTGATCCTGCGGGGCCTGCGGGCGGTCTCCGACTTCGAGTACGAGTTCCAGCTGGCCGGGATGAACCGGCGGCTCGCGCCGGGAGTCGAGACGTTGTTCCTCACGCCCTCGGACAAGTATCTGTTCCTGTCGGCGACGATCGTGCGCGAGATCGCGGTGCTGGGCGGCGACATCGCCGCCTTCGTCCACCCGCTCACCGCCGAGCGGATGCTGGCCAAGATCGGGCGCGGCGAGACCTAGTGGCCCTCAAGATCACCGACCAGTGCATCAATTGCGACGTCTGCGAGCCCGAGTGCCCGAACGGCGCGATCTCCATGGGGCCGGAGA
The DNA here is from genome assembly GCA_031424255.1 of Burkholderiales bacterium. Taxonomy (GTDB): domain Bacteria; phylum Pseudomonadota; class Gammaproteobacteria; order Burkholderiales; family Usitatibacteraceae; genus Usitatibacter. Next base: position 30,354 of record JANPHA010000094.1, on the reverse strand, counting down.
TCTACCTGATCGATCCGCGCAAGTGCACCGAGTGCGTGGGCCACTTCGAGCGGCCGCAGTGCCAGGAAGTCTGCCCGGTGGATTGCATTCCGCTCGATCCCGAGCACGTCGAAACGCGTGAGGTCTTGCTGGTGAAATTCCAAGACCTCGAGCGCGCGAAGGCCGGCGCAGCGGGCGACTGACCGGTTCGATCCTTCCGCGGGGCGGCTTGATCGCCGCGAGCCAAAGGATTAACGTGCGTTAGGGATCGGTTGGAACCACAAGGAGGGGCCCTGTGGGAAAGCGTCTATTCCTGGTAGCCGGCGCGGCGTTCTGTCTCGTCGCAACGACCTGCGCGTGGGGCCAGACGATCGCAAAAGATCGCCAGGACGTGACTCCTCCTCCTCAAGGCAGCGCGAGCGAGCCCGCCTGCACCAAGGCGACACTCGAGCCGCCCGCCTATTACGTCGCTCCGAGCGCCATGCTCGACTGGACGCCGAGTTCCTCGTTGATCAACTACGTCAATAATCCCGAATACTCCAGGATCGGATTCATCGTCCTGCCGGCGGTGAGCGAGACCGGCGGCCAATACAATTCGCCGCCGTCGAGCAACATTACGGGAGCGCCCGGCAGCACATTGGGAGCCAACGAAGGCCGGGTGCGAGCCGAGCTGCGATCGGTGGCCCGGCAGATGGATCCTGTCAACAGCCTGTGCCAGGCTGCGAAGAGATTCACGTCGGACGCGGCCGCTTCGGCCAACACTCCCTCCGATCGCGACTTCGGCAACGCGTTCGCGGATCTAAGCGTGACCGGAAAAGCGGCGTTCGCGAAATTCATGGCGCTGCATCCCAACGAAGCGACCCTGGGCGCCGATCCCGCGTGCGCGGGAGCGTCGGCCAGCTCGCTCACGAGCGCGCTCAACCGCGCGTACGCGGTGGCCAACGCGTTGCGTGGCGTGCACGACTCTGCGGAGCGCAAGGCGCTGGGCTGGATTGCGGTCTCCGGAGAAGACGATCAGCCTTACCGGCCCGTCAACGTTCCGTCGGCCAGGTTTCCGCAGTTCCACATCAAGATCGATGTTCCGCGATTCAACGTTGCGATCAATACCCGATACATGATCGCGCACGCGCGCAATGCGCCCGCCTTGGCGCGACCTTCGACACCCCTCGTGGACGGCGGCCCCGGGCGCCAGGTGCCGGCGGATCCGCTGCCCGCGCTGGCCCGCAGCGCGCAGGTGATCCTCTTCATTCACGGCGGGGATTCGAGGGTCGAGGAAGCGTTGGATCTCACCAGAGCGCTGCATGAGCTCGGCGGGAAAAACTGGACGGTCATCTCGATGGACCTGCCGACCAGCGGGTACGCGGACAACATCGATCATGGGCGGATATCGCCGATCGCGGATGTCCAATGTCACAACACGCCGCTCCTCGACTTCATCGAAGAGTTCATCGTGGCCTTTGTGGATGCGCTGGACGGCCAGCTCCAGGGGCAACTCAAGCCCCGGGTGAAAGCGGTGGTTGGCGGAAGTCTCGGCGGCAACATGGCGATGCGACTTGGCCGCCGAATCAATACGCCATGGATCACCAATGTGGTGCCCTGGTCTCCCGCGTCGATCTGGCCGTCGATGATCGGGCAGCACAACGCAGTTGCGGCAGGCTGCGATACCAACTGGGACCTGTTCAAGGACAGGGCGGTCAACCAACCACTGAAGTGGGCCGGATTGGAGGCCAGGTTCCTTCCCGCTCGCGAGACCCCCGAGCTGCGCAGGGAACTGTTCTATGGCGGGTTCGATTGGTCGGCTGTCTACGGACTGGGCGGCCCGCCCCAGGCGCAGTGCTGGTACTCGGACAAATTCCAGTGCAAGCGGGAGAACATCGCGGCGGCCCGCCTGGACCGGCAGGAAACCTACGACGCCAATTTCCGCGCGTGGCACTGGCGCCTCAACGGCGAGCAACTGGCGTTCAGCCACCAGCAGTACTCGCCCGGAACCAACGAGCCCTTGTATCTGCGCAATACGAAACGAATGTTCCTGCTCGCGGGCAACGAGGACACCTGCGGCGGTCTTGGGGATTACACGCGAACCGTCGCTTCGAAGATGATCAACACTCCCGGCTATTTCCGCTTCCTGAATCAGACCGGGCATTCGCTGGACAACGAGCATCCCGTATGGATTGCGCGGCAGATTGGCGACTTCCTCGCGAAAGAAAACAGTTTCGCGAACGCGGACTCGATCGATGGGCTGATTCCGCTGCTGTTCGACGACGATGAATAGCGTCTTCCCGCTCCCCGCAGTCAGGAGAACATCATGATGAAGCTTGTATGCGGCCTTGCACTGACGATTCTTCTGCTGTGCGGCTCCGGGCGAATCGAGGCCGCGGAGCAATTCGCGCTGTGCCGGCCGCTCGAGGTACTGGCGTTTCCGGGTCGCGTGCACGTGAGGTGCGAGCTGCCTGTAGCACCCAACATCATCTTTCTCGCGACCAGCACGCAGCCCGACTTCCGCTTCGCAAACCGGGTTGTCGCACTGGGCGCGACGGCCCAGGCCACTCAGAAGACACTCGTGGTCCTGTTCGATCTCGCGGACACGACCGGCCCCGACTTCGGATGCCTCGCGGTCGATTGCCGGCCGATCAGGGCCATCGGGCTGACGGAGCAATCACCGCCGACTCCCCCACCTCCACCCGCGCCAACGCCCACCCCACCGCCGCCGCCACGCGACCCGGTTTGCGTCAAGGCGTGCGCGGACGAGCGCAACGCCTGCATTGCGGGCGCCAACAGCGGAACCGAGAGAGGAAGATGCGCCACGGCGTACAACGCCTGCGTGCGCGGATGCTGAGCGGACGCCGCCGGCAGATCCCGCGCTAGGCGAGAGAGGGCTCGCGCTCCACGTCGAGAAGGGCGGCGAGACGCTCGCGATGCGCTTCGAGCTGGTCGCGCTGCGCGGCGACTTCCGCCGCGAAGCGGCCGAGGTCCTGCACGCCGTCCACGAGGTCCGTCTCGGCGTTCTGGATGCGTCCCATGCCCTCGATGCGCGTGTTCGCCTGCTGCTGGTACTCGTTGATCAGCGCGTCGAGTGGCCGGATGAACGCGTTCATCCACGCGCGCACCTCGCGGTCGGCGATCTCGAACACGTGGATCACCTTGAGCGCGACCGTGTCGAAGAAAAGCGCGCCCAATGTCGCGCGGCGGTGCAGGATGAGGCTCGACGTCCCCTTGAAATCGCGCGAGCAGGTGGCCTCGAGGCGGTCGAGCTCGACCAGGAAGCGCTCGGTGGAGAATGGCGCGACCTCGGCCGCGGGGATGCGGAAGTCCTCGGTGAACTTGCGGCTCACCGTGCCCATCAACGTCCGCGACTCCTCGATGATCTCGATGGCGCGGCGAATGCGGGTTCGCGCCTGGTCGAAAAAGCCGTCCAGCGATTCGCCGATCCCCTTCGAGAACGGCGAGTGCAGCACCGCCCCGCGCGCCTGGATTCCCGCCGTGCGCGCGACGTTCGGATCGAGCAGCCGCGCGAGCTCGTCGGCGTGGCGGTTGTGCACGGTCCTCAGGCCCATCATCATCGCGCGCGCCTGCTCGATGCGCCCGCGCTCGGCGCCGGCGCGCTTGGCGAGCGACTCGACCAGCTTCTGGTTCTTTCCCTGCAGCGCCGCGAGCTCCTCCAGCTGGTCGGTGGCGAAGCTGAGGCGGCTGGTGACCAGCGAGCGGATCTCGGCGAAGATCGCGCGGGTCTCGGCGCGCACCGCGGTCGCATGGTCGAGGCGGCGCTCATGCACCATGCCGCGCGCCAGCGCCTGCTCGAGCCGATAGACCCGGCTCTTCAGCAGGCCGTCGCGATCGCCCTGGATCTTGGCGAGCAGCGCCTGCTTGGCGGAGAGCGCGAAGATCCGCGTCGGCTCCACGCCGAGCGCCTCGGCGGTGGCCCGTACCTGCCGGTCGATCTCGACCAGCACGTGCGACTCGGTCTTCAGCCCGTCGCGCAGCCCGTCGATCTTGTTCAGCACGATGAAGCAGGTCTTCTCCAGGCCGTGAATCGGCGCGATGTACTCGAGCCACAGCTCGCGGTCGGTGCGCGTGGCGCCCGCGTCGGCCGCCAGCATGAACACGATCGCCGCGGCGTCGGGCACGCGATGCACGGTGAGCTCGGGCTCGGCTCCGAGCGTGTTGTGCCCGGGCGTATCGAGGATCGCGAGCCCGTTGGCCAGCAGCGGGTGGGGGAAGTTGATGAGCGCGTAGCGCCAGCGCGGAATCAGCACGCGCCCCTCGGCCTCGGTCGCCAGGCCGAGGCTCACCGCGACCGGGCCCGGCACTTCCACGCCTTCGGCGATCACCTCGCACGCTTTCGCGAGCGATTCGGGCTGCGAGGGCTCGAGGGGCACTTCCTTCCAGCTCTCGAGGTCGGCGATGTACTCGCGCAGCGCCTTCGGCTTGAGCCGCGTCTCGATCGGCAGCAGGCGGATCGAGGGCGGCCGCGCCGGATCCCAGAGGATCTCCGTCGGGCACAGCGTCGTGCGGCCGGCGCCCGCGGGCAGCAGCCGCACGCCGAGGTCGGCGAAGAAAAGCGCGTTGATGAGCTCGCTTTTGCCGCGCGAGTATTCGGCGACGAACGCGATCGTCAGGCGATCCTGCAGCAGGCGCCGCTCGAGGTGCGCGAGGCGCGAGGCGGTGTGCTCGTCGAGCATGCGGTTCACCATCGCCCAGCGGCGGAACTCGGTCAGGCATTCGGCCGTGGCCTCGCGCCATTGCTTGAGCTCCGCGAGGGTGCTCTCGAAAACGCGCGACGGCAGTGCCGCAGGCGCGCTTGTTTTCAGCGTTGACATGTGGGGCAGTAGAACGTGGAACGTTGTCCCTGGCGAAGCGCGCGGATGGGCGTGGCGCACGCTCGGCAGGGGAGCCCCTCGCGCCCGTAGACGGCGCCCTCGTCCTGGAAGTATCCGGGCTTGCCGTCGGCCGAGACGAAATCGCGAAGCGTCGTGCCGCCGGCCGCGAGGGCGCGCTCGAGCGTCGCGCGGATGGAGTGTGCCAGGCGCTCGTAGCGCGCGAGCGAAATCCGCCCGGCGCTTCGCAACGGATGGATGCCGGCGTGGAAGAGCGCTTCCGACGCGTAGATGTTGCCAACGCCGGTGACGATCCGCGCGTTCATCAGGAAATGCTTGATCGCGACCTTGCGGCCGCGCGAGAGCTTGTGCAGGGCCTTGCCGCTGAAGCCGTCATCGAGGGGCTCGAGGCCGAGGCCCTTCAGCAGCGCGTGGCGTTCCGCGGGGCCCTTCACCCAGAGCATCGAGCCGAAGCGCCGCGGGTCGGTGAAGCGCAGCATCTTCTGCCCTTCGAGGCGCACGTCGACATGGTCGTGGGTTTTCGCGAGCAGGCCGTCGGGCACGATCGTGAGCCGCCCCGACATGCCGAGATGCACGAGCAGGTGGCCCCGGGGAAAGTCGAAGACGAGGTACTTGCCGCGGCGGCGAATGGCAAGCACTTCCGCGCCGCGCAGGCTGCGGTCGAGGTTGCGCGAAACCGGCCAGCGCAGGTTCGGATTGCGAACAACTACGTTCGTAATCCGCCGGCCGAGCAGGTGGGGGAGCAGTCCGCGCCGCGTCGTTTCGACTTCGGGGAGTTCCGGCATCGTGGAAGTTGCGGAAATGTGAGGAAATATAAGGACTTTCGCAACGATTATACGTGGCTGCCGCCTGCCGGAGCGTTCCTACGCACGTCCGAAGGAATCAGCTACAGCACGGGTGGAAAGCGTGGAATCGTTCTATGATAGTTGCTGACGGCGGCGCTTCTGGCGCGCGGCAGGGAGCACGAAAACATGGCGGGAAAAAAGTGGTGGTTGGGGCTCGTGGCGGCGGTATTCTTCACGGTGTCGGGGCCGGTGGCCGCGCAGGAAGATGCCGACGACGAGGCCGCGGTCGAGGACAGCTCCGCGGCGTCGGATGCGTTCTTCGAATTCCTGGTCGCTGAAATCGCCGCGCAGCGCGGCGATATCGAGGGCTCGCTCGCCATCTTCCATCGCCTCGCCCGCGAATTGAAGGATCCGCAGATCGCGCGCCGCGCGGTCGAGACCGCGATCCGCGCGCGCGCGTTCGGCCCCGCGCTCGAAAGCGCCACGCTGCTGCTCGAGCTCGATCCCGAGTCCACGCTCGCCCGCGAGATCATGGCGGCGTTGCTCGCCAACGAGGGCGAGCTCGGCAAGGCGCGCGTCCTGGTCGCAGGCATCCTCGAGAAGAGCACGAATCGCGGCGCGCTGCTCATGCAGCTCTCGCATCTGTTCAGCAAGTTTCCGGACAAGCCCGCCGTCCTCGAAGCTACCAGCGTCGTGAGCGCCCCGTATCTCGCGCTGCCCGAAGCCCACTACGCGATCGGTGTTGCCGCGCTCGTGGCCGGCAAGACCGACCTCGCCACCAACGAGACCGACGCGGCGCTCGAGATCAGGCCCTCGTGGGAGCAGGGCGCCATCCTCAAGGCGCAGATCCTGCGCAAGGCCGCTCCCGCCGAGGTAATCCCGTTCTACCAGGCGTTCGTCGCCGCCAACCCGGCGTCGATCGACGTGCGCATGCAGCTCGGGCGCGAGCTCGCCGGGGAGCGCAAGCTCGCCGAGTCGCGCGAGCAGTTCCGCGAGGTGGAGAAGCTCTCGCGCAACGACCCGCAGGCCTCCTACGCGATCGGGCTTCTGTCGCTGCAGCTCGAGGATTTCGCCGACGCGGAGATCGCGTTCACGCGCGCGCTGAAGCAGGGCTATCGCGAGCCGGCGTCGATCTATCTCGGCATGGGGCAGGCTGCCGAGGGCCTCAAGCGCTACGAGGACGCGATCAACTGGTACCAGAAGGTCGAGAGCGGCGACTGGGTGCGCGCGCAGCTCAAGATCGCGACGCTGATCGCCAGGCAGCAGGGCCTCGCGGCCGGGCGCGAATATCTGTCGCGCATCGAGCCACGCTCGCCCGACGACAACATCCAGATGATCCAGGTGGAGGCGCAGCTTCTGCGTGACGCCAAGGAGTGGAAGGAAACCTACAACATGCTCACGCAGGCGGTGGGCAAGTATCCCGATTCGTACGAGCTGGTCTACGACCGCGCGATGGCCGCGGAGCGCATCGACAAGCTCGACGTGCTCGAGTCGGACCTGCGCAAGGTGATCGCGATGAAGCCCGACTATGCGCACGCCTACAACGCGCTCGGCTACACGCTCGCCGAGAAGACCAACCGGCTCTCCGAGGCGAAGGAGCTGATCGAGAAGGCCTTCAAGCTCTCGCCCGAGGACCCGTTCATCCAGGACAGCCTCGGCTGGGTGTATTACCGCATGGGCAACGTGTCGGAAGCGCTCAAGCACCTGCAGCTCGCCTACACCGCGCGCCCCGATCCGGAGATCGCCGCGCACCTGGGCGAGGCGCTGTGGAGAAGCGGCCAGCATGACGAGGCGCAGAAGATCTGGCGCGCGGCGCTCACCGAGAATCCGAACCACGAGTCGTTGCTCGCGGTGATGCAGAAGTACCGGCCCTGACCGGTACGCGCGCTTCGCGCTTGCGCGCCCTCATCCCGCGCTGCGCGGCGCTCGCCCTCACGCTCGTGCTCGGCGCCTGCGCGACGCTCTCGCCGCCACCCCCGCTTCCGCAGCTCGCCTCCATTCCCGAAGCGTTCGAGATGAGCGGGCGCATCGCGATCCGCCAGGGCGAGCGCAGCGAGATCGCGAAGCTTCGCTGGACGCGCCGCAAGGGGTCGGACCTCTGGGTCATCGCCTCTCCCCTGGGCAACGAGGTCGCCCGCATCGAGTCTTCCCCCCACGGCGCCACGCTGTTGCAGGCCGGGGGCACGCCACAGGAGGCTCCCGATTTCCAGGCGCTCACCGGGCGGATCCTCGGCGTGGCGCTCGATCCTGCGCTGCTCGCGGCGTGGCTTCACGGGCAGGCGCCCGCGCAGGCGCCGTCCGAGTGGAAATTCACCGTCGACGAGACGCAGCCGGCGGGCGCGGTGCAGCTCGCCAAACGCATCACCGCGACACGCGGCGACGTCACGGTGAAGCTCGTCGTGGACACCTACCAGCCGCTCGCGGAGTAGCGCCGTGCTGCTTCCCGGCCCCGATTACCTCGCGCCCGCGAAGCTGAATCTCTTCCTGCACGTGATCGGCCGCCGCGAAGACGGCTATCACCTGCTGCAGAGTGTCTTCACGCTGATCGACCGCTGCGACCGGGTGCGCCTGCGCATCCGCGACGACGGGCAGATCGTGCGAGCGAATGAGCTGGCCGGGGTCGCGCCCGAGCAGGATCTCGCGGTGCGCGCGGCGCGACTGCTGCAGAAGGCGAGTGGCACGCGGCTCGGAGCCGATATCGAGCTCGAAAAGCAGATTCCCATGGGCGCCGGCCTGGGCGGCGGCAGCTCCGACGCGGCCACCGTGCTGATGGCGCTCGACCGGCTCTGGGACACGCGCATGGGAGAGGGCGCCTTGCGCGCTCTGGGCCTCGAGCTCGGGGCCGACGTGCCCTTTTTCATCTTCGGGCGCCCGGCATGGGTCGAGGGCGCCGGGGAGCGGTTGACGGCCATCGCGGTCCCGCCGCGCTGGTACGTGGTGCTGACCCCGCCGGTCGTGGTGCCGACGCACGCGGTTTTTGCCGCGTCGGAATTGACCAGAAACACCGAACCCCTTAAAATGGAAGACTTTTCGGCGCAGCCAGCTGAAAGCTCCACCTTCGGGGGCAACCGGGTCTGGCATAACGACCTGGAAGCCGTCGTTACTGCCCGCTTCCCCGCGGTCCGCGAGCACCTCGAGTGGCTCCGGCGCCGGGGAGATGCGCGCATGACGGGGTCCGGAAGCTGCGTGTTCGCCGGGTACGACAGCCGCGAGGCCGCGCAGCGCGTGCTGGGCGAACTGCCCGGTTCGATGCAGGGATTCATCGCGCAGGGACTGACGCACCATCCCCTGCGCGCGTAGTCGAGAGTGGTTCCGAAGGGGAGTCGCCAAGCTGGTTAAGGCACCGGATTTTGATTCCGGCATACGAGGGTTCGAGTCCTTCCTCCCCTGCCCGATTTTGATGTGAGTGAGCCGAAAGATCGCCATCGATGGCCTTCGACAACCTGATGCTGTTCACGGGCAACGCCAACCCGAAGCTCGCGCAGAAGGTGGCGAAGCACCTGAACATCCAGCTCGGCAAGGCCACGGTGTCGAAGTTCAGCGACGGCGAGATCATGGTGGAGCTGCTCGAGAACGTCCGCGGCAAGGATGTCTTCGTGCTGCAGAGCACGAGCGAGCCGACCAACGATCACCTGATGGAGCTGATGATCATGGTCGATGCGCTGCGCCGCTCGAGTGCCGCGCGCATCACGGCCGCGATCCCGTATTTCGGCTACGCGCGCCAGGACCGCAGGCCGCGCAGCGCGCGGGTGGCGATCTCGGCGAAGGTGGTGGCGAACATGCTGACGGTGGCCGGCGTGAACCGGCTGTTGACGATGGACCTGCACGCGGACCAGATCCAGGGCTTCTTCGACATCCCGGTCGACAACGTCTACGCGACGCCGATCCTGCTGGGAGATCTGTGGAAGCACGGCTACAAGAATCTCGTGGTGGTGTCGCCCGACGTGGGCGGTGTGGTGCGAGCCCGTGCGATCGCGAAGCAGCTCGACAGCGACCTGGCGATCATCGACAAGCGCCGTCCGCGGCCCAACGTCGCGAAGGTGATGAACATCATCGGCGACGTGAACGGCCGCACCTGCGTGATCATGGACGACATGGTCGATACGGCGAACACGCTGTGCGCGGCGGCCGACGCGTTGAAGGAGCAGGGCGCCGTTCGCGTGGTTGCATATTGCACGCACCCGGTGCTTTCGGGGCCGGCCATCAGCCGCATCGAGAAATCGGTGATCGACGAGCTGGTGGTGACCGACACGATCGCGTTGAAGCCCGAGGCCGAGGCATGCAGGAAGATCCGCCAGGTGAGCGTCGATTCGCTGATGGCGGAGACGGTGCGCAGGATTTGTGAGGAGAGCTCGGTGAGCTCTTTGTTCGTGGAGTAGTGAAGCAACTGAGGGGACTTCCCTCGATATCGCGGTGCGCCTGGTCGCGGGCCACCGCTGCAACCTGGAGTGAACATGAAAATCTCAGTCAAAGCCGAACCGCGGAGCGTTCAGGGCACGGGTGCGAGCCGCCGCCTGCGCCGCGAGTCGAAAGTCCCCGGCATTCTCTACGGCGCCGGCAAGGACGCGCAGCCGATCCAGCTCGATCACAAGGACCTGTGGTTCAAGTTGAAGAACGAGGCCTTCCACGCCTCGATCCTCGACATGGAGATCGGGTCCGAGAAGACGCAGGCGCTGCTGCGCGACTATCAAATGCACCCGTTCCGCCCGCTCATCCTGCACGCGGATTTCCAGCGCGTCGACGCGAACAAGAAGATCCACGTGCGCGTGCCGCTGCACTTCGTGAACGCCGAGATCTCTCCCGGCGTGAAGGTCGCGGGCGGCCTGGTGCAGCACGTGATGAACGAGCTGGACATTTCCTGCCTGCCGAAGAACCTGCCCGAGTTCATCGAGGTGGACCTTTCGCAGCTGCAGGCGGGACACTCGCTGCACCTCTCGACGGTGAAGCTGCCCGAGGGCGTGGAAGCGATCGTGCCGAAGGACGAGGATCCCACCGTCGCCACCATCGTGATCCCGAAGGTGATGACGGCGGACGAGGAAGCGGCGGAGCTGGCGGCCACGACGGTGGCCCCGTCGGCGGCGGATGTGCCGACCGTGGCGCAGAAGAAGGTGGAGGAGGAGGGTGGTGGCGGCGGAGCCGCAGGCGGCGGAAGCAAGCCGACCGTGAAGGACGACAAGAAGAACATGAAGGAAGCGAAGAAGTAATTTTTCCCCTAGCGGGGACGGGCGCCCGCCGGTATCCCCGGCGGGCGTTTTGTTTCCGTGCCCGAGAATGAAATGGATGACATCAGGTTGATCGTGGGCCTCGGAAACCCCGGGCGCGAATACGAGCGGACGCGCCACAACGCGGGCTTCTGGTGGGTCGACGCGATCGCCGCGGCGAAGCGCGCGCACTGGTCGAAGGAGGCGAAATTCTCCGGATGGACCACGCGCATCGAGGAAGGCGGCCGCGATTTCTGGCTGCTCAAGCCCAACACGTTCATGAACGAGAGCGGCCGCAGCGTGGCCGCGATGCTGCGCTTCTATCGCATCGAGCCGGCTTCGATGCTGGTGGTGCACGACGAGCTCGACCTGCCGCCGGGAACGGTCAAGCTCAAGCGCGGCGGCGGCACCGGCGGCCATAACGGCCTCACCGACATCGCCGAGGCGCTCGACACGAAGGACTTCTGGCGCCTGCGCATCGGCATCGGGCATCCGGGCCACAAGGATCTCGTGAGCGACTACGTGCTCGACAAGGCGCGCAAGGTCGAGCAGGAAGTTATCGATCCGGCGTTCGAACGCAGTCTCGAGCTGCTGCCGCGCATCGCCACCGGCCGCATGACCGATGCGATGACGTGGCTGCACACCGCACCGAAGCCGGAACAAGTTGAAGTGCCATCCCCCGAAGCGAAGAAACCATGAGCCTCCAATGCGGAATCGTCGGGCTGCCCAACGTGGGCAAGTCCACCCTGTTCAACGCGCTCACCAAGGCTGGCATCGCCGCGGAGAACTATCCGTTCTGCACGATCGAGCCGAACGTGGGCGTGGTCGAGGTTCCCGATGCGCGCCTCGAGAAGCTCGCCGCGATCGCGAAGCCGCTGAAGGTCCTGCCGGCGAGCGTGGAGTTCGTCGACATCGCGGGCCTGGTCGCGGGCGCGTCGAAGGGTGAAGGCCTCGGCAACCAGTTCCTCGCGAACATCCGCGAGACCGATGCGATCGCGAACGTCGTGCGCTGCTTCTCCGACGACAACGTGATCCACGTGGCCGGCAAGGTCGATCCGATCAACGACATCGAGGTGATCCACACCGAGCTGGCGCTCGCCGACATGGCGAGCGTCGAGAAGGCGATCCACCGGCATGGAAAGACGGTGCGCTCGGGCGACAAGGAGGCCGCGAAGCTCGTGGTGCTCCTCGAGAAAGTGCAGAAGTCGCTCGACGGCTTTCACCCGGTGCGCTCGATGGGCCTCACGGCCGACGAGCTGGCGCTCCTGAAGCCCCTGTCGCTGCTCACCGCGAAGCCCGCGATCTACATCGCCAACGTCGACGAGAAGGGGTTCGAGAACAATGCGCTCCTCGATCGCGTGAAGGCGTACGCGGCGAAGGAAGGCGCGCCGGTGGTCGCGATCTGCGCCAAGCTCGAGGCGGAGATTGCCGACCTCTCGGGCGAGGAGAAGGAAATTTTCCTCGCCGACACCGGCCTCACGGAGCCGGGCCTCAATCGATTGATTCGCGCGACCTACGACCTGCTCGGGTTGCAGACCTACTTCACCGCGGGTGAGAAGGAAGTGCGCGCGTGGACGGTGAAGAAGGGCGCGACCGCTCCACAGGCCGCGGGCGCGATCCACACCGACTTCGAGAAGGGTTTCATCCGTGCGGAGGTGATCGCGTACGACGACTATGTGAAGCTCAAGGGCGAAGCGGCTGCGAAAGAGGCGGGCAAGATGCGCGTCGAGGGCAAGGAGTACATCGTCAAGGATGGCGATGTGATGCACTTCCGTTTCAATGTGTAAATTGCACAATCGGTAACACTGCCGCGATTCCGGGCCGCTAGACTTCGATTCATGTTGCGCGCGATAACAGCCTCGTTGCTATTGCTATGCGCGGTGATCACGGCCGCGCACGCGGAAGCGAACCCTCCGCGCCGCATCCTCTTTATCGGCAACAGCCTCACCTACACCACCGACATTCCCGCGCGCGTCGCGAAGCTCGCGCGCGCGATGGGCAAGGACGTCGTGGTCGAATCGGTCACGTTCCCGTCGTACAGCCTCGAGGATCATTGGAATCATGGCGGCGCCGCGGCCGCAATCGCGAAGGGGTGGGACGTGGTCGTGCTGCAGCAGGGCCCTTCCGCGTCACCGGAATCGCGCAAGCATCTCGTCGAATTCACCAAGCGATTCGCGCCGCTGATTCGCGCGGCGGGCGCGCGGCCCGCGCTCTACATGGTCTGGGCATCGTCCGACCGGCAGAGAGATTTTTCCGCCGTGGTCGAGTCCTATCGCGTCGCGGCACAGGCGGTGGACGGCATCCTGATCCCGGTGGGCGAGGCGTGGCTGCGCGTGTTGTCGAAAGACAAGCGCACGAAGCTCTACGGCGACACGATCCATCCGTCGTCCCTCGGAAGCGATGTCGCCGTGCTCACGATCTACTTCTCGCTTTTTCCCGCGGGCCCGACGGAATTCGACGAGGCCTACATCGCGAAGATCGCGCGCCTGCTCGAGATCGACAAATCGCTGCGCGATTCCTTCTTCGATGCGGCGACCCTTGCGATCGACGAGCCGCTCAAGCTCAGGTAAGCGCAGCTCTTTCCTTGACCCCAGAGCGCAAATCACCGAAAATATTGGGCTATTTGGCGAGTTAGCTCAGTGGTTAGAGCAGCGGAATCATAATCCGTTGGTCCGGGGTTCAAATCCCTGACTCGCCACCACTCATTCAACGGTATGGACTGAGCACATAGGTGACAGTCCGTACCTGAGACACAGGTGACACTCGCGCCGAACGGGTTGTCCACTTACGATCCAGATCCCCCCAGGGCATAAGCACATCCCCGTTTCTGCCGCCCCCGGTGGATATGCGAATATCCGGAACGATCCAACTACCGGACCCTTCGCACACGGGCACGCCTATGCCACGACAACGCAAATCCGACGCTCCTGTCGCCGTCGTAACGGGTGGGGCTCGCGGAATCGGCCTCGCGGTCGCGGAACGTTTCCTCGAGGAAGGCTATCGCGTGGCACTTCTCGACATCGATCGCAAGACGCTCCTCGCCACCGTCAAGCGCTTGCACGATCCGGAGCGCGTGCTGCCCTTCGTCTGCGACGTGTCCGATCCCGCGCAGGTCCATCCCGCGATCAGGCAAATCGCGAAATCCTTCGGGCGCATCGACGCACTGGTGAACAACGCGGGCATCGCGGTCTTCAAGCCGATACTGGAAACGTCGATCCGCGAATGGCAACGGGTGCTTGCGGTGAACCTGGGCGGCGCATTCATCTGCACGCATGCGTGCGCTCCCATCATGATGAAGGGGGGCGGCGGCGCCGTGGTGAACATCGCTTCGATCTCGGGGCTGCGCGCAAGCACGCTGCGTGTCGCGTACGGTACGAGCAAGGCGGCGCTCATGCACCTTACCAAGCAGTACGCGGCAGAGCTTGGCACGGTCGGCATCCGCGTGAACTGCGTGGCCCCCGGCCCTGTGGACACGGCGATGGCGACACTCGTGCATAGCGTCGCCATCCGCCAGGACTACTATGACACCATCCCGCTCAATCGCTACGGCACGCCCCGGGAGATCGCGGCCGCGGTCTATTTCCTCTGCAGCAACGAGGCGAGCTACATTAACGGCCAGACGCTCGCGGCCGACGGCGGATTCGAGGCGCTCGGAGTCGGGCTGCCGACGCTGCGCAAGCAATTCAGTCCCATGTCGAAGGGGAGAAAACGGAAATGAAACGACGCGAATTCCTGAGGATCACGGCTGCGGGTGCCGCCGTCGGGTTGCCGCTCGGCGGCGCGTATGCGCAAAAGGCGGAGTTCAGCTACAAATACGCGAACAACCTGCCGGTGACGCACCCGATGAACATCCGCGCGAAGGAAATGGTCGACGCGATTCGCGCGGAGACGAAAGGCCGGGTGGACATACAGGTATTTCCCAGCAACCAGCTCGGATCCGACACGGACATGTTGAGCCAGCTGCGCTCGGGCGCGCTGGAGTTCTTCACACTGTCCGGCCTCATCCTTTCGACGCTGGTCCCGGCGACCTCGATCACCGGAATCGGTTTCGCGTTCGCGGATTACGACGCGGTGTGGAAGGCCCTCGACGGCGACCTGGGAGCCTATGTGCGCGCCCAGATCTCGAAGGCGGGGCTGGTCCCGATGGACAGGATCTGGGACAACGGCTTCCGGCAAATCACCTCCTCGAGCAAGCCCATCAACGCGGCCGATGACCTGAAAGGCTTCAAGATACGGGTCCCGGTGTCGCCCTTGTGGACGTCGATGTTCAAGGCGCTCGAGGCTTCCCCCGCCTCGATCAACTTCGCCGAGGTCTATTCGGCGCTGCAGACGAAGATCGTCGACGGCCAGGAGAATCCCCTCGCGATCATCCAGACCGCGAAGCTCTATGAAGTGCAGAAGTACTGCTCGATCACGAACCATATGTGGGACGGCTTCTGGTTCCTGGCGAACGGGAAAGCGTGGGAGCGGCTTCCCGCCGAACTGCGCTCCATCGTCGCGAAACACTTCAACGCGGCGGGGGTGAACGAGCGCGCCGACGTGGCGAAGCTCAATGCGAGCCTGCAGAAGGAGCTCACCGACAAGGGCCTCGTCTTCAACCAGGCAAAGACCGACACGTTCCGCGACAAGCTTCGCAAAGCCGGGTTCTACGAGGAATGGAAGGGCAAGTACGGCAACGAGGCGTGGATGCTGCTCGAGAAGTATTCCGGCAAACTGACGTAGTGAGACGCGCGGCCGAGATCCTGGACGCCTTCCTCGGGCGCTCCGCCGAGGTCCTTGCCGCGTTGTTGGTCGTCGCGGAAACGGTGATCCTCTTCTCGGGGGTCGCCGCCCGCTATGTGTTCCATGCGCCGCTCGTCTGGTCCGACGAGCTGGCCTCGATCCTTTTCCTCTGGCTCGCGATGTTCGGCGCGGCCGTCGCCTTCCGCAATGGCAGCCATATGCGCATGACCGCTTTCGTGGCGGTCGGAGGGCCGTCCTTCCGGGCATTTCTCGAAGCGCTTGGCCTCATCGCGCCGTTGTTGTTCCTCCTCGCCGTGCTGCCATTCGCGCTGGAGTACGCGGCCGACGAACGCATGATCACCACGCCGGCCCTGGAAATCTCGAATGCGTTTCGCGCCGCCGCGCTGCCCGTGGGCTTCGGACTCATGGCGCTCATGGCAATGCTCCGATTCGTGCTGTTCGGCCGCTGGAAGCAGGAAGCGATGGCGCTAGCGTTGCTTGGGGCGATCGCGACGGCGCTTTGGCTGGCGCGTCCGATCCTGGGCGGGCTCGGCAACGCCAACCTGCTCCTATTCTTCGTCGGGCTCGTCGGCGCGGCCGTGCTTGCGGGCGTACCCATCGCGTTCGCCTTCGGGCTCGGCACGTTCGGCTTCCTCGTCTTCACTACGCAAGTACCGACAGGTGTGCTCGTCGGTCGCATGGACGAGGGCATGAGCCACCTCATCCTGCTCGCCGTTCCGCTCTTCGTGTTCCTCGGGCTGCTGATCGAGATGACCGGCATGGCGCGCGCGATGGTCGCTTTCCTCGCGAGCATCATCGGCCATGTGCGCGGCGGCCTCTCGTATGTGCTGGTCGGTGCGATGTACCTGGTCTCCGGCATCTCCGGCTCCAAGGCGGCGGACATGGCCGCCGTCGCGCCGGTGCTTTTTCCCGAGATGCAGCGGCGGGGAGCCAAGCCGGGCGACCTGGTCGCGCTGCTTTCGGCAACGGGAGCGCAGACCGAGACCGTTCCACCGAGCCTCGTACTGATCACGATCGGATCGGTTACCGGCGTGTCGATCGCAGCCCTCTTCACCGGCGGTCTCCTGCCGGCCGTCGTTCTGGGTCTCGCGCTGTGCACGGTCGTGGGCTTCCGCTATCGCACGGACGATCTCAGCGGGGTGCGTCGCGC
Organism: Burkholderiales bacterium; assembly: GCA_031424255.1. Taxonomy (GTDB): domain Bacteria; phylum Pseudomonadota; class Gammaproteobacteria; order Burkholderiales; family Usitatibacteraceae; genus Usitatibacter. Next base: position 13,661 of record JANPHA010000094.1, on the reverse strand, counting down.
CGCCTGGGGCGAAATCGGGCGCACTTTCCTGATCGGGCTGCCGGCCCTGGCGCTGCCCTTCGTCATCCGGGCGGCGGTAGTCGAAGGCGTCGCGACAGCGACCGAAGTCTCCACGATCGGCGTCGTGTACTGCATCCTCGCGGGACTCTTGATCTATCGCCAGTTCGACTGGCGGCGTCTCATGCCGATGCTCGTGGAGACCGCGTCTCTCTCAGGGGCAATCCTGTTGATCATCGGCGCGGCGACCGGCATGGCGTGGGCGCTCACGCAATCGGGCTTCTCCCGCGACCTCGCTCAATTCATGGGCGGCCTGCCCGGCGGCAGGTTCACGTTCCTCGCGGTGTCCATCGTCGCGTTCATCGTGTTGGGGAGCGTGCTCGAAGGCATCCCAGCCATCGTGCTCTTCGGCCCGCTGCTCTTCCCGATCGCCCGGCAGATGGGAGTCAATGAGGTGCACTACGCGATGGTGGTCGTCCTCGCGATGGGCGTCGGCCTCTTCGCGCCGCCGTTCGGCGTGGGCTATTACGCCGCGTGCGCCATCGGCAAGGTCAACCCCGACGAAGGCATGCGGCCGATCGTCGGCTATCTACTTGCGCTCGTAGCGGGCCTCATCGTCGTGGCCGCGGTCCCGTGGATCTCGATCGGTTTCTTGTGACGAAGAAGACGATCGTCGGGCGATTTTGGGTTTCGTCGCCGATCCGTGGGTTGCGTCGGAAGTCGCTGGGAGGGCGGAACAGGCGCGCCTAAGGTGGGGTTGTTGCAACCCCAACCACCGAGGAAAGCCCATGAGAACGACGCGTAACCCTGCGCTCCTTGCCGGCGCACTGCTGTTGGCCTTCGGCTCGAGCGCGGCCCTTGCCGGCGGCGCCAAGCCCTTCGAAGTCGACTTCGACAAATGCTTCGCCCATAACGGACCTGCCCCTTACGTGTTCACGTTCTCGGGTCCAGTGTCCGGAGACGTGAGTGGAAGCGTCGATGCCCAGGTCCTGGTGTACGCCGTCGGCATCGAGCCGAACTGGACGCACATCCAGGCCGACTACGTGGTGACGGGCTCGCTGCCTTTCACTGCCCGGGTGGGCGGGCGGCGCGACGACAGGAACGGCGACGCCGTCCTGCGCGGCTATGTGAGCGCGGGCCCTGCGTGGCTCATCGGCGCCGGGGTGCACGACGAGTTCGGCAGCTATACGCGCGCCGACGGGACGCCGTGCGCCAAGGGAACCCTCTACATCACGCCGCGCTGGAAACAGACGCACGACGACGATCGCGACGACTGAGCGATGTCTCTCGCGCCGCGACCGGTGGCGGTCGCGGCGGGGGATTACATGCCGCGGAAAAGGTGCGCGTACGGCTGGCTCACCGTCAGCGTCTCGCTGCGATTCTTGATGCGCAGCACGACGTGGCCCTTCACATCGCGCCCCACGCTTTCCACTGCGCCCAGGTTCACGATGGTCGCTCGATGCATCTGCAGGAAAATCGAGGGGTCGAGCTCTCCCGCGAGCTCCTTGATGGTCTTGCGAATGAGCCAGTCGCGGCCTTCGGCGACGACGCGTGTGTACTTGGTGTCGGACTGGAAATAGCTCACGTCGCCGACGCTGATGAGCTTCACGTCCTCGCCGCGCGAAGCGTTGATCCAGGTGAGAAACGGGCCATTGCGGGGAGCGGGCGCGGCGGGAATTGCGTTTGCCTGCGCACCGGACTCGGCGGCGAGCTCCAGGCCCACCACGCGGCTCAGCCATCCGTCCACGCTCGTCGGGCCGAAGTCGAGCATGGCCGTGTAGTACGTCGATCCGCCCAAGGTGAGCTGAGCTTCGGCGATCGGCTGGAAACCGAGCGGCGTCACGAGCGGCGCGAAGCAGGCGATATCGATCACCGGAGCGTAGACGCGGCGCAGGTTGGGCCGCATTTCCATGTACAGCCGCTTGAAGTCGAGCCAGCAGGCGGCCTGCACCGGTGACAGGCCTTCACCGATATCGCGAGTGAGCCAACGCCGGCCGAAGAGCACGCGCTCATGCGGCAACACGGGATTCGCATCCAGGTGCGCGCACCACGCCGCCGTGATCGGATCCTCGCGCAGGAGTGCGGGGTCGACACGGCCGGGCTCGAAGGTGATGTGAACGCCGGCAACGCGATGCTGGGCGGTGCGCGCCACGAAGAATGTCTCGGGATGGCGCTCGAGCCAGCGAAGCAGCCAGAAGGCCGACTCTTTCGGCTCGGTGCCGGTGCAGATGCGCTCGATCTCTTCCCGGTCGGCGCGCAGCGCCGGCGCGATCGACACATCCATCGCTCCGGGGCGGAAGAACGCATTGCGGATGTGCGGGTTCTGCACCAGGTACAGCAGGTCGGCGGTGTATTGCCATACGGTCTTGGCGCTGCGGCGCGACGGATGGGTCAGGTACTGCCATGCGCGCAGTCGATACTTCGCGTGCAGCGCCGGGTCGCGTTGGGCGAGCGCATACGAAATCGTGTCCCGCATCACGTCATGCAACACCAGCCCGTCGTGCATGGCCGATACGAACGACAGGTTGCGCGCCGCGTCGAACTCCTCCCGCTTCGAGGGCGATTCGAGCATCGATGCGAGCAACGGCTCCGTGATGCGGCGCACCGTCGAGCAGGCTTCCAGCGCCTCGACCATGTGCGCATCGAGTCCTGACAGGAACATTTCCGTCAGGCGCTGCACCACGTGCGGAATCGCGGTGTCCTCGATGTGCAGGTCGGGGTGGGCGCGCCCGGCCGCGGCCGCCAGCTCGAGCGCCAGCGGGTGGCCGCGCGTGAACTCGTTGATGCGCAGCGCCCGCTCCTGGGAGAGGCCGCGCGCGCGAAGCATCGTGAGGGATTGCGCTGCGTCGAGCGCGCCCAGCTCCACTTCGCGGAACATGTCGGACCATCCCGGGTCCGTTGCCCATCCGGGGCTCGGCCGGCCGCGGCTCGCGATCAGCGTCACGATCGACGAAGGCAGGGCGGGCAACAACGCCTGCCGAAGCCACGAGTCCGCAAGGCCGAACGCATCGTAGTTGTCGAACGCGATGACGCCTCGGCTTGCGCCGCTCGACAGGCGCTGCGACAGCGCTTCGATATCCGTGCGTTCCGCATCCATGCCGATCAATGCCGCGATCGCGGAAAGGACGCCGTGGGCCGTCGGCTCGATGTCGCGGCAATCGAGCCGTAGCTTGAGGTAATCCCTCGGAAGCGCATCGAGGACCGCGCGCAGCAGCGAAGTCTTTCCGATTCCGCCGGGGCCACGGATGAAGGCGACCGCGAACGGCGGTTCGGGCGCTTGCACCGCCTCGGACAATGAGCGCACTTCCTTGTCGCGCCCGACGAACGCCACACGAGAGGCTTCCGACAGGCGATCAGCGAGTATTCGTGCCATGGGCGCTTTCCTTTACGACGCTTCCCCGAGCTTACTCGCTGTGGAATTTCCCGCCTCTCAACCCACAAGCCACCGCGCGAAGCTGGTCCATTGCGGCGTTCCGGCGATGAGGAATCTCGCGACCTGAGACCCGATCACCAGCAGCACGCCCGCGATGAACGCGGGATGAAGTCGCCGGTTCTTCACCGTGTCGAAGGCGACGCATCCGAGGATAAGAAGGTCGGTGGTCCCGAAGAATGCCGGCAGTCCGCCCGCAGCGAGGAAATCGAGTGGAACGCGGGCGATGGCAGCGGTGAGGATGCTGAGCGTGGCGAGCAGCATCAGCCGCTTGTGGAAATCGCCACGCCTGCGATACAGGATCGCCGCCGAGATGAGCGCGAGAAAGACGAGCATGTCGCCGAGCGGGATGGCGAGGAAGACGAGCGGGGGCGGCCCGGGGGTCGAGCCGGCCTTCGCTGCCACGAGCGCGGTGGCGGTGCCGACGATCACGACGAGCGCTGCGAGGATCACTCCGAACGTTCCCACCTTGCGGTGCAGCGGTGTGCGGCCGGTGGCGACGAGCCGCACCTGCACGAGGAAAAGGGTGAACCAGGCGGTCATCACCACGCCATGCACGTGCTTCAACGTGGACAGGTCCGGTGTGCCGAACGCGCTCTTCAGATAATAAGTGCGCGCGAACCCGGCGAATACGACGAGGGCGGCGATGGCGGCCGCCCAGGTGTAGAGGCGCCGCTCGCCTCCCCTGCGAACGATCTCGACGTCGAGCGGCGTGCTGACCATGCCCAAGCTCCCTGCGGTTCGCGAAGCGAGCAGTCTGCGCCGGTTCGCGCTCGCGCGCCACGCCGCAGTTCTCGTGCCTGAACGCCTTGCCGGCTGTGGCGTCCTTTTGGCGCGCATTCCGTTTGGGTTGTTGAACGGCTCGACGCGGAAAGAAACACCCGCTTTCCCCGGACCGTTCACACCACAAGGAGCAGGCCATGACCATTGCGATCTCACTGTCGGGCGGCGGCTCGAAGGGCGATTTTGAAGTCGGAGCGCTGCATTTCCTCTACGACCGGGGAATCCGTCCCCAGATCGTGTGCAGCACTTCGGTCGGTTCGGTCAACGGCCTGAAGTTGTGCGAAGGCGAGGGCGGCGCGGGTCAGGGCCTGGCGGGGCTCACCGCCATCTGGCTTTCGCTCGATACCTATTCGGACTTCTTCGCCGAGCAACCCTGGCTGCTCGAAGACCTGGGGCCGATACGCTACGTGCGCCGCTATCTCACCGACTTTGCGGCGCTCAATCCGCACTCGTGGGAGCAGCAGTTCGCCGTCAACGATTCGTTGCGCGCGCTGATTCCCGCCGAGCTCGACGCCGTCGCGGCGCGCTTGAACGCCACCGGAGCGCTGAACGAGCTTTACCAGGTGACCAGCGAGGCGTTGGGCACATTCACGGCGAACCTGATGCCCTTTCCCTTCGGCATCGCCTCGATGATCAACCTGGGAATTCACGTTGCGGATCTCGCCGCGAAACTGGAGTCGCTGGCCGACACGATTCCGCAGCAGTCCGCGTTCTTCAATCTCAACCCGACCCGCGCAAAGGCCACCGCGAGCCTCGACCTGTCGTTGGTGAATGCGTGGGCTGCGCAGGGCAACAAGCTGCGCATGGCCGCGGTCGGGCTGCGTTCCGGCGATCTGCACTACGTGACGGAAAAGGGAGACGTGCTGAATCGCGATGGTGTCGCTTTCACGAGCGGGGTCTCCACACCGCCGGAGTGCGCCGCGGACGAATCCGAGATTGCGCAAATCAACGAGCGCATCGCCGATCTGAACGACATCCTCCCGCGCACGCCGATGGTCGCCAAAAAGCTCAGGGCGCTGAACCTGCAGCTGAATGCGGCCCAGGCCAGGCTCGATTCGTGTCTCGTGGCTCACCCTCCCCGGCCCGCTCCGCTTCGCGTGGGTCTCATCGACGCGATGATCGCTTCGTCCACCATCCCGACGTTCTTCCCGCCGGTCCCCATGGGCAACGACCTGTATGTGGACGGCGGCGTGCGCGAAGTGATTCCCGTGGAAGCGGCATTCCAGTGCGGCGCCGATACGGTTTATGCGATTTCCGCCTCGAGGGCGAAAATCGCCCCGGACGGCGCCGATGTTCGCTACAACTTCGCCACGGTCGCGCTGAGGTCGCTGATGGAGATCGCGATCAACGAGGCGGCATACAGCGACATTCACTTTCTGCAAAAGCTCGGGCACAACGATATCAAGGCGATCTATCCGAGGTTCGACATCCACACGACCTTCACCCTGTACCCCTCGTTCGTCAGGAACCGGATGGCCTACGGCTACATGTGCGCCGGCGATGTGGTCTCGCCGCCCCCGAACGAGCGCGCGGCAAATCGGGCGCGGCAGATCGCGGACCTGATCGCGATCCGGCGCTATGGCGTCGCGCGGCTCGAATGCTGGGCGCGCGGAAAGCCCGTGCCGCCGACCCTCGCGCTCGTCCCCTTCTCATCGCCGGCGCAGCGCGATGCCGTCCTCGTGGCGATTTCGGAAATGAAGGCCGAGATCGGCGCGCTCGTCGCCGAACGCAGAAGCCTCGGCGCCGTCATGCCGCCCGAAGATACCGAGTGGGGAAATGCAAACCTCTGGTCGACACGCCAGGAAGTGCATCCGTGGAACCGTGGCGGCGCCCTGCGCGACGATGCCACCCTTGCCAATGATTCGATTCCCGCGTCGGTGCTTCGCGGCGGCACGCTGCGTATCCGGATCTCGGCGTTCAATTCGGGCACGACCACATGGACTTCCGCCGAGCCGTATGAGCTCCAGGTCGATCCGCGGTTCAATGTCATGCCCAAGCCGCTCACAGGCAGCGTCGTGCCTGGAGGCACCTGCGTCTTCGACTTCACGCTTCCCGCTCCGGCCGCATCGATCGATGGCTTCGTGTGCCAGATGGCGCGAGCGGGAATTGCGTTCGGCGAGGCTTCGATTCCGGTGAGGATCGTCGTGACCCAGCCGGCCGAGCCGGCCCGCTGCCGGACCATTCGCAGCCAGATCACCTCACTGCGGGCAAAAATCGCCGTGCTGGAAGATTCGATCCCCGGTGATCCCCAGGAATCGGCGCGCATCCGGGCTTCGATCCTGGCCCTGCGACAGCAAGTCACAGCCCTGACCGCGGAAGGCAGCCAGTTGGCCTGCTCGCTGTGAGCAATCAGCGCGGCTTCAGCGGCTGCGAAGCCTGCTCGGCCGCGCGCTCCCACGCCTCGGGCGTCATGGTCGAGACCCCGGATTTATCCTTCTGCGGAATGCGGCTGCCGGTCACGTAATCGGCATCGGTCGGGCGGCGCCGCTGCTCGCTCGCGCCGTCGGCCGCGCAGCCCGCCAGCATCGCGCACAGCAGGGCGGCCGAAGCCAGTCGCAATTCCATGGATTTCTCCTTCACGGGGGGATTCGCAAAGTTAAGACAATCGCCTCTCGCATGCAAATCGGGCCGCCGCGCCGCACCCGTCTGTGTGCGGCAGCGCACATTCAGGGCCCGCGAAAGAGCGTAACTTGATGCACCAGCCGGCCTCCGGCCGGCACCCATGAATGGGCATGATGCATGTTGCACGAGTTCCTCGACACGAATCGCGCGGAGCTGATCGAGCGCTGCCGGGTGAAGGTCGCCCGCAGGCCGGCGCCGCGCGCCACACCCACGGAAATGGAGCACGGAATCCCGTTGTTCCTGGGCCAGCTCATCGAGACGTTGCGCATCGCGCAAACCGCCGATCCGCTGGAGACCCTCCTGGTCCCGGGCGCCGCCCAGCGGCAGGTCTCTTCGGAAATCTCCACCACTGCGGCCAAGCATGGGCATGAGCTCCTTCGGCAGGGCTTCACGGTCGACCAGGTGGTCTACGACTACGGCGACCTGTGCCAGGCCGTCACCGAGCTCGCCGTGGAGAAAGGCACGCCGGTTTCTTCCGGGGAATTCCATACGCTCAACTGCTGCCTGGACGATGCGATCGCCGACGCGGTCACCGAGTTCGGCTGGCAGCGCGACCAGCTGATGTCGGAGATCGGCAACCGCGCGATGAGCGAGCGGCTCGGATTCCTGGCCCACGAGCTGCGCAACTTCCTCAATACCGCGATGCTGTCGTTCGCGGCGATCAAGGGAGGCGCGGTCGCGATCAACGGCGCTACCTCCTCGGTGCTCGATCGCAGCCTGGTGGGTTTGCGCGACCTGATCGACCATGCCCTCGCGGATGTGCGCCTGGCGGCGGGCGTATCGACGCAGCTCGACTACGTCGCCGTCGGCCAGTTCATCGCCGAAGTGCAAGTCGCCGCGAGCCTGGAAGCGAAATCGAAGGGGTGCGTGTTCACCGTCGCCGCGGTGGATCCGGTATTGGCGATCCACGTCGACAAGCAGCTGCTCTATTCTGCGGTCTCGAACCTGCTGCAGAACGCCTTCAAGTTCACGCGCCCGCGCACGCACGTGACGCTCACGGCGTACGCCAAGGGCGACCGCGTGCTGATCGATGTCGAGGACCAGTGCGGCGGCTTGCCCAAGGGAGTGGCGGGCAAGTTATTCCATTCGTTCGAGCAACACAACACCGATCGCAGCGGCCTGGGGCTCGGGCTCTCGATCTCGCGCCGGGCGGTGGAGGCGTGCGGAGGAAAGCTCAGCGTGCGCGATATTCCGGGGACCGGATGCGTGTTCACCATCGACTTGCCGCTCGATCCGTCGAGCCGCGAGGCGGTATCCGCCAGAATGTGAAAAAAAAGCGGGCCTTCCGGCCCGCCTTTTCCTGTTCCTGCCAGTTACTTGCCGTTCATCTTCGGCACCGAGCCGTTCACGCTCGGCGGCGTGACCGTGCCCGGCTTCAACGTCGCGGACGAATCCATTGTCGCCGGCGCGATGCCGACGCTCGCGTTGGCATCCGCGCTCGGCTTCAACACGTCGGCACTGCTATCCGACGGCGTGCCCGTCGTGGTCGTGCTGGTCACGTCGGGCGCGCAGCCCTTCGGGACGTTGTTGACCGGGGCATTCAGGCACTTGGGCTTCGCGCCCGGAAGCGTCGCCGTCGCGTTCGCGTTCATCCCGTTCGGGGTGGTATTGGCGCTTCCCGCGCTGCCCTGGGCGTAAGCGGAACCCATCGCGCCGATGAAGGCGGCGGCAAGGATGCTGCTCGTGATCTTGTTCTTGCTCATGTGGCTTCTCCTGTCGTTTCGAAAATGGTGCCGGCGGTTCGCCTCGCACACCGGGTGTGGCACCGGAGCGCATCGCCAGTTGCGCGATTTGGTCCGGACGGCGTCGCGCTTGGCCCAATGATTACGAGCGGCGGCGGGCGTCCGACACCGCGTGGGCTCGCGTGGGTGATCCATCCGGACCATCCGTTACACCCGTAGCTACATTCACTGTCAGCGTTCTCCGACACCGGCATCCTTCCGGTAGAATTCCCTGGTCCCTTTCACGCCCTGCCCGGAATCAAATCCGCGATCCAGGACACGCATGACCCAGGTGAAGAAGGTTTTCATTCGCACCTTCGGGTGCCAGATGAACGAGTACGACTCGGCGAAGATGGCCGACGTGCTCGCGGCCGCCGACGGCTTCGAGACCACCTCGAGCCCGGAAGAGGCCGACCTCATCCTGTTCAACACTTGCTCGGTGCGCGAGAAAGCGCAGGAGAAGGTGTTCGCCGACCTCGGCCGCGTGCGTCCCCTCAAGCAATCGAAGCCGGGGCTGCTGATCGGCGTGGCCGGGTGCGTGGCGAGCCAGGAGGGCGCGGAGATCGTGAAGCGCGCGCCCTACGTCGATCTCGTGTTCGGCCCGCAGACGCTGCATCGCCTTCCCGAGCTGCTCGCGCGCCGCCGCGCCACGGGTGAGGCGCAGGTGGACATCTCCTTTCCCGAGATCGAGAAATTCGACCACCTGCCGCCGGCCCGGGTGGAAGGCTCCTCCGCGTTCGTGTCCATCATGGAAGGCTGCAGCAAGTACTGCAGCTTTTGCGTGGTTCCCTACACGCGCGGCGAGGAAGTCTCGCGTCCGCTCGAGGATGTGCTCGCTGAAGTGCGCCACCTCGCCCGGCAAGGCGTGATGGAGGCGACGCTCCTCGGCCAGAACGTGAACGCGTACGTGGGCGAGTTGCCCGATGGCAGCGCCGCGGATTTCGCCTTGCTGCTCGGCCAGGTCGCGAAGATCGAGGGCATCGAGCGCATTCGCTACACCACTTCCCACCCGCTCGAGTTCACCCAGCGCCTGATCGACGCGTATGCGCGCATCCCGAAGCTCGTCTCGCAGGTGCATCTGCCGGTGCAATCGGGCTCGGATCGCGTGCTCGCCGCGATGAAGCGCAACTACACCGCGCTCGAGTACCGCTCGATCATCCGGCGCCTGCGCGTGGCACGCCCCGACATCTCGATCTCGAGCGATTTCATCATCGGCTTTCCGGGCGAGACCGACGCGGATTTCGAGCTCACGATGAAGCTCGTGGAGGACGTGCGCTTCGACGGCGCCTTCAGCTTCATCTACAGCCCGCGGCCGGGCACGCCGGCGGCGAGTCTTGCGGATGCGACACCGCACGCGATGAAGCTCGCACGGCTGCAGCGCCTGCAGAAACGCGTGCAGGAGCTTTCGGAAGAGTATTCGCACGCGATGGTCGGTTCCCGCCAGCGCGTGCTGGTCGAAGGACATGCGAAGAAAGATGCGGCCGAGCTCGCCGGGCGCACGGAGAACAACCGCGTGGTGAATTTCGCCGGCCCCGGCAGGCTCATCGGGCACTTCGTCGATCTCGAGATCACGCGTGCCTATCCCCACAGCTTGCGCGGCGCCGTGGTCCTTGCGGCCGAGCCCCTCGCAACGTCGCCCTGAGATGCATCACGAAGGAGCCTTCTCGATGAATCGTTCTTCTCCCCACCGCACCCTGCTGCGTTCCGCGGTCGCCCTGGCGCTCGGCGTGAGCCTCACCGCCACGGCGCAGAATCCCGCGCCCGCGCAGCCCGCGCCCGCCGCGCCGTTGACGCCGCCGCCCTCGGCGACCACGCCCGGCGCGCCGGCCTCCGCTCCGGCGCAGCCGCAGTCCGCGGTCAAGCCCTTCAAGGAAGTCGTCAAGGACGCGAAGGAGATTCCCGGCTTCTTCACGCTCTACCAGAAGGACGACAAGGCCTGGATCGAGGTGAAGCCCGAGCAATTCGACAAGCCGTTCTACTTCTCGACGGTGCGCACCAACGGGGTCGGCGAGCGCATGGTGATCGGCGGCCTGATGGGCGCGAGCCAAGTGGTCTATTTCAAGAAGGTGAACGGGCACGTGCAGCTGCTCGCGCAGAACCTGCGCTTCCGCGCCCGTGAAGGCAGCGCATCCGAGCGTGCGGTGAAGTCGAGCTTCTCCGATAGCCTGATTGCCGCGGCGCCGATCGCGAGCCAGCCGAACGCCGACACCAAGGGCGTGCTGCTGGAAGTGAACTCGCTGCTGATGAACGACATCCCCGGCGCCTCCACGCTGCTCGAAACCGCGTTCCGCGTGCCCTATGCGCTCGACGGCCGCAACTCGAGCCTGGTCTCGTCGGATTCGAACGAGCATGGCACCGGCTTCAACGTCTCGCTGCACTTCTCCGTGCCCAAGCTGCCCGCGGCCCCGATGGTGCCGAGTCCGGCGGCGCAGGTCTCGCCGCCGATGAACACGCCCGATGCGAGGAGCCTCTTCCTCGGCTACCGCTACACGTTCGCGAAGCTCCCGGTTCCCATGACCCCGCGCATGGCCGACGAGCGCGTGGGTTACTTCACCTCGAGCCACGTCGATTTCTCCGACGACCTCAAGGCCACGCCGACGGTGCACTTCGTGAACCGCTGGCGCCTCGAGAAGAAGGATCCGAACGCCGCGCTGTCCGAGCCGGTGAAGCCGATCGTCTACTGGCTCGACAAGAACATTCCGGAGAAGCACCGCAAGGCGGTGATCGACGGCGTGCTCGAATGGAACAAGGCGTTCGAGCGCATCGGCTTCAAGGATGCGATCCAGGCGAAGATCGAGCCCGACGACGCGAGCTCCGACAGCGCCGTCACCGGGGAGGCGAAGATCCGCTGGTACCTCGCCTCCGACGGCGGGCCCGCGATCGGCCCGAGCCATGTCGATCCGCGCACCGGCGAGATCCTCGATGCCGACATCCTGATGACCGACGTCTTCACGCGCGGCAGCCGCCGCTTCATCGTCGAGGACCTGCCGCGCTCGATGAGCGGACAGGATTCCGCCGCCGCGCTGTCCGGCATCCCGGGCAACGCACTGGACGCCTGCACGTTCGCCGAATCCACCGCGCAGGAAGCGCAGTTCGCGCTCGACATCCTCGAAGCGCGCGGCGAGCTCGAGCCGGACAGCCCCGAGGCGGAGGCGTTCGTCTACGCCTACGTGAAGGAGGTCATCACGCACGAGGTCGGCCACACGCTCGGGCTGCGCCACAACTTCCGCTCGTCGACGATCTACTCGGCCGAGCAGCTGAGCGACCCGGAATTCACCAGGCAGAACGGCATCGTCGGCTCGGTGATGGACTACGCGCCGTTCAACATCCCGCTCAAAGGGCAGCGCAAGGCCGACTACGTCCACCCCGGCCTCGGCCCGTACGACTACTGGGCGATCGAGTACGGCTACAAGCCGCTCGACGGCACCAAGGACAAGGAGGAGCTCGAGCGCATCGCCGCGCGCGGCTCGAAGGATCCGTGGCTCGCCTACGGCACCGACGAGGATTCGTTCATCGGCGGCTCGCCGCAGGGCATGGACCCGACGGTGAACGTCTTCGATCTTTCAGATAACCCGCTCGCCTACTATCGCAAGCGCCTCGAGCTCTCGCGCGAGCTGTGGGACCGGCTGCAGACCAAGCAGCTCGCCCCCGGCGAGACCTACGACGCGCTGCGCCGCAGCTTCCTCGCGGGCTTCCAGCAATTGCAGCGCGGCCTCACGCCGGCGACCAAGTACATCGGCGGCATCGTGCAGGTGCGCGACCGCGCCGGATCGGGACGCCTGCCGTTCCAGCCGATACCCGCGAGCCAGCAACGCGAGGCGTTGAAGATCCTCTCGGACGGCATGTTCTCGATCGACAGTTTCAACTTCAAGCCCGACTTCCTCGCGAGCCTGCCGCACAGCCGCCTCGATTACTTCGATGCGCTGGTGCAGGGCGCGCATGTCACCAACCAGCCGATCGTGAGCCCGCCGCAGATGGTGCTCAACATGCAGCGCGGCGTGCTCGACCAGGTGATGAGCGACGTCACGGCGACCCGCATCGTCGAGTCCCAGGGCATGGTGAAGAACCCGAAGGACGTGTTCGCGCTCTCCGAGCTCTACGACTCGCTGCAGGCCTCGATCTGGAGCGAGCTGAAGAGCGGGCGCGAGATCACGCCGATGCGCCGCAACCTGCAGCGCGAGCACCTGCGCCGCGTCGCGGCCGTGCTGCTGCGTCCGTCCGGCGCCACACCGGCCGATGCGAGGAGCCTGATGCGCATGAACGCGCTGCAGCTCTCCGCCGAGCTGCGCGTTTCGCAGTCGAAGCCCGCCTTCTCGAAGGAGTCGCGCGCGCACCTCGCCGAGAGCCTCAACACGCTCGACGAGGCATTGAAGGCGCCGATGCAGCGCGCGGGGGCCTGAGCGAGCTTGGCCACGCGGCGCCGCGCCCCGGCGGAGGAGGTCGTCTTCAGGCCGGTCGACAACGCCCGGCTCGCCGCGCTCTGCGGACCGCTCGACGCGAACCTGCGCCAGATCGAGACCGCGCTCGACGTGACCATCGCGCGGCGCGGCGAGCGCTTCGCCATCGTCGGCGCGCGGGACAAGGCGGCGCAGGCGGCGCAGGCGCTGCGCCGCTTCTACGACCACGCCGGGCGCGAGCTCAACGTCGAGGACATCCAGCTGGGGCTGGTGGAGATCGCGCACCCGCGCGTCGATGCCGCCAAGGATGCGCCCGCGCTGATGATCCCGCGGCGCACCGAGTTGACCGCGCGCACGCCGCGGCAGGGGCAGTACCTGCAGCAGATGCGCGCGAACGACATCACTTTCTGCGTCGGGCCCGCGGGAACCGGCAAGACGTTCCTCGCGGTGGCCGCGGCAGTGGACGCGCTCGAGCGCGATTCGGTCAAGCGCATCGTGCTCACGCGCCCCGCGGTCGAGGCGGGCGAGAAGCTCGGCTTCCTTCCCGGCGATCTCGCGGCGAAGGTCGACCCGTACCTGCGCCCGCTCTACGACGCGCTCTACGACCTGATGGGCTACGACAAGGTGAACCGCGCCTTCGAGCGCGGCGCGATCGAGATCGCGCCGCTCGCGTTCATGCGCGGGCGCACCCTCAACCACTCGTTCATCATC
>JANPHA010000093.1:0-8056 GCA_031424255.1 Burkholderiales bacterium | reverse complement strand
CCGCCACCAACGTCGAGACCGGCAGCGCGCGCATCTTCACCACGCCCGAGGTGAGCGTCGACGTGGTGATGGCGTCCTCGTGCCTGCCCTTCCTCTTCCAGGCGGTCGAGATCGAGGGCAGCTACTACTGGGACGGCGGGTACATGGGCAACCCTGCGCTCTATCCGCTGTTCTACTACACCGTCTCGCGCGACGTGATCGTCGTGCACATCAATCCGATCGAGCGTCCCGGGGTTCCGAAGCTCCCGAGCGAGATCGAGAACCGTTTGAACGAGATCACGTTCAACTCGGCGCTTATCAAGGAGTTCCGCGCCATCGCGTTCGTGCAGAAGATGCTCGAGGACGGCTGGCTCAAGGAAAAGTTCGCCCGGAAGCTGAAGCACGTGCTGATGCACTCGGTGCGCGCCGACAAGGTGCTCGCCGATCTGTCGGTGTCGAGCAAGTTCTCGGTGGACTGGAGCTTCCTCCAGGAGCTGCACCAGCGCGGGCGCATGACCGGCAAGGCGTGGCTCGACGCGAACTACGCCGCCATCGGAAAGCGCTCGAGCGTCGACCTGCACGCCACTTTCCTGTAAGGAAGCCGCCATGAACAAAGGCAAGCTCGCCGTCCTCGCAGTGATCGTCGCGATGATCGCCGCGTTCTTCATCTTCGACCTGAAGCAGTACGTCTCGATCGAGTACTTCCAGAGTCAGAAAGCGGCGATCGAGGCGTACTTCCAGGCGCATCCGCTGCAGACCGGCCTCGCGTTCTTCGTGGTCTACGTCGCCGTGACCGGGCTGTCGCTGCCGGGCGCGGCGATCCTCACGCTCGTCGCGGGCGCCATCTTCGGCCTGTTGTGGGGCACGCTGATCGTCTCCTTCGCCTCCTCGATCGGCGCGACGCTCGCCTTCCTCTCGTCGCGCTACGTGCTGCGCGACTGGGTGCAGTCGAAATACGGCGAGAAGTTGAAGCCCCTGAACGCGGGCATCGAGCGCGAGGGCGCGTTCTATCTCTTCGCGCTGCGACTCGTGCCCGCGTTCCCGTTCTTTCTCATCAACCTCGCGATGGGCCTGACACCGCTCAAGACGCGGACCTTCTACTGGGTGAGCCAGCTCGGCATGCTGCCCGGCACGCTCGCCTACGTCTACGCGGGGACGCAGCTCGGCCAGTTCCGCATCTCCGCCGGGCTCGTCGCCGCGTTCGTGGTGCTGGGCGTCTTCCCGCTGGTGGCGAAGAAGGTGATCGACGCGCTCAAGGCACGCAAGGTCTACGGGAAATGGCCGAAGCCGGCGAAGTTCGATCGCAACGTGGTGGTGATCGGCGCCGGATCCGCCGGTCTCGTGACCGCGTACATCGCGGCGGCGGTGAAGGCGAAGGTCACGATCGTCGAGAAGGCGAAGATGGGCGGCGATTGCCTGAACACCGGCTGCGTGCCTTCGAAGGCGCTGATCCGCTCGGCCAAGCTGCTGTCGCACATCCAGCGCTCGAAGGAGTTCGGCATCCGCGCGGCATCGGCGGATTTCGATTTCGCCGAGGTGATGGAGCGCGTGCAGAAAGTGGTGAAGCAGATCGAGCCGCACGATTCCGCCGAGCGCTATGCGAAGCTCGGGGTCGAGTGCCTGCAGGGCAACGCGAAGATCCTCTCGCCGTGGAGCGTGGAGGTGGCGCTCGCCGACGGCACGAAGAAGACGCTCACCACCAAGACCATCGTGATCGCGGCGGGAGCCCGCCCTTTCATCCCGCCGATTCCCGGCTTGAAGGAATCCAAACCGCTCACTTCCGACACGGTGTGGGAAATCCGCACGCTGCCCAAGCGGCTCGTGGTCCTCGGCGGCGGCCCGATCGGCTGCGAGCTCGCGCAGGCGTTCGCGCGGCTCGGCGCGCAGGTGACGCAGATCGAGATGCTGCCGCGCATCATGATCCGCGAGGATCCGGAATTCTCCGAGCTGGTGGCGGGGCGCTTCCGCTGGGAAGGCGTGGAGGTGCTGACCGGCCACAAGGCGAAGGAGGTGCGCGTCGAGAACGGCGAGAAGGTGCTCGTCGTGGAGCACGAGGGCAAGGACAAGCGCATCGCCTGCGACGAGATCCTGTGCGCCGTGGGCCGCGCGGCCAACACCGAGGGCTACGGCCTCGAGGAGCTCGGCATCCCGACCACGAGGCAGAAGACGGTCGAGGTGAACGAATTCCTCGAGACTCTCTATCCCAACATCTTCGCGTGCGGCGACGTGGCCGGCCCGTACCAGTTCACGCACACCGCGTCGCACATGGCGTGGTATTGCGCGGTGAACGGCCTCTTCGGACGCTTCAAGAAGTACCGCGTCGACTATTCGGTGATCCCCTGGGCCACGTTCACCGACCCCGAGGTCGCGCGCGTGGGGCTGAACGAGACCGAGGCGAAGGAGAAGAAAATTCCCTACGAGGTCGCGATCTACGGCATGGACGACCTCGACCGCGCGATCGCCGACGGCGAGGCGGAAGGCTACGTGAAGGTGCTGGTCAAGCCCGGCACCGACAAGATCCTCGGCGCCACGATCGCGGGCGAGCACGCCGGCGACCTCATCGCGGAGATGGTGATGGCGATGCGCCACGGCATCGGGCTGAACAAGATCCTCGGCACGATCCACACTTATCCGACGCTGCAGGAAGCCAACAAGTACGTGGCCGGCGTGTGGAAGCGCTCGCGCGTGACGCAGGGCCAGATGGCGCTCGCCAAGGCGTTCAACGACTGGACGCGGGGCGACGCGGGGCTCGGCAGCGTGCTCGCCACCCTGTTCAGGCTGGGCGACAAGCGCCCCTACCACGCTCCGGCCGAAAGCCATGGCGACGACTGAAAGGTGACGACGATGATCAAGCGATATGTTCTTGCGATGGCGGCGCTCGCCCTCAGCGCCTCGGCCTTCGCGCTCGACCATGGCTACAAGGCATGGGACGAGCTGCTGAAGAAGCACGTGAAGTACACGCAGGAGGGCAACGCCTCGCGCGTGGACTACGCCGGGCTCGCGCGCGACCACGCCCAGCTGAGATCGGTGCTCGACGACTACCAGAAGGTCACGAAGGCGGAGTTCGACACGTGGAGCAAGCCGCAGCAGCAGGCGTTCCTGATCAACGCGTACAACGCGTTCACCATCGAGAAGATCCTCACGCGCTATCCGAAGATCGCCTCGATCAAGGATTTCGGCAGCGTGTTCGGCAATCCGTGGAAGGACAAGTTCTTCACGCTCTTCGGCCAGCCCGCGTACCTCGACCTGATCGAGCACGAGACGCTGCGCAAGGACGGCGTCTACGACGATCCGCGCGTGCACGTCGCGGTGGTGTGCGCATCGATCGGCTGCCCGATGCTGCGCAACGAGGCGTTTACCGCCGAGCGCCTCGACGCCCAGATGGAAGACGGCATGAAGCGCTTCCTCTCGGACCGCACGCGCAACCGCTACAACCCGCAGACCCGCAAGCTCGAGATTTCCCGGATCTTCGACTGGTACGGCAAGGACTTCGACAAGGGCCACAAGGGTTTCACCTCGGTGAAGGCGACGATGGCGAAATACGCCGATCAGCTCGCCGACAAGCCGGAGGATCGCGCCGCGGTGAAGGAGCAGAAGGCGGATGTGGCCTTCCTCGACTACGATTGGTCGCTGAACGACGCCAGGCCCTGAAGCGCCGGGAGGATCCGGCGGCTTGCGGCGCTACAATCGAGCCATGCCGCCGCAGCTGTCCATCATCGTGCCCGTGTTGAACGAAGCCTTGGCGATCGGCGCGGCGCTCGACGCCCTGCGGCCCCTGCGCGAGCGCGGCGCCGAGGTGATCGTCGTCGACGGGGGCAGCGCGGATGCCACGGTGGGACTCGCATCCCCGCTCGCCGACCGCGTGATCGCCGCGCCGCGCGGCCGCGCCGCGCAGATGAATGCCGGAGCGCGCGCGAGCTCCGGCGCGATCCTGCTCTTCCTGCATGCCGACACCGCGATGCCCGAAGGTGCGATGCCGGCGATTCTTTCGGGCCTCGCGCGCGAACGCCGCGATTGGGGCCGCTTCGACGTCGCCATCTCCGGCTCCTCGCCGCTGCTGGCGCTCGTCGCGCGGCTGATGAACCTGCGCTCGCGCTTGACCGGGATCGCGACCGGGGACCAGGCGATCTTCGTGCGGCGGGCGGCATTCGAGGCCGCCGGCGCATTTCCCGAGATTGCGTTGATGGAAGACGTGGCGCTGTCGACCGCGTTGAAGCGCCGCTCGCGGCCGCTGTGCCTGCGCGAGCGCGTCGTCACCTCGGGCCGGCGCTGGGAGCGGCACGGAGCGCTGCGCACGATCTTCCTCATGTGGCGGCTGCGGCTCGCCTATGCCCTCGGCGCGGATCCGCGCACGCTTGCGCGGCGCTATGACGTCGAGCGCAGCTCGTCCTGAGGCCGTGCGGGTCGCCGTCTTCGCGAAGGCGCCGATCCCGGGTGCGGTCAAGACGCGGCTCGCGGCGAGCCTCGGCGCCGATGCGGCGGCGAGCCTGCACGCCCGCCTCGTGCGCCGCGCGCTGGCTACAGCCGTGGCGTCGGGCATCGGGCCGGTCGAGCTCTGGTGCGCGCCCGACGAGAGCGATGCGTTCTTCGCGGCATGCGCGCGCGAGTTCGGCGTGGCGCTGAAGCGCCAGCAAGGCGCCGACCTCGGAGCGCGCATGCGCCACGCAATCGACACCACGCTCGCGGCCGGCGCCGCGCTCGTCGTGATCGGCAGCGATTGCCCGGCGATGACGCCCGCGCACCTGCACGGCGCGCGTGATGCCCTGCGCGCCCGCGACGTGGTGATCGCGCCGGCCGAAGACGGCGGTTACGTGCTGGTGGGGCAGTCGGCGCCGGCGGCGCGGCTCTTCGACGACATTCCCTGGGGCAGCGACGCGGTGATGGAGCGAACGCGCGAGCGCCTCGCGCGTTCGGGAGCCACGTGGGCGGAGCTCGAGACGCTTTGGGATGTCGATCGTCCCGAGGATTACGCGCGCTGGATGCGCGAGGGCGCGCGATGAGGATCGCGAGCGCTTGCGCGATCGTGCTCGCGTCAACCACCTTCGCCGCCGGCGCGATCCTGATCGCGCCGTTTTCCGCGAGCGCTCCCGGAAGCCGCCTGCCGCCGGGATGGCGCGAGCAGGGCCTGCCGCGCAAGAAGCTCCCCGAGATCGCGCTGGTGCCCGACGCGGGCGCGACCGTCCTGCGCGTGCATTCCGATGCCGCCGCCGGCACCGCGCTGCATCCGCTGAGCCTCGATCCGGCCGAGCGCCCGCTGCTTTCGTGGCGCTGGAAGATCGACCGCGTGGTCGAGAAGGCGAACCTGAAGGAGAAGAGCGGAGACGACTTCGCAGCGCGCGTCTATGTATTCTTCGACGTGCCGCTTTCCGATCTCGCGTTCTCCGAGAGCGTTGCGCTGCGGCTCGCGCGGCTGGTGTACGGCGCGGACTTGCCGGCCGCGGGCATCTGCTACGTCTGGGACAATCGCCATGCCGTGGGCACGCTGTCTCCGAGTCCCTACGCGGCGCACATCCACACGTTCGTGCTCGAAAGCGGCAACGGGCAGGCGGGAAAATGGCGCGAAGAGAGCCGCGATCTCGAGGCCGATTTCCGCACGGCCTTCGGCGGGAAAACCGCGCCGCGCGTCACCGGCATCGCGCTCGGCAACGATACCGACCAGACGCTCGAATCGGTGACCGCGTGGTTCGGCGACGTGAAGCTCGAGGCGCGGCGATGAAGCGCCTGGTGCTCGCGGGCGGCGGCCACGCGCACATCGAGGTGCTGCGCGATCTCGCCGAGCATCCCGATCATGGCCGCGACGTGACGCTGGTGACGCCCACGCCGGCGCTGATCTACACCGGTATGGTGCCGGGATTCATCGCCGGCCATTACGAGATAGACGATTGCACGATCGACCTGATGGCGCTCGCGCGGCGCGCGCATGCGGGCGTGGTGCTCACCACCGCCGCGCTGGTGAGCACGTCGCCGCGCGAGCTGATCTGCTCGAACGGCACGGTCCTGCCGTACGACGTGCTGTCGCTCGACGTGGGCTCGCAGCCGTTCATCGGCGCCTCGCAAGGCGTCGAGCGCCACGCGATCCTGTTGCGGCCGCTGCAGAAGGCGATCAAGGGCTGGAGCGACGTGCTGGTGCGCGCGCGCGACGGGCGCATCGGCGCGGTCACCGTTGTCGGCGGGGGTGCCGCGGGCGTGGAGCTGGCGCTCGCGATGGAATATCGGCTGCGCCAGGAGCTCGGGCTCGCGTCGGCGCACGTGCGCATCATCTCGAACGCCTCGCAGCTCGTGCCGGAATTTCCGCAGCGCGCGCGGCGCCTTCTCGTGCGCAAGTTCGTGCGCCGCAACATCGGCATGCATCTCGGGCAGACGGTCACCGAGCTCGGCCCCGACTACGTGCGCCTCGAGCACGGCCTCGAGTTCGCCTCCGACGCGGTGTTCTGGGCCACCGGAGCGCACGCCCAGGAGTGGATTCGCGATTCCGGCCTCGCGACCGACGAGCGCGGCTATCTGCTGGTGAACGATTTCCTGCAATCGACCTCGCATGCGGAAGTCTTCGGCGTGGGCGACTGCGCCACGCCGCAATCCGGCCCCTTGCCCAAGGCGGGAGTCTTCGCGGTGCGCGCCGCGCCGCTGCTTGCCGCGAACCTGAGCGCGGCACTCGACGGCAAACCGCTGCAAGCGTTCGTGGCGAGCCCGAAATATCTCGCGCTGCTGTCCACCGGCAACCGCCACGCCGTGGGCGTGTGGGACCGGTTCTCGTGGCAAGGCGGCTGGGCCTGGCGGTGGAAGGATCGGGTCGACCGGCGCTTCGTCGCGCGTTACCGCGCGGATTCCTAGGCGGCGCGCGCCTCTTCTCCGCGCGCGATCTTCGGCAGGATCCGCACGACCTTCACCATGCGGTTCTGCACCTGCAGGATTTCCACCGGATGCTCGGAGACGAGCAGGCTCGTGCCGCTCTCGGGGATGTCCTCGAGCTGCTCGATCAGCAGCCCGTTGATGGTCTTCGGGCCCTCGAGCGGGAAATTGAACCCGGCCTTGCGGTTCAGCACGCGCAGCGAGCATGCGCCGTCGGCGATCACGCTGCCGTCGGTTTCCTTGTGGAAGAGCGCGGCGCTGCCGATCGCCTGGCTGGTGAACTCGCCGACGATCTCCTCGAGGATGTCCTTCATCGTCACCAGCCCGAGGATCTCGCCGTACTCGTCCACCACCAGGCCCATGTGGCGCTGGTTCTCCTGGAAGTTCGTGAGCTGCACCAGCAGCGGCGTGCCCTCGGGGACGAAGTAGGGCTCGCGCACGATCGTGCGCAGCACCGCGAGGTCGATCTCCTCGCCGCGCTTGGTCGCGTTCAGCACCTTGCGCACGTGCAGGATGCCGACCGTGTTGTCGAGGCTGCCCTCGCACACGACGAGGCGGGTGTGGTGCGCGGTGGCGATCGCATCGCGCAGGTCCTCGAGGTCGTCGTTCAAATCCACGTGCTCGATCTGCCCGCGCGGCGTCATCGTGTCGTCGACCGTCATGTCCTCGAGCTCGAAGAGATTGAGGAAGATCGACTGGTGCTTCTTCGGGATGAACTTGCCGCCTTCGAGCACGAGGGTGCGCAGCTCCTCCATGCTGAGCGGTGTCGCGCCCTCGCCCACCTTGCGGATGCGCAGCACCTTGAGTAACCCGCGCACGATCACGTTGACGATCCACATCACCGGCCGGGTCGCGCGGATCAACGGGGTGAGCACGTACGAGGCGCCGAGCGCGATCGGCTCGGAGAACGCCGCGCCGAGGATCTTGGGCAGGATCTCGGCGAAGATCAGGATCACGACGCTCGCCGCGGCGGTGGCGATGGCGAGCACGTATTCGCCCTCGCCGAAGAGCCGGCGGCAGATCTCCGCCACGAGGATCGTGGTGGCCGCGTTGATGACGGTGTTGCCGGCGAGGATGAAGGAGAGCAGCTCGTCGGTGCGGTCGAGCAGCTTCGCGGCGAGGCGCGCACCGCGGTGCCCCTCGCGCACCAGGTGCTTCAGCCGATAGCGGTTCAACGACATCATGCAGGTCTCGGACATCGAGAAGAAGCCCGAGCAGGCCAGCAGCG
>JANPHA010000092.1:0-3139 GCA_031424255.1 Burkholderiales bacterium | reverse complement strand
ACTTGTCCATGTAGCTCTGCGCGGCGGAGCGCTCGATGCCGAGGTTCTGCGCGAGGCCGAATGCGCTCATGCCGTAGATCAAGCCGAAGTTGATCACCTTGGCATAGCGCCGCTGCTCGGCCGTCACCGCGTCGAGCGTGGTGTTGAAGACCTCGGAGGCCGTGTGGCGGTGGACGTCCACGCCGCGCGCGAACGCCTCGACCAGGTCACCAGCGAGCAGCGCCCCTACGCGAAGGTGATCAATTTCGGATTGATCTACGGCATGAGCGCCTTCGGGCTCGCCGGCAACCTCGGCATCGACCGCACCGCCGCGCAGAGCTACATGGACAAGTACTTCTCGCGCTATCCGGGTGTGGCGCGCTACATGGAAAGGACGCGCAATGAAGCGCGCGAACGCGGCTACGTCGAGACCGTGCTCGGGCGGCGGCTGTGGCTGCCGGACATCGCTTCCTCCAACCAGGCGCGCCGGCAGGGCGCCGAGCGCCAGGCGATCAACGCGCCGATGCAGGGCACCGCGGCCGATCTCATCAAGCTCGCGATGATCGCGGTGCAGGGCTGGATCGAGCAGGAGAAGCTCTCTACCAAGCTGGTGATGCAGGTGCACGACGAGCTGGTGCTGGAAGTGCCCGGGACGGAGCTCGAGCGGGTGAAGACGAATGTCGAAAAGCTGATGATGGGTGTGGCGACTCTCGACGTGCCGCTGGTGGTCGAGGCGGGCGTGGGCGACAACTGGGAAAAGGCGCACTAGCGTGGTGGCGTTCGCCGACCACTTCTCGTCGCGAGCCGGCGAGTATGCGCAGTCGCGACCGACATATCCCGCGGCGCTCTTCGAGTTCATCGCGATGCAGGCGACAGCGCGCGAGCGTGCCTGGGATTGCGCGACCGGCAGCGGGCAGGCGGCGCTCGGGCTCGCGCGGCACTTCACGCGCGTCGAGGCGACCGATGCGAGCGAAGCGCAGATCGCCAGCGCGATCGCGCTCGAGGGCGTGCGCTATTCGGTGCAGCCCGCGGAGAGCACGGATTTCGCGCCGTCCTCGTTCGATGCGGTGTGCGTGGCCCAGGCGCTGCACTGGTTCGATCTCGCGCGCTTCTACTCCGAGGTGCAACGCGTCCTCAGGCCCGGCGGCGTGTTCTTCTGCTGGGGCTACGACCGCTTGCATCTCACGCCCGAACTCGACGCGGCCATCAACTCCGCGCTGCTCAAGCCGTTGCGGCCCCATTGGCCGAAGCAGAATGCGCTCCTCTGGCGGGGCTACCGCGAACTGCCCTTTCCGTTCGATCCGATCGATCCGCCGGAGCTCGCGATCGAGATGCACTGGTCGCTCGAGGAACTGCTCGCCTACGTGGCGACGTGGTCGGCGAGCAAGCGGCTCACCGCGCAAACTGGCGACCGGTGGCTGGACGACGCACGATCGAAGCTCGCCATCGCGTGGGGCGCACCGGGCAGGCGTCTGGTGTCGATGCCCCTACACGTCCGTTGCGGACATCGTTATAATTGAAGTTATAACCGCTGCGGAGGTGCCATGGCCACGCTCAAGATCACGCAAATCGGAAACTCGCTCGGATTGATCCTTCCCAGGGAGATCGTCGAACGGCTTCACCTCGAGAAAGGCGAATCGGTCTCCGTCGTTGAAACCGCGCAGGGCATCGAGATCACGCCGTTCGACCCCGACTTCGACAAGAAGCTCGAGGCGGCACGCAAGGTGACGAAGCGCTACCGGAACGCGCTGCGCGAACTCGCCAAGTGATCCGGCTGGAGCGCCGTGACGTGGAAGCGATCCACGCCATGCAGATCGCGGAGTTCGGCGGACTCGCGGGAACGCGCGCTGCCGGTGCGCTCGAGTCCGCCCTCGCGCGTCCGTTGAACCTCACCGCCTATGGCAAGCCGTCGATCTTCGAGCGGGCGGCCTCGTATGCCTTCGGAATCGCCCGCAATCAATCGTTTGTCGACGGCAACAAACGCACCGCGCTCGTCACGTCCTTCACGTTCCTCGAGCTCAACCGCCACGAGGTGACGGCGTCCGAAGCCGAAGCCGTCCTCATCTTCGTGGACCTCGCGGCCGGCAAGCTTCCCGAGAAGGATCTCGCGCGTTGGATGGAAGCGAACTGCGTTCGCAGGAAACGCAAATGAACTCAGCCGCAAGCCTCGCCAAGGCGGTGGAGTGCCTGCTCAGGGGCGACGCGATCGCCTTCCCCACGGAAACGGTCTACGGCCTCGGCGCCGACGCCACCAGCCCGGCGGCGGTGAAGAAGATCTTCGCGCTGAAGGAGCGGCCGGCGGATCATCCCCTCATCGTGCACTTCGCCGACCGCGCTTCGATCGGCGAGTGGGCGGTCGACATCCCCGAGGCCGCGCGCATGCTCGCGCAACGCTTCTGGCCGGGCCCGCTGACCATGATCCTGATGAAATCCGCGCGTATTCCTGCAAGCGTCACCGGCGGGCAGGATACGGTCGGGCTGCGGTGCCCTTCGCATCCGCTCGCGCAGGAGCTGCTGCTGCGCTTCGCGAAGGAAGGCAGCGGCGCGGTCGCGGCGCCCTCGGCCAACAAGTTCGGCCACGTGAGCCCGACCACCGCGCAGCATGTGCGCGACGAGTTCGGCGACGACCTCTTCGTCCTCGACGGCGGCGACTGCGAGGTCGGCCTGGAGTCGACCATCATCGATATGTCGCGCGGCACGCCGGTGCTGCTGCGGCCGGGAGCCGTCACCCGCGCGGAGCTCGCGGCCGCGCTCGGCGAGGTGCCGCGCGACCGTGACGAGAACGCGCCGCGCGCCTCGGGCACGCTCGCCGCGCACTACGCGCCGCACACCGCCCTGAAGCGCGTCGACAGCCGCGAGCTCGCGCGCGAGCTGGCACGCCCGCGCGCGAGCGCCGTGCTGGCGTTCGGAGACCCGCCCGAGGGCGCGCAATTCGAAGTGTGGATCGAGGCGCCCGCGGATCCACGCCGCTATGGCCACGACCTTTACGCGAACTTGCGGGCGCTCGATGCGAGCGGGGCGGATCGGATCCTGGTCGAATCGCCGCCGCGCGAGCCGGCATGGGAAGCGGTGAACGATCGATTGGATCGCGCCGCCGCGGGCTCGGGCGCGTTCGACGACGAGCCGTGATCGCAGAACGCGGCAGCTGCTGAGAATGCGC
>JANPHA010000091.1:0-2553 GCA_031424255.1 Burkholderiales bacterium | reverse complement strand
CTCGCGACCGCGTTCTTCGAGGCGCTCAACGAGCGCGGCACCGCGATGGTGTTCACCGCGGTCACGATGACGATCGGCGTGGGCACGTGGGCCATGTCGGCGCTCAAGTTCCAGGCCGACATGGGAATTTTGCTCGCCTTCATGTTCTTCCTTAATATGCTGGGAGCGTTGTTCCTGCTGCCGGCATTGGCGGCGTTCCTTCTGAAACCGAAGGAGGCGCATAAATGAGCATCTTCGACACCTTCGCGAGTGTCCTGGGCAGCAGCGGCGTCTCTCCGAGCCGTTTCGCCAACCTCGCCCTGGGGCTGATCCACAGCGACCGCCACGGCGGCCTTGAGGGGCTGCTGGACCGCTTCCGCGACCTCGGGCTCGACGACGCCGTTCGCTCCTGGGTGAGCAACGGCAAGAACATGCCGGTGGGCCGCGACGACGTGATCCGCGCGCTCGGCGCGCCGCGCATCGCCGAGCTCGCCCAGGCGGCCGGCATCCCGCCCGAGCTCGCCGCGACCGAGCTCTCCAACCTGCTGCCCCAGCTGGTCGACCGCCTCACGCCCGCGGGCAAGGTGCCCGACAAGGCCGGCTTCAACGACGCCCTCGAGGCGTTGAAGAACAAGATCGGGATGATCTGACGGACTAGGCGGGAAGCGCCGCGAGGCGGATCGAGGCGGCCGAGAAGAACTCCGCCAGCCGCGACACCAGCCGCTCGGTTGCCGCGTCGCCGGCGCAATGGTGGCCCACGAGCAGGCGCGCGTAGTTCTGGACGTCTTCGCGTGAGTCGAGCTTGCCCGGCCGGCAGTGGGCCGGCAGCCGTTCGATGTCCCCGTCCGAGAGAGTCGCGACGAACGTGCGGGCGACCGCCACGACGTCACTGTAGGAGTTCGCCTCCCCCAACCGGCCCTGCCAGCTCCTGGGAACCATATCGATCCGGGCGTGCTCTAGCTCTGAACAGAGGGCGACTCTGAACTACGTACCGGGGAACATGTATGTCGGACTTTTCCTACCCGAGGGGCGGCGCCCGGCGCATGGACGCGTACTTCAGTACGGGCTCTACCATTCGCGATGCCTCAATGGAAAAGGGTGGAGCCGGACGACGAATGGCGATGATGACGATAGGCCAGGTCGCCAAGGCGCTGGGCGTGAACGTGGAGACGATCCGCTACTACCAGCGGCGCGGCCTCCTCGAGATGCCCGCGCGCCCCACCAGCGGTGGTTTTCGCCGCTACTCGCCCGCCACGATCGAGCGGCTCAACTTCATCCGCAGGGTGCAGCAGCTGGGCTTCACGCTTGCCGAGGTCGAGCGCCTGATCCAGCTGGACCTGGGCGCGGGCGCGCAGGAAATCCGCGCCATGTCCGAGCACAAGCAGAAGTTGCTCGCCGCCCGCATCGCGGAGTTGAAGCGCATGCACGGAGAGCTCGACCGGCTCATCGTCGCGTGCACGTCCGGCAAGGGCCGCAAGGCGGCGATCAAGGCGTTCTTCGCCGAGGGGCCCGAGCTCAGGAAGTGACGCTGTCCCCCACCGCCACGCGTCCCGGTTTCACCGTCACCAGGTTCATGCCGAACATCACGCCGAAGCGCGTGCTGTCGCGATAGGTCGCGAGCGTCTGCAGCGGCTCGGGCCCGCGTACCTCGCCCGTGGACTGGTCGGTGGTCGTCACCTGACAACGGCCGCAGGGCTTGGCCGCGCGCAGCACCGCCTCGCCGACGCCGAGCTCGCCCCAGTGATCCTCGGCGTACGGTTGCGCGCCGCCCACCACGATGTTGGGACGGAAGCGGTTCATCGGCAGCGCCGGGTGCCGCTTCGCGGCGAGGCGCTGGTTGAGGTCCTCGAGCGAGGCCTCGTTGGTGGCCAGGTACGCGAAGCCGTCGGCGAAACCCACGAGCTTGCCCTCGCCCGCGTAGTCCGCGTTCGACATGCGCCGCGTGGTGTCGGGCATGTAGACGAGCCGGCAGCCGAGCCCCAGGTATTTGGTAAGCCAAACGTCAGCCGCGGCGCTCGCCGGCAAGGCCTCGACCACGCTGCGCCAAACCTGCACGCGGATCGGCTTGCGGCCCTCGGGCTCGAGCGGCACGGTGACTTCGCCGACCTCGGGCGCCGAAAGCTCGAGGCCGCCGGGACCGATATCGGTCCACACGGTGGCCATCTTCGGGTGGTCGCGCTGCGTGATGAACACGCCGTCGGGATCGACCACCATCCAGCGCCGGTCGTGCTCGAGGCCGCGCTCGGTGGCCTGGGCGCTGTCGAGGTCGATGCCCTTCAGGCCCTTCACCGGGTAGATGTGCAGGGAGGTGACTTTCAACATTCAGATAATGTACCTTAAGGTCACTGGATTCCCGCCTTCGCGGGAATGACAAGGGAGACCTCCATGGCCCTCTGGGACAAATTGATCCACGAGCTGGTCGACATCGTCGAGTGGCTCGACGACACCAACGACACGCTCGCCTACCGCTTCGAGCGCTACCAGAACGAGATCAAGTACGGCGCCAAGCTCGTGGTGCGCGAGGGCCAGATGGCCGCGTTCATCAACGAGGGCCAGCTCGCCGACGTCTACAAG
>JANPHA010000090.1:0-7235 GCA_031424255.1 Burkholderiales bacterium | reverse complement strand
TTACTCATTGTTGTTACTGTCTTTCTGAATACTTAGAACCAGATTCAAATTTTCCAGCTAACTCCTCTGCTTAGTACATATGTTTGTATCTCATTCATGGGCTAAACCTCGGCAATTGACAACGAAACTAGTCAATCGTATAGTTTCGCCCCATGCCGCCCCGTCCCTCACGCAATCTCGACCAGGCCCTGCTCGCGGCGGGCCGCGCGCTTTTCCCGCCGCGCGGCTGCGCGGGGCTGTCGCTGCGCGAAGTGGCCGACGCCGCCGGAGTGAACCTCGGCATGTTCCATTACCACTTCGGCTCGCGCGAGGCGTTCCTGCGCGCGCTGATGCAGCAAGCCTATGAGGAGATGTTCTCCACCCTCACGCTCGAAGTGGCGCGCCGGGGCGATGCGATCGAGCACCTGCGCGCCGCGCTGCGCGTGCTCGGCCGCTTTTTGCGCGGCAACCGGCCGTTCCTCGCGCGCGTGCTCGCCGACGCGCTTTCGGGCGAGCAATGTGCCCGCGAGTTCATGCGCGAGAACGCGCCCCGGCACCTCGCCGTGCTGCAGAAGCACATCGCCGAGGGGCAGGCCGCCGGGCTCATCCGCCCGGTCGCGATAGCGCAGGCGATCGGAACCTGCGCCGGCGCGCTCGCCTTTCCGATCATCGTCGGGGGCGCGATCGTCGAGAGCGGCGGGTTGCCCGCGGCCGCGGCCGGGATGATCGAGGGGACGCTGCTCTCGGATGCCGCGATCGACGAGCGCATCGAGCTCGTGCTCGCGGCGCTCGCGCAGCCCGCATCGAGAGCGAAAGCGAAAGCCAAAGCCAAAGCGAAAGCGACGACGAACACGAAAACACGAGGCAAGCCATGAAACGCTCCCTTCTCGCCGCCGCCGCCGTCACCGTCGCGCTTGCCCTCGGCGCGTGCGGCAAGCCGGCGCCCGCACCGCTGCAAGGCTACGTCGAAGGCGAATACGTGCGCGTCGCCGCACCGTTCCCCGGCACGCTCGTGCGGCTCGACACGCAACGCGGCCAGGTGGTCGAGCCGGGCGCGCCGCTCTTCGCGCTCGAGGCGGAGAACGAGGACGCCGCGAAGCGCGAGGCGCGCGAGCGCGTGCGCCGGGCCGATGCCCAGGTCGAGGACCTGCGCAAGGGCAAGCGGCCGAGCGAGCTCGAATCGGTGCGCGCGCAGCTCGCGCAGGCCGAGGTCGTCGCGAGCAACACCGCCAAGGAATACACGCGCCAGCTCGATCTCGTGGCGAAAGGTTTCGTGAGCCAGCAGAGCGCGGACCAGGCGCGCGCGGCGCGCGATCGCGACCGCATGCGCGTCGAAGAGCTGCGGGCCGACCTCACGACGGCGCGCATGGGCTCGCGCCCCGACGAGATCCGCGCCGCCGAGGCCGAGGCGGGCGCGGCGCGCGAAGCCCTCGCGCAGGCCGACTGGAAGCTGCGGCAGAAGTCGGTCGCATCCAGCGTCGCGGGCACCGTCACCGACACGCTCTTCGTGCGCGGCGAATGGGTGCCCGCGGGCGCGCCGGTGGTCGCGGTGCTTCCGCCGGGGAACGTGAAGGTGCGCTTCTTCGTGCCCGAGCCCACGCTCGGCGGCGTCAAGGTCGGGCAGAAGGTGGTGCTCGCGTGCGACGGTTGCGGCGCAAGCCTCGACGCGACCATCACCTTCATCGCGACCCAGGCCGAGTTCACGCCGCCGGTGATCTACAGCAAGGACAACCGCGCGAAGCTGGTGTTCCTGGTGGAGGCGCGCCCGGCGGCGGCCGACGCGGTGAAGCTGCATCCCGGCCAACCGATCGACGTGACGCTGCCATGAACTCGACGATGCACCCTCTCCCCAACCCTCTCCCGGCGTTGGACACGGTTTCACGAAATTCGGGCGACCTTGCAATCGACGTCGAAGGCCTCACCAAGCGCTTCGGCTCGAAGACCGTCGTCGACCACTTCACGATGCAGGTGCCGCGCGGCCAGATCTACGGCTTCCTCGGCCCGAACGGCAGCGGCAAGACCACGACCATCCGCATGATCTGCGGGCTGCTCACCGCCGACGAGGGGCGCGGCACCGTGCTCGGCCACGACATCGTGCGCGACTCGGAGCGGATCAAGCGCGAGGTCGGCTACATGACGCAGAAATTCAGCCTCTACGAGGACCTGTCGATCGAGGAGAACCTCGATTTCGTCGCGCGCATGTACCGGATGCCCGATCGCAAGCGCCGCGTCGCGCAGGCGCTGGAAAGCCTCGGGCTCGCGTCGCGCAAGGCGCAGCTCGCCGGGACCCTCTCGGGCGGCTGGAAGCAGCGCCTGGCGCTCGCCGCGTGCCTGATCCACGAGCCCAAGCTGCTGCTGCTCGACGAGCCGACCGCGGGCGTGGATCCCGGCGCGCGCCGCGATTTCTGGGAGCACATCCATACGCTCGCGCACGCGGGCATCACCGTGCTCGTGAGCACGCATTACATGGACGAGGCGGAGCGCTGCCACGCGCTCGCCTACATCGCCTACGGAAAGCTGCTCGCGCACGGCACCATCCGCGAGGTGATCGACGCGGCCGGGCTCGGCACCTGGGAGATCGTGGCGGAGAGCCTGATGGACGTGGCGCAGGAGCTGCGCGCGCTGCCGGGCGTGGAGATGGTCGCGCCGTTCGGCAACGCGCTGCACGTGAGCGGCACCGACCGCGAGACGCTAGCGCGCTCGCTCGCCTCGATCGCCGGGCGAGCCGGCATCACGCTGCGGGAAGTCGAGCCCAGCCTCGAGGACGTGTTCATCCATCTCATGCGCGACGTGGGCGAATCGGCCAACCCGCGGGCCGCCGCCCGTTAGAAAGGAGCGCGCCATGTTCGCCCCGCATCGCTTCCTCGCCGTCCTGATGAAGGAATTCGTCCAGATGCGCCGCGACCGGCTCACGTTCGCGATGATGATCGGGGTGCCGATCATGCAGCTCGTGCTGTTCGGCTACGCGATCAACACCGATCCCAAAGCGCTGCCCGCTGCCGTGGTGATCGCCGAGTCGAGCCCGTTCTCGCGCTCGCTCACGAGCGCGCTCGAGAACACCGGCTACTTCAAGATCGTCGCGACCCCCGCGACGGTGGACGAGGCCGACCGCCTTCTGATGCTCGGCAAGGTGCAGTTCGTGCTGCAGGTGCCGGAGGATTTCTCGCGCCGCGTGCAGCGCGGCGACCACGCCATCGTGCTGGTCTCGGCCGACGCCACCGATCCGGCCGCGACCAGCAACGCGCTCGCGGCGCTGCAGCAGGTGAGCCTCACCGGGCTCGACCACGATCTCATCGGGCCGCTCGCGAGCCTGAAGGGCAATTCGCCGGCCTTCGAGATCCGCGTGCACCGCCGCTACAACCCCGACGGCATCACGCAATACAACATCGTGCCCGGGCTCATGGGCGTGGTGCTCACCATGACGATGATCATGATGACGTCGATCGCGATGACGCGCGAGCGCGAGCGCGGCACGATGGAGAACCTGCTCGCCACCCCGGTGAAGCCGCTCGAGGTGATGCTCGGAAAGATCGTTCCGTACATCATGGTCGGCTACGTGCAAGTGGTCGTGATCCTCACCGCGGCGAGGTTCCTGTTCGAGGTGCCGATGCTGGGAAGCCTCGTGCTCTTGTCCACCGTGCTGATCCTGTTCATCGCGGCGAACCTCGCGATCGGCTTCACGTTCTCCACGCTCGCCAAGAGCCAGATGCAGGCGATGCAGATGACGATGTTCTTCTTCCTGCCTTCGATGCTGCTCTCTGGCTTCATGTTCCCGTTTCGCGGCATGCCGCAGTGGGCGCAGGTGCTGGGCGAGATCTTTCCGCTCACGCATTTCCTGCGCATCGTGCGCGGCATCCTTCTCAAGGGCAGCGGTTTCGCCGATGTGTCCGCGCACATCTGGCCGCTCGCGCTGATCCTGCTGGTGGTCTCGGCCGCGGCGCTCAAGCGCTACCAGCGCACGCTGGACTAGGGACCCTCTTTGATACAATCCGAATCCCGATTTCGCCCCTCGGTGCGCCGCGCGCCTCGCGCCCGGACTCCTCCCCCATGAACATCGAGCAAGCGCGCTTCAACATGATCGAGCAGCAGATCCGCACCTGGGAGGTGCTCGATCCCGACGTCCTGGCGCTGCTCGCGCAAGTCAAGCGCGAGGATTTCGTGCCGCCCGAGTATCGCGACCTCGCGTTCGCCGACCTCGAGATCCCGCTCGGCCGGGGCGAGGCGATGATGCAGCCCAAGGTCGAGGCGCGCATCGTGCAGGAGCTGGCGCTGCAGCCCACGGACGTCGTCTACGAGGTCGGCACCGGCTCGGGATACCTCGCCGCGCTGCTCGCGAAGCGTGCGCGCCACGTCACCAGCGCGGAGATCCATCCCGAGCTGCGAGCGAGCGCGGCGAAGAGCCTCGAGGCCGCGGGCATCGGGAACGTCACGCTGCTCGAGGGCGACAGCGCGCTGGCTCCGCTCGCGGAGTCGGCGTTCGACGTGATCGTGATCGCGGGCTCGGTGCCGGTCCTGCCGCAGGCGTTCCTCGACCGGCTGAAGCCGGGCGGGCGGCTCTTCGCGGTCGTGGGCGACCCGCCGGTCATGAAGGCGGTCATGGCGCGCCATCCCGCGTCGGGCGGTTTCCAGCATGCCGAGCTCTTCGAGACGCTGCTCAAGCCCCTGGTCAATGCGCCGCAACCGCCGCGTTTCCGGTTCTGAAGCGACAAAGCGCTCCGGAGACGCTAGAATCCTGAAGGTTAACTGACCGTGGGTCATTTGCGGGGGTTCAAATCCAGCAACGCCCCACGCACCGTCATAGAACCCGGACCCACCGAACAGCAGCACCCGGAAGACAACTCAAGGCCAACCGATGAAATTCACCCGCATCGCCCTCGCGCTCGCCACCGCCGCCGCGCTGGGCCCGGCGCACGCCGCAGACCTGGTCACGCTCTACCGCAACTCGCTGGTCGCGGACCCCGTCTACCAGGCGGCACGCGCCCAATACCTCGCCAACATCGAGAAGCTTCCGCAGGCGCGCTCCGGCTACCTGCCCCAGGTCGCGGCAAGCGCCTCGATTTTCCGCAACCATGTCGAGCGCAACGGCATCCCCGATATCGACTACACCACGAAGAACATTGCCGTCACGCTGTCGCAGCCGATCGTGCGGCTGCAGAACTGGATCGCGATCACGCAGGCGCAGAAGCAGGTGCTGCAGGCCGAGGCGGTGCTCGCCTCCGCCAACCAGGACCTGGGAATCCGCATCTCGCAGGCCTATTTCGACGTGCTGCTCGCCCAGGACAACGTGACGTTGTCGGAATCGCAGAAGTCCGCGATCTCCGAGCAGCTGAACCAGGCGAAGCGCAATTTCGAGGTGGGCACCGCGACGATCGTCGACACGCTCGATGCGCAGGCGCGCTACGACCAGTCGGTGGCCAAGGAGATCGCCGACAAGAACGACCTCGAGGTGAAGCGCCGCGCGCTCCAGGTGCTGCTCGGCCAGCTGCCCGACGGGCTCACGCCGGTGAAGGAGCCCCTGCAGCTCGCGATGCCCGAGCCCAACGACATCGAGGCGTGGGTGAAGGCCGCCGCCGATTCGAGCTTCACGGTCGCGGTGGCGCGCGCGAGCTACGAGATCGCGCAGCAGGAAGTCTCGCGCCAGCGCGCCGGGCACCTGCCCACGCTCGATCTTTCCGGGAGCATCGCGCGCATCAACGACCCGAGCACGTCGCTCGCGGCCATATCGCCGCTCGCGAACGTCGCGAGCATCGGTCTCACGCTTTCGGTGCCGATCTTCTCGGGCGGGCTTACCCAGTCCCGCGTGCGCGAGGCGATCGCGCTGCGCGACCGGTTCGCGCAGGACCTCGAGAACGCCGAGCGTTCGGTCGCGCAGGCCGTGCGCACCGCGTTCCTCAACGTGACCAGCGGCATCGCGCAGATCCGCGCGCTCGAGCAGGCGGTCGTCTCCACGCAGAGCCAGCTCGATTCCACCATCCTCGGCCGCGACGTCGGCGTGCGCACCAGCGTCGACGTGCTGAACGCGCAGCAGCAGGTGATCCAGACGCGCCGCGACCTGCAGCAGGCGCGCTACAACTACCTCGTCAACACGCTCCGTCTGAAGGCCGCCACCGGCACGCTCGCCGAGGCCGACATCGAGACCGTCAACCGCGCGCTCGGCCGCTAACGCGAAAACCGGGGACAGACCACGGTTTCCGAGCGGGAGTCAGCTCCTGCCGACCGCGGAAACCGTGGCCTGTCCCCGGTTTTCGATCCATTCCATCAGGCGATCGACCGCGCCGCGGTGGGCCGCGACGAAGGCGAGCGCCTTCGCGCCCATCGCCGCGCGCCGCGGCTCGTCGCCGCTGAGAGCGGCCGCGGCCGCGAGCGCCTCGCGTGCATCGCGAACGCGCAGCGCCGCTCCTGCCGCGATCGCGCTCTTCGAGGCCTCCTCGAAGTTGTAGGTGTGCGCTCCGACGATCACCGGGCGTCCGAGCGCGCAGGCCTCGATCAGGTTCTGGCTGCCGTAGGGCAGCAGGCTTCCGCCCATGATCACGACATCGGCAGCGGCGTAGTACGCGAGCATCTCGCCCATCGAGTCGCCGATCAGCACCCGCACATCGCGGCCCACGGGCGCGTCGGCGCTGCGGCGGGCGGTGGGGAACCCGCGTGCGAGCGCGATCTGCGCGACTTCGTCGAAACGCTGCGGATGGCGCGGCACGATCACGAGCAAAGCATCACGCGCGCCAGCGGCGTCGGCGAATGCGTCCAGCAGCAGCGTCTCCTCGCCCTCGCGCGTGCTGCCCGCGACCCACACCGGCCGATCTTTGCCGAAGAGCGATCGAAAATGCCGCCCGCGCTGCGATGTATCGCCGGGCACGGCAAGGTCGAACTTCACGTTGCCCGTGACCGCGGGCAGCGGCGCGCCGAGGGCCGCGAAGCGTTGCGCATCGGTCTCGGTCTGCGCCGCGATGCCGGCGAGATTGGACAGCGCCCAGCGCGTAAGGCGGGGAAAGCGCGCATAGCGCCGCGCCGAGCGCTCCGACAACCGCGCGTTGGCCAGCATCACCGGCACGCCCGCGCGTCTGCACTCCTCGAGCAGCCGCGGCCAGATCTCGGTCTCGAGCACGATGCCGAACTCGGGCTTGAAGTGCGCGAGGAAGCGGCGCACCGCGAAGCCCTGGTCGTAGGGCAGCCACGCGCGCTCGACGCGATCGCCGAAGAGCTCGACGCCGGTCGCCCTTCCGGTGGGCGTCATGTGCGTGATGAGGATGCGGTGC
>JANPHA010000089.1:0-27113 GCA_031424255.1 Burkholderiales bacterium | reverse complement strand
TTGGCGTGGCGGCGCTGTTGTTCGCGGGCGTGGCATCCGCCGCCGACGTGCACGTGATGATCTCGGCCGGTTTCTTCGGCGTCTACTCGGAGTTGGGCCCTGCATTCGAGCGCGCGAGCGGCCACCGCCTCGTCACGACGCGCGGTCCATCGATGGGGGACTCTCCGGAGGCGATTCCCACCCGCCTCGGGCGCGGCGAGGCCGCCGATGTCGTGATCCTCGATGGAGGGGCCGCCGACGAGCTCGCCAAGCGCGGACTGGTTCGCGCCGGCAGCAAGGTCGAGCTCGCCCGCTCGCAGATCGGCATGGTCGTGCGCGCCGGAGCCGCAAAGCCCGACATCGGCAGTGTCGACGCATTCCGCAGCACACTGCTGTCGGCGAAGTCTCTCGCGTATTCGGATAGCGGTAGCGGCACCTATCTATCGACGACGCTGTTCGCGAAGCTTGGCGTCGCCGACCAAATCGCGGGCAAGAGTCGCAAGGTGCGCGGCCCCCCATCCGGCGAACCGGTGGCCGCGGTCGTCGCGCGCGGCGAGGCGGAGATCGGCTTCCAGCAGGTGAGCGAGCTGATCCATGTTCCCGGCGTGACCTTCGTCGGCGCGATTCCGGCCGAGCTTCAGCCGGGGTTCTCCTTCGCGGGCGCACTGACCAGCAATGCCCGGCAGGCGGAGGCGGGCAGTGCGCTCATCCGCTTCCTTGCAGCCCCCGAGGCGGCAGCGGTGATCTCGAAAGCCGGGCTGACCCCGATGCCGGTCCGATAGGAAGGGGTGGCGTTCTGCCACCTGCCGCCGATGACCTTCTCCGATGACGTGCAGGCAGTCCTTCATCGCGCCTTCGTCGGGGCCCGCGAGCTCGGCCACGCGTACATCACGCCCGAGCACGTTGCCCTCGAGCTCATTCGAGAAGACGAGACCGCCGCTTATCTCGAGCGGTGCGGGACGAATCTCGTGGCGGTCGAATCGAGGCTGCGAGAGCATCTCCAGCGCATCAAATCGGGTGGCGAAGGTGACGCAGAGCCGCAACCGACCGCCGCGTTCCAGCGCATCCTGCGCGTCGCGATGGAGCAGACGCGAGCCGATGATCGCGAATACGTGATGCTTCGGGATTTGTTTCTCGCCCTGATCGACGAGCGCGATGGCATTGCGAGCAAGGCGATTCTCGAAGCGACCGCCGAGCTGGAGACATTCGAGGAACTGCGGACATATCGGTCGGGAGAGGAACGGGGTTCGGCTTGATCGAGCCCGAAACGCAGCGCCTGTGGTTGCGCCAGTGGCGCGCGGAAGATCGGGAGCCGTTCGCCGCAATGTGCCGCGACCCGACGGTCATGGCGTATCTGAGCAGCCCCAGGGACCGTGCGACGACATTCGCGGCAATCGACACCTGGAGCACGCTCCTCGGCAAGCGGGGCTGGGGCTTTTGGGCGGTGGAGCTGAAGAAGACGAAGGAGTTTGTCGGCTTCGTGGGCCTGCAGGTGCCGGCAGAAGGCCACCCCTTCCTTCCCTGCGTGGAGATCGGCTGGCGGCTCGGCGTGGAGCACTGGGGCTGCGGGTACGCAACGGAAGGCGCTCGCGCAGCGTTGCGCGTTGCATTCGAGCGGCTGGATCTTGCAGAGGTCATCGCGACCACGGCCCTCGGTAACGCGAGATCGCGAGCGGTCATGGAAAGGCTCCACATGCGCGGTCCCGAGATGCAGTTCGAGCATCCTCGCGTGCCGATCGACAGCCCGTTGCGCACGCATATGCTGTTCCGCATATCCCGGGCCGAGTGGCAGCAACATTCGTCCTGATAAGCTAGGGCCGATGGCAATCACCGCCGCCAGTGTCCTTATCGCCTTGATCGCCCTGGTTGCGCTGGGGCGCCGCCCTGCGCTGACGGCAATCAAGATCGCGCACACGATCGCCTGGGCCTTCTTCGCCGGTTGCATCATCGCAATCCCGCTGGCCTCCTGGCATGGCGATCACCGGGCGGCGATGTGGCTTGCCGCCATCGTCATGGTCGAGGTCCTCGTGCTCGCCATCAATAGCTGGCGTTGTCCGCTGACCGCGGTCGCGGCGCGGTATACCGACGATCGCCGGGACAACTTCGACATCTATCTTCCGGTGTGGCTGGCCCGGCATAACAAGCTCATCTTCGGCGCCCTCTACCTCGCCGGCGTCGCCTTCGCTCTTGCCCGATGGGCGAACGCAAGATGATCCTGGAAGCGGCGTCGCTGCAGGTTCGTCCCGGGCAGGCGGAGGCTTTCGAGCGCGCATTCGAGGAGGCGCAGGCGATCATCGCCGCGATGCCCGGCTATCGGTCGCATGAGCTTCAACGGTGCCTCGAGCGCGAAGGGCGATACCTTCTTCTCGTGCGCTGGGATAGTGTTGCCGCCCACGAGGAGGGGTTTCGAAAGTCGCCGCAGTACCAGCAGTGGAAGAAATTGCTTCACCACTTCTATGATCCATTCCCCACGGTCCTTCACTATGAGAAAGTGGCGTGATGCCGCAGACGACCTATATGGTGATCGAGCATTTCCGCAACGGCGACGCGGCGCCGGTGTATCGCCGATTTCGCGAGAGAGGTCGAATGGCGCCGGAGGGCCTTACCTACATCTCGAGCTGGGTCACGCCCGATCTCACGCGGTGCTATCAGATCATGGAGACGGAAGACCGGGCGCTGCTCGAGCAATGGATGGCGAACTGGAGCGACCTCGTGGAATTCGAAGTGCATTCGGTGATCACTTCGAGGGAGGCGTCCGAGCGGATCGGGCCGAAGTTGTGAGCATGGTGGTACAACGCCGAATTCCTGGCGTCCTGGTCGCGGCGATGCTGGTCGTGGTCGCCGGAGGGTGTGCATCCTCCACCTGGCGCGAAAACGACTTCGTCATCGGTGGGCGAAAGATCAGCGTGCCCCCGGCCGACATGGAAAGGCTTCGCGGCGCGTGGTCCGAGCCGGTGCCGTACGCGCGTTTTTCCACCGCTCTCACCCCGAGCGAGGCGAGATGGGCTGCCGACTTCATCGCGCTGATGGAGGGCGCGAGGGATCGCGCCAACCCGTGCCGCCAGCTCGTCCTGAGATCGATATCGCCATCGTCCGCGGACATCGCCGATTTGTCGGGCCGCCATCGTCCGGCCTCGCGATTCGATGAGAAATGGGTCTTGACCGCGTGCGGGGTTGAACGGGCATATCGCGCATACCACCCGGCATCGTCGCTCGCGCTGGTGGTCGACGAGGCGCGCCTCTGACATTGCTGACGCTTGAGGTTCTTCATGCTGATCCAAGGCAAGTGCCATTGCGGCAACATCGCCTTCACGCTCGCAATCGAGCCCGGTCCCGCCGGGATCCCGGCGCGCGCCTGCACCTGCTCGTTCTGCGTCAAGCACGGCGGTGTATGGACCTCCCACCCGGGCGCCTCGCTGGTGGTCGAGGTGAAGGATCCTTCGCTCGTATCGAAGTACGCATTCGGCACGCGCACCGCGGAATTCCACACCTGCGCACGGTGCGGCATCGTGCCGGTCGTCACCAGCCGCATTGACGGCCATCTCTACGCGGTCGTCAGCGTCAATGCCTTCGAAGGTGTCGACCCATCGCTGCTCCAGCGTGCGCCGGCAAGCTTCGACGGGGAAGGAGAGGATTCCCGGCTCGCGCGCAGGAAGCGCAACTGGATCGGCACGGTGGAGTTTCGGGCGAATACGAAGTCGCTCACCTCGTCTTAGAATGACGATTTCGACCCGGAGAGGAGACCGAACGATGCACAGAATCGCCCCGTGCCTGTGGTTCGACGACCAGGCCGAGGAAGCGCCCCGTTTCTATGCCGGCATCTTCAGCAACTCGAAGATCACGAAGCTCGATGGCCAGCCGTTCACCGCGCTCAATGGCGGGCCGCGTTTCAGGTTCAACGAGGCCCTTTCGCTGCAGAAGAAGCTCGACATCGCCAAGCTGAAGAAGGCGTTCGATGGCGACTAGGGTCGTCACCTCGATCGAGAACCCCGAGCACGACCATTGCGTGGACGTGTTCGTGCGCGACGACGGCACGTTCGGCTTCGAGGAGTATCGTCGCGATCCGGAAGACGAAAAGGGCTGGTTCCCGCTTCACTACTATGGGCGCCAGGTATTCGCGACGCAGGAGCACGCGCTCAAGCAGGCCAGGGCGAGGGTGACGTGGATGGCCGAAGAGGAGGCGCGATGATTCGCAAGCTCGCGGCGGGAGGGTACCGGCTGTATTCGCGCAAGCTCGATCCGAAGACCGGCAAGCGGCGCAACCTCGGGACGTTCAAGACCCGCGCCGCGGCGGAAAAGCACGAGCGCGAAGTGCAGTACTTCAAGCGCCAGGGGTAGCGCCCCGTGCATCTCCTATCGGCGGCACGCGCGATCGGCGCGACACTTCTCGCGCTTTCGACCGGTGCGTTCGCTCAGGGCGCCGATTGGAAGGCGCTCAACGACGAGCTGCGTTCGCTCTACCAGCAGGGGCAGTACGAGCGCGCGCAGGAGGTGGCGAAGAGCGCGCTCGAGCTGGCGATCCGCGACGTGGGTCCGGACCATCCCTCGGTGGCTTTGAGCTCGAGCAACCTGGCCGCGATCTACCGCGCGCAGGGCAAGTACGCCGAGGCCGAGCCGCTGTACCGGCGGGCCGTCGACATCCGCGAGAAGGCGCTCGGTCCCGACCATCCCGATGTCGCGACCAGCCTCAACAATCTGGCGACGACCTATCGCCCGCAGGGCAAGTACGCCGAGGCCGAGCCGCTCTACCGCCGATCGCTCGCGATTCGCGAGAAGCTCCTCGGAGCGGAGCATCCCGACCTGG
The DNA here is from genome assembly GCA_031424255.1 of Burkholderiales bacterium. GTDB lineage: Bacteria > Pseudomonadota > Gammaproteobacteria > Burkholderiales > Usitatibacteraceae > Usitatibacter. The sequence continues at coordinate 22,330 of JANPHA010000089.1, read as the reverse complement.
CGGCGAGCCTCAACAATCTCGCGGCACTCTACGATGCGCAGGGCCGGTATGCCGAGGCCGAGCCGCTCTACAAGCGCGCGCTCGCGATCCAGGAGAAATCCGCCGGCGCCGATCCGCTCGATCTCGCCGTGAGCCTCTCGAACCTGGGCGGGCTCTACCAGGCGAAGCGCGAATACGAGAAAGCCGAGCCGCTGCTCAAGCGATCGCTCGCGATCCGCGAGAAGGCTCTGCGCCCCGACAGCCCCGAGGTCGCCGCGAACCGCTACAGCCTCTGGGCGCTCTACACCTCGCGCGACGAATTCGCGCTCGCCGAGCAGTACGCGCAGCCGGGGCAGGTCGGCCAGACGGAGGCCCAGCGGCGCCGCCTCGCGATCCCGATGCCCAGCCCGGGACGCACCCCGGATCGATGACTTCCCCCGGGGCCCGGCAGGAAAAAGGGCCCCCGGCGGCAGACGGACGATAATAGGGTTTGCCCAGGAGGTGATGATGCCCAGAATGCCGTCATGGCGATAAAATCCGCGCTCGAATTCCACGATTCCGAAGTCGTGGCCGTGCAGGTGGAAGATGGCGAGTTGCACGTCGTTTTGGAGCCGGCCTACATCCACCGCTCCGCGGGACGCCCGGGGATCGATTCCGGCTCGGGCTTCCTCCAATCCGCCGAGATCGTGTTCACCGACGGGAAGTTCACCGAGAAGGAAGGGCCGTGCTCGGGGCCGATCGACGAGGGCGTGATCACGGTCGCGGGCAAGCGCTACAACGACATGCTGCCGCTGCCTTTCACCGCGGTCGGCGCCGTGTCGGCGGAATTCACGTTCGAGTCCGGCGCGGTGCTCTCGATCACCGGCGCCGGGATCAATTGCTTCTCGAAGGGTCAGGCGCGCTTCGTCGAGGAGTACTGAAGCTTGCCGGTGAGCTGGGTCACGAGGCGTTCGATCAGGTCCGCGCGCGGCCGCGATTGCGAGAACGTGTGGTCCGTCCCCGGAATCGATTGCAGGCGCATCGCCCCCGACTTGAGCGCTTGGGTCACGGTGCGCCGCGCCTCGTGCATCAGGATCTCGCGCCCCGGATCTCCCGCGGAGATGTAGACGCTGATGCGGCGCTTCGCGGCCAGCAGGCGGCGCAGGTCGCGCGACAGGCGCGTGCCCGAGCTCGGGAAGAAGCGTTCGCGAAGCGAGGTGTACGTCGCGAGCGCCGTGGCCTTCATGTGCGAGAGGCCCACCCTCGCGAGGCGGGCGAAGTTCACTTTCCCCAGCAGCAGTCTTTTCCAGCGGTTCGGATCGCGCATCGACTTCTTGTACGCGGCCACGTCCTCGAAATGCCGCGACGTGTCGAGCGACATCCCCTCGACCCAGTAGAAGTACCAGGGATTGATCAGCACGATGTCCTCGATCGCCTCCTGCTCGAGCGCCAGCGCGGAGTGGAACGCGGTGTGCGCGCCCGAGCACAGGCCGAGCAGGATGAAGCGCCGGTAGCCGTAGCGCTCGCGCAGGAATTCGAGCGCGGCGCAGGTATCGTCGACCGCCGTGCCTGGGTAGGGATGATTCTCGCGGCCCGGCGTCCTGCGGATGCTGTCGCCGATGCCCTCGAGGTCCATGCGCAGGCTGGCGAGGCCCTTCGCGGCGAGGCGGCGGGCGAGGTTCACGTAGAGGCGGTTCGGGCCGACGTGGTGGATCGCACCGGCATTGAGCATCACGACGATCGGCCGATCGGTCGCTGCGCTCGTGCGGCTGAGGATCCCGAACAGATGCTGGTCCGCTCCGAACCGGCAGGTCTGCTCCTCGACGAGCGTCTGGGCCGCGTCGCCGGCCGAAGCCGAAAGCGTGGCCGTGTGCGATGGCCCCGCGGGAGCGGGGGGCTTTCCGATCCGGAACTCGACGCGGCTCGCGAGCCATTCCGCGATCGTGCCGAGCGCCTGCTGCGGGACCTCGGTGAACTGGTGATCGGCCATCATCCCGTGCCATCCGGGGGCGCGGGTGTAGTCCGTGGTGATGCCGGCGGCCGCGAAACGCTCGGCCAATGCCGGATCGGCGGCGAGATCGTCGCGCCCCAGCACCAGCGCGGCCCCGTGAACCTCCGGCGCCATGCGTGTGAGATCGATGTCGCGCAGCGTATCGAGCGCATCCGCGGACATCGTGAAACCGGCCGCTTCCAACCCGTCGTTGTTCTCGGGCGCGGTATGCGCGGCGCTGCGCGCGATCGCCTGCAGCTCGCGCACATAGGCGCGGCCCTTCACGCACGGATTCCACAGCACCAGGAATTCGACCGGCACTTCGGCGGCCACGAGCGTCGCCAGCGTCCCGCCGAGGCGAATGCCGATCAGGCAGACGCGCTTGCGGCCGCTCGCGCGCTGCGCCTCGCTGATCGCCGCGCGCACGCTTTCCTTCCAGCGGCCGAGCGGATCGGGATCGTCCTCCGCACCGGGAGAATCGCCGGTGCCATCGTAGTCGAAGCGCAGCGCGGGAATGCCCCGGCTCGCGAGGCGGTCGGCGAGATGGCGCATCGTGCGGTTCGAGCGCGTATATTCGTGGCCGATCGGCCCGCAGATCACGGCGACGCAGTCGGCCTGCAGGGTGGAAAGGCTCGAGTGATACCAGCCGAAGAGGGGACCGCCGCCCGAATGCGGACGGCGGCTCTCTCCGAAATACACCGCGCGGCGATCGACCGTGAGCGCTTCGGTGGCGGGAGCGGCGTCGAGGCCGAGGGCGAGTGCGTCGCGTTGCATGCGCGGAATTCTCCGTCCTATGGTTGTGCGCGCACGCAGAAGCCCTCGGCAAGATTCAGGGATTCGATGTGCGCCTTGAAGTTCTTCACGCTCGTGCCCGCCTCCGGGCGAAACACGATGCGCTTTTCCCGGCCGGGAGCGAGGTGGAAATAGTTGTCGTCCGGCGCGAAGCCGTCGCACGAGAGCGCCACGGCCTGCAGGAACACCGCGCTGCGAAACACCACTTCGATCGTGCCATCGCCGAGAGCGCGGGCCGTCGCTTCGAGCGCGCCCGCGGCTTGCATCGGCAGGTCCATGCCCGTCGGGAAATGGAAATCCTCGCTCAGCACGGCGCCGCTACCCGCATCCCGCAGGCGCACGGCGACCACGTCGTTCTTGGGGGGGCCGAATCGATAGGCATGGGTGCTGTCGGAAAAATACCCGAGCAGGGCGTCGCCCTGGAGCGTCGCAGCGCCGCGCGCACCGAGGGTCAGGGCGGTGCTGGCCGCCGGCCCGATGCTGCGCCCACCCTTGTACATCTCGAGCTCGACCACCGCAGCGAGCGGCGTCGCGCGTTCGTTGATTACGTGAAGCGCGAGCCCGTCGAGGCCCTCGTCGGTGATGCGCACCGCTTGCGCAGCCCACGCACGCTTCAGGTACCACCACGCGGCCTTCGGGAGTCCGGTGCTGTCGACGAGCCCCCAGCCCGCGCCCGGCCAGAGGTCGCGCTGGAACCAGACGAGCGCGCCGCCGCAGCCGCTGGCACTGGCGCGCCATTCGGCGAACATGCGATTCATCACCTCGCCGCTCACCACGCGCGAGACCGCGTAATAACGCTCGAGGTCCTGGCTGCGCAGCGCCACGGGGTCGGCCCCGAAAAGCTCGCGCAGGTAATGATCGCGCACGTCCTCGAAATCGTAGCCCGCGCCGTTGTCGCGCGGCACGCGCGCCTTCCAGCGCGGGTGGTGCGGCGGCGGCGTCGCGCCGTCGAGCACGAGCGCCATCGTGCGCGCGTCGGGCACGTTGGAGAAGCCGAGGCATTCGGCCGCGAACTTGACGCGCGCGGTCTTCACGTCGGCGAGTGGGCGCCGATACGCGCCCACGCCGTAGTAATGCGAGACGCCGGTTGCGATATGGAAAGGCAGCGCTCCGCCCCACGGGGTGGAGGGGAAATAGGGGATACCGGGATGCAGCTCGGCGCAGTGGCGCGGCAGCTCCTCGGTGAAGAACGCGTGGCACCACTGGCTCGCGGGCAGGCCCATCATCGCCGCCTGTTGCGCGACCTCGCTGCCGCCGCAGTAGGCCGCGATGCAGGCGTGGCGCTGGAAGCGTGCGAGTTGCTGGCGCACTTCGGCCCCCGCCTCGGCGCGGAACGCCTCGTCGCCGAACGGATAGTCCATGTTCGCGAACATGAAGTCCTGCCAGACCAGGATGCCGAGCTCGTCGCAGAGCCGGTAGAAATCGTCGGACTCGTAGACCATCGTGCCGCCGACGCGCAGCATGTTCACGCCCGCATCGCGCGCCTGCTCGAGCGCTCCGCGCAGCCGCGCCGGATCGGCATGCAGGTTGATGAAGTCGACCGGCGTCCAGCACGCACCGCGGCAGAACACCGGCACTGCGTTGACGAGGAAGCGAACCTGTCCGTCGCGCCCGTCGAGCGTGATTTCCCGGAAGCCCACGCTGCCGCCGTCGGCGCGAATCCAGTCGCCATCGACGCGCAACTCGAGCTGCCACGGGACCAGGTGAGGCGTGCCATGGGTATGGGGCCACCACAGCGCAACGCCGGGCAGCGTGAGCGCCGCATCGAGCGACGTCCCGTGGATCGCGACCGGGTACGTCTGCTCGCCCAGCCGCAGCCGGGCTTCATCGAGCCTGTGCCGTTCGACAACGCTGACCGTGCCGCGAAGGCCCAGGTGTCCGGTGCCCTCGTGCGCGGTCGCAATCACGGCGAGCGACGACACCTCGACCTGCGCGATGCGCTCCAGCGCGATCGCGCCCCACGGCCCCACCGGCGCGATCGGCGGCGTCCACCCGGGAATGCGCCCGAGAAGCGTGGTGCGGATCCAGCGCAGGTTCTGCTGGGCGACGAGCGCGGTCTTCCAGCGCGGCCGCGCGCGCTTGAGCGCAAGGCGCGCCTGCAGCGACTCGAAGCGGATCGCGAGCACGTTCTCCTCGCGCAGGTGATCCGTGACGTCGACACGGTGCGACCGGAACATGTTGCGCGAATCGAGGATCGGCTGTCCGTTGAGCCACACTTGCGCCAGGGTCGCGAGTCCCTCGAAGCGCAGCATGATCCTCTTGCCGGCACGCTCCCACAGGAGCGGCAGGTCGTCGCCGGAGAATTCGAGCCGGTACCACCAATCGTCGGCGTCGAAGTCGCCGGGGGAGCCCAGGTCGTGCGCGAGGCTCGCGGCGACGGTGCCGGGCACGACCGCGTCATGCCAGCGGGCGGGCGTGCCATGCAATTGCCCGGGGGTGGTGCACGCGCCCGCGGCGACGCGCGCGAGCTTCCATCCGTCGTGCAGCCATGCGATCGGATCGATCTCGACGCGGCTTGCGTGGGCGCGCGTATCCATTCAGCTGAACCGCGGCAGCAACTGGGCCATGGCGATCTCCCACTGCGCGCCCATGGCGTCGAGCGGCGAGAGGTCGAGCGGCTTCTTGCGCGCCATCGCGCGCGCGAGCTGGAATTGAAATGCCTTCGCGGTCTGCGCGACCTGCGCGAGAGCGTCCGAAGCCGTCTCGAGCCCGCCCACCCCCTGCGTACCGAGCCATCGCAGGTACGTTTGCGCGAGCTCGTAGCACGCGCCGTATTGGCGCAGGTTGGCGAAGGAGTAGACGTGGAAGCGCTCGATCTCGGCGGCGATCAACCAATCGAGGTCGTGCGCGAAGCGCGTGCGGAAACGCCCGAACGGGTTGTCGCGCGGCACGCGCGCGAGATGCTTGCGCAGCAGCCCGAGCGATGCTTCGACGAGCTGGCCGTTGCGCAGCCCCGCCACACCGGCGAAGGGCTTCACGAACTCCACATACGGCGGCAGCACGCGCGGGTGCACGGGGCCGTCGAGCTGGAAGAGCTCGCGAAAATCCTCGCCCTCGACCTCGTAGTACCCCTGGTTGTGGAAGTATCCGAGGCGTCGGCGCTCCAGATCGATCTCGTTCACGCCGATCGTCGTCTTCTGGTGGGTGCGCCGGTACGCGGTGCCCGCGGTATCGGGCAGGTAATACGAATCCAGCTCGACCAGCACCGCGCGGCCCGCGGACACTTGCTCGGCCACGTGCTCGGCGAGCGGACGCCAGATCGCGAGTTCCTGGATGTCGAGCGCGTAGAGATCGAGGATATCGGTCGTCGGCGGCTTGAAGAACGTCCACTGGTCGCCCTCGAAATCGATCGCGAGCGTGAACGGCAGCATCGCGGTGGGCTCGTGGCCGAGTCCGTGCAGCAGCTCGACCATCAGGTCCGTGTAGCAGTTGGTTTCCGCCCAAGTGCGATTCTCGCCGTGGAGCGGGTGGCGCCGGTAGCTCGCCGCATCGAGGGCGGCAACCCGGTGGCGGCGCGTCTCAGTCGAGAGCAAGGACATCGCGCACTTCCCGCGGCCAGGCCTCGGGATCGAGCCCGTGGGTCTTGAAGAGGGCGAGGGCGACGCGCTCCAGGCCGAAGCCGACGCATGCGCTCTGGGCCACCTCGCCATCGGAGGTGCGGATATCGAACGCCGCGCCGAAATGGTCGAGATGGTAATTGCACGATCCGATCGCGGTGGGCTTCTCGGCCGAGCAGATCGGGATCACGAATTCGTACTTGAGGTTCTGCTCGCGCTGCAGGACCTTCTGGACTTTTCCGCCGCGACCGAAGAACGGGTCGTTCGCGATCACCGGCTGGACGTCGAGCCCGATCGACCGCAGCGTTTCGCGCCCGCGCTCGAGCCAGTAGTCGCGATGATCGCGCGCCTCCTCGGGGCTGCCGAGGCGCACGTACTCGTGCATGCGGAAGATCTGCATGCGCGCCGGGTCGTCGGAAGGCTCGTGGCGAAACGCGAAGCCCTGCAGGTCCACGCGGCGCCCGCCGGCGGGACGCGTGGTGCCGGCGGCGGTGGGATAGAGCGGGTAGCAGATGGCCGGCGTCATCATGACGCGCGCGGGGGCGAGGTCGGCGCTCCAGTTTTCCCCGCGCTCGAACTTGCCGAGCATCGCGCGATGCTCGCTGTCGCCGCCCATGAAGGTGTGCACCGAGCCCATCAGGTCGGGAAAGTTGTGGATGTGGTCGATCTTCTCGTAGTTGGCGCGGCTGAAGATCGGCGGGAATCGCAGGACCTCGGGGTTCAACGCGCGTCCGGCGCGTGTGACCAGCGCATCGAACTTCTCGATCACGTGCTCGAATACCCCGCCGCGCGCGTACAACCCGGGCACGCCGAGCGCAATCAGCAGCCCCGCGTCGACCAGCTCGCCGCGGTAGAGCGCGTAGGCATCGGCGCTCTCGAGCGCGAGGTCGTCGTGGGGAACCGGGACGGTGCACATCGGATCAGCCTTCCCTCAGGCCGATCTGCATCGTCGCGTTCTGCCCGAGGATGCGGTCGTTGTTCACCATCAGCGCCGCGCCCACGGCGTCGCGCAGGTGGCGGCCGAGCGTCAGCTTCGAATCGTTGCGGTAGCCCGCGATGCCGCAGATCAGCATCGCGCGCATCACGATGTCGACCACGAGCTGGGAGCAGGTCAGTTTCAGGTTATTGATGCGGATCACGAAGCTGAAATTGGCGAACGCCTCCTCGTCCCCCGCGAGCAGCATCGCCTGGTATTCGGTGAGCGAGGAGAGCAGCGTGCCCTTCATCGTGTTCAGCACGATGTCGGCTTCGGCCAGGCGGGTGGCGGAGATCGGGGTCACGCCCGGGTTCTTGCGCGCTTCGGCGCGCACCGCACTGCGCGCGCGGGCGAGTGCGTCGCTCGCAAGCCCCGCCCACAGCGACGACCAGACGATGTGCGCGAACGGGTGCTGCGTCTTGCTGTGGATCAGTCCGTAGGGAACCGGCAGGACCTGCTCGGCCCGCCCGAGGGATTTCAAATGGAAGCCGGGGCTGCAGGTGCCGCGGAATCCGAGCGTGTCCCATTCGGAGAGGCGGTCGAGCGTGCAGTCTTCCTTGCGTACCAGCACCTGCACCTGGTCGCTCTTCGCCGCCTCCTCGGACCGGCGGCAGGTGACGAGGATCGCATCGGCGGCCTCGCCATAGGAGATGACGGGGCATTGTTTCTCGAGGATGAAATGGTCGTCGACGATCTTCACCGCGCACAGGCTCGAGCGCGTGTCGCCGCCGATGCCGAGCTCGGTGGTCGCGGAGGCGAGCAAATATTGCCGCGCCACCATCTCGCGCGCGTAGTCGCGGAAGAAGGGCGAGCCGAGCGCGTGGTGCACGACGCAGGCGGCCTGGATCTGGTGCATCGCGAAGACCATCGCGGTGGAGGCGCAGTACTGGCCGAGCGCCTCGCAGATCCGCGCGATCTGGGTCACATCGAGCCCCATGCCGCCGTATTCGACCGGCACGTACGCGGAGAGGAGCTTTTCGGCCTTCAGGGCGGCGAACGCTTCGCGCGGGAAGCGCGCGTCGCGATCCACCTGCGGAGCGCTCGGCGCCACGATGTCGCGCCCGATCGCATGCACGCGATCGAGGAGCGCGGCGAAAACTTCCGGCGCGGGCGGGGGCGGGGAGATCGCGCGCTGGGCCAGGGTCATGGCGAGGCCTGCAGCGGGGGCTTCGCGTTGGCCGGGGCGTGCGATGACGGGGGATCGCCGAGCAGCTCCTCGATCGCCTCGGACAGCGCGCGGATGGATCCGAAGGTCTTGCGCCCCAGCATCCGGTCGAGGAATTCGACGTCGAAATGCTCTTCGAGCGCCAGCATCAGGTTCACCGTGGAGAGCGATGTCAGGCCGGCGTTATAGAGGTCGCTGTCGTCGCCGAGCTCGCTCACCTCCACGAGGAGGCGGGCGTGCTCGGCGAGGATCGCGCGGATCTGCTCTGAATACATGGACGGTCCCGTGGAAGTTTCGCTAGGCATCGAGATGGATGGTGAGGGGTCAATGGGACGTGCCTGCGCTTCGGGACGTACTCCTAACGGCCTATTTCCCGGATCGTCCGCGAAGCCCCTCGTAGGACATGGCCGACTAGTCCGTTTGGCAGGGGGGGTTCCGAACGGCATTTCAAACTGCCCTAAGAGAATGGGCCATCCCCTTCCTGCCCCCTCGATCCGGAGACCTTCGCGATGCCCGACGTGCCTTTTCTCGATGAACAACAAACCGAGCGCGGGAGCGCCACGGGATTCGGTGCCGATGCCGCGCAGGCGCTGCCCACAGTTGCGATCGTGGGGCTGGGTTACGTCGGCCTGCCGGTGGCGGTCGCCTTCGGCAGGCAGCGCACCACCATCGGCTTCGACATCTCGGCGAAGAAAATCTGGCGCCTGAAGCAGCACGACGACGTGACCGGCGAGGTGTCGGCCGAAGAGCTGCGCGCCGCCGATCGCCTCACGATCACCAGCGATCCCGAGGAGCTGCGCCGCGCCGACTTCGTGATCATCGCCGTGCCCACACCAGTCAACGACGCGCGCCAGCCGGATTTCACGCCGCTCGAATCCGCCTCGACACTGGTGGGCAAATACCTGAAGGCCGGTGCCACGGTGATCTACGAATCGACCGTGTACCCGGGCACAACCGAGGAGATCTGCGTGCCGATCCTCGAGCGCTGCTCGGGGATGCGCTGGAAGCAGGATTTCCACGTGGGCTACTCGCCGGAGCGCATCAACCCGGGCGACAAGGAGCACACGTTCTCCAAGATCCTGAAAGTGGTCTCCGGCGACGACGCCGCGACGCTCGATAAAGTGGCCGAGCTCTACGCCTCGGTGGTGAAGGCCGGCGTCTACAAGGCCTCGTCCATCAAGGTGGCCGAGGCCGCGAAGGTGATCGAGAACACCCAGCGCGATCTCAACATCGCGTTCGTGAACGAGCTCGCGATCATCTTCGACCGGCTCGGCATCGATACGCACGAGGTGCTCACCGCGGCCGGCACGAAATGGAATTTCCTGCCGTTTCGCCCGGGCCTGGTCGGCGGACATTGCATCGGCGTCGATCCGTACTACCTCACCTACCGGGCCGAGCTCGCCGGCTACCACCCCGAGGTGATTCTCGCGGGACGGCGCATCAACGACGGCATGGGCCCGTACGTCGCGCGCAAGACCATCCAGCAGATGATCCACCAGGGCCGCAACATCCTCGGCGCCAAGGTCAACATCCTCGGGCTCACGTTCAAGGAGAACTGCAAGGACATCCGCAACACGAAGGTGATCGACGTGATCCGCGAGCTCGCCGAATTCGGCGTCGAGACCTTCGTGCACGACCCCGAGGCCGACCCCGCCGAGACGCTGCACGAGTACGGCATCAAGTTGTGCACCTGGGACGAGCTGCCCGCGGCCGACGCGACCATCCTCGCGGTGGCGCACCGCAGCTTCCTCGAGCGCCCCGCATCCGACTATCTCGAGAAGATCGTCCGCCAGGGCTGCCTGATCCAGGTGAAGCCCGCGCTGGATACCGCCGCGTTCCTGCGCGAAGGCGTGCGCGTGTGGCGTCTCTAGCACCCGTCCACTTCCTCGCAGCGCCGCGCGCCGCTCGCCCGAAGCTGCGCGTTGGCGTGTTCGCGGACTCCGCACGCCAGCCCCGCTGGCTGGTCGAGGCCCTCGCGAAGGTCGCGGCCTCCGACTTCGCGGAGATCGTGGTCATCGCGAATTCGGGGGTCAGACTCCTCAATCAAAACCGTGGTCTGTCCCCGGCTTTGTGGCGGGCGTACTGCAAGCTGGACCGGATGATGTTCGGCGCGGGGCCGGATTGGTCGCAGAAGCGCGACGTCGAGGTGCTGGTGCCGAAGGCGCGGCGAATGGCGTGGGATGCCGCGCGCAATCCGAAGCTGGGCCTCGATGTCGCGATCGCGTTGGGGGATGTGGACGATGCCGCGCTCGAGGGATTGGCGCGCCATGGCGTATGGCGTTATTGCTTCGGCGAGGAGGAGGGCATCGCGGAGCCGCTGGCGGGCGTGCGGGAAGTGATCGGCGCCGCGCCGGTGATGGCTTCGGGCATTCGCATCCGCCGCGGGGCCGGGCTGCCCGACCGCATCGCGTGCCAATCGTGGTCGCGCACGTTCGCGTTCTCGCTTGCGAGGAGCCGCGACGGCCTGTTTCCGAAGACTTCGGAATTCCTCGCGCGCGCGTTGCGCGACCTGCATGCGGCGGGTCCGGCGTGGATCGAGCAATCGACGCGCGCAGCGCGGCCAGCGGCGCCTGCGTCCGGCGACACCTCCCTGGTTCGCGATCTCACGCGCATGGGCACGCGTGTCGCGCAGCGCACCGCGGAGAAATACCTGACGGTGGGGCAGTGGATGCTGGCGTATCGGTTCGATGAGGGTTCGACGCCTTCCGCGAGAGAAGTTTCCCCCTCCCCGGCCCTCCCTCAAGCGGGAGGGAGAAATCCGCTCGACGGATTCATCCGCCTGCAGCCGCCGAAGGATCGCTTCTGGGCCGATCCGTTTCCGTATGGGAAGGATGGCCGGCATTACATCTTCTTCGAGGAGTTGCCGTTCGCCGCGGGCCGCGCCCACATCAGCGTGATCGAGGTGAACGCGCAGGGCCCGGTGGGCGAGCCGGTGCGCGTGCTCGAGCGCCCCTATCACCTTTCGTATCCGTTCCTGCTCGAGGACAACGGCCAGCTTTTCATGATCCCGGAGAGCGCGCGCAACAAGACGGTCGAGATCTATCGCTGCGTCTCGTTCCCCGATCGATGGAAGCTCGAGAAAGTCCTGTTGCGCGACGTCTGGGCCGCCGATGCGACGCTGCATCGCGCCGCGGACCGCTGGTGGATGTTCCTCACCATGGGCTGCGAGGGCAGCGAGGTGAACGACGAGCTGCACCTCTTTTCGTCCGACCGCCTCCTTGGCGAGTGGAAACCGCATCGGCGCAATCCGGTGAAGTCGGACGTGCGCTGCGCGCGCCCCGCGGGCCGGCTCTTTCGCGAGGACGGCGAGCTCTATCGCCCGGGGCAGGTGTGCGCGCCGATCTACGGCTCGGGCATCGCGATCCATCGCGTGACGCGCCTCGACGACCACGAATATGCCGAGGAGGAAGTGCGCCGCATCGAGCCCGCGGGCGCCGGCGGAATCCTCGGCGTGCACACCGTCAACCGCGCCGGGGCGCTCAGCGTCACCGACGCGTTCGTGCGCCGCTCGCGCTTCTAGCCATGTCGATCCAGAGCCTCGGCTATCCGCTCTTCGTGGCCGCCCTGTGCGTGGCGATCGCGGCCATCGTCGTGCGGATGAGCCCGTGGTATCGCCACCAGATCGCGCAGACGGATCGCCGCTTCGAGACCATCGACGGCCTGCGAGGGTTCCTCGCGCTCGGCGTCTTCTTCACGCACGTGATGGCGACGCACGGCTACTACGCGAACGGCCGCTGGGACACGGCCTTCGCGCCGTTCTACGTGGTGACCGGCGAGGCGGGGGTGTCGCTCTTCTTCATGATCACCGGCTTTCTTTTCTGGCGCAAAGCGCTGCGCACCGGCGGCAAGCTCGAAGCGCGCTCGCTCTATCGCTCGCGCATCCGTCGCCTGGCGCCGATGTACTTCGTGTCGGTGGCGCTGTGCCTGCTGGTGATCGCGGCACTCTCCCATTTCGCGCTCCGCGAAGACCCGGTCACGGTGCTGCGCGAAATCCGCCCGTGGCTCTCGTTCGGATTCATGCCGACCGCCGACGTGAACGGCGTGAAGGACGCGCACATCATCAACGCGGTCTACTGGACGCTCGCCTACGAGTGGAGCTTCTATCTCGCGCTGCCGCTGCTCTCGCTCTTCATCAAAGGCTGGCGTTTCGCGTTCCTCCTCGCCGCCGCGATCTTCTTCGGCGTGCAGGCGCCGATCACGCTCAACTTCGTCGCGGGCGCGCTCGCCGCGGTGTTCGTCGAGCGCCGGCTGCTCGAGGGCAGGCTCGCATCGCCGTGGCTGGCACCCGTGCCGCTGCTGGCGCTCGGCGCCGTGCTCGCGATGAACTCCGCGTTCGCGCCGGCCGCGGTGGCACTCCTCTTCGTATTCTTCCTGTTCGTGGTCGACGGCAACTCGATGCTCGGCCTGCTGCACACGCGCGCGGCGAAATTCCTCGGCACGGTGAGCTACAGCTTCTACCTGCTGCACGCCACCGTGATCTTCATCGCGTTTCGCACCGTCGATGCATTCGCGCCCGTGGCGAGCCTCGGCGCGACGCAGCACTGGATGATCGCCGCGCTCGCGGCAGCCGCCACGATCGCGATCTCGGCGCTCACCTATCGCCGCATCGAGCATCCGTTCCTGTCCGCGCGGCCCGCGAATGCGGCCGTGGACCTCGACCTGCTGCACGGCCGAGCGCCGGCCGCGTGAGGCGGACGTGAACCCCGCCATGGCCCTCGAAGACCTGCTGCATCCCTATCTCGGCCGCTACCTCGAGGCACCCGCGTGGCTCAAGGCGTCCGCGGGCCGGGCGTATTCACTGCTTCCTCCGAGCGTGCGCCTCGGCGGCGCCTATGGCAGGTTCAGGAGCGAGATCGACGAGGGCGCGAGCGCCGAGGAGAACGCGCAGGCCGCGGTGCGCAAGCTCGACGCGACGCTGCGCTGGGCGCTGGAGACGGTGCCGGCGTTCCGCAAATTCCGCGGGCTCGTCGCGGACGGAGCCGACCCGCGCCGCGTTCTCGAGATGCTGCCGGTCACCGACAAGCTCGACATCAAGCACCACCCGGAGCAGTACATGTCGCACGCGATGCACGGCTCCGCGCGGATGGAGTGCTTCACCGGCGGCTCGACGCGCACGCCGCTGCGCTTCTACCTGCAGAAGCACACGACGCGGCCGAAGGAATACGCCTTCATGCAGGATTTCCGCGCGCGCGTCGGCGTGGGGCGGGACGATCTCGTGCTGGCGTTGCGCGGGCGCACCGTGCCGAGCGCGGCCATGCCCGGCGGCTGCATCTGGATGCACGAGCCGATCAAGCGCCACCTGATCCTGTCCTCCGACCATCTCGAGCGCCGCTACATGCCGGCCTATGCGCAGGCGCTGGCGCTGCATCGGCCCGCCTACATCGAGGCGTTTCCCTCCGCGCTCTTCCCGCTCGCGCGCTGGCTCGCCGCGCATCCGCTGCCCGAATTCACCCGCGGCGTGAAGGGCGTGATGCTGTTCTCGGAGAACGTGTACGGCTTCCAGATGGAGAAATTCCGCGAGGTGTTCGGCTGCCCGATCGTCTCGCACTACGGCCACTCCGAGCGCGTGCTGATGGCCGCCTCGATGCCCGACGACGACCGCTATTTCTTCTGGCCGCAGTACGGCTGGTTCGAGCTGCTCGATGCGCAGGATCGGCCGATCACGCAACCCGGCAAGCTCGGCTTCGTGGTCGGCACGAGCTTCGACAACAAGGTGATGCCGTTCGTGCGTTACCGGACCGGCGATCTCGCGGTGCTCTCCGATCGCGGCCATCCGTTGCTGCCGGGCTTCCCGGCGGTCGAGCGCATCGCCGGACGGCTGCAGGAATTCGTCGTGTGCCACGACCAGCGCCTGGTCTCGATCACCACCCTCGGAGTCGCGCACTTTCCCGAGCTCGCGAGCGTGGAGGCGATCCAGTACGAGCAGGAGCACCCCGGAAAGGTCGTCCTCAAGGTGGTGGGCGAGAAGCGGCTTGCGGGCGATGAGCTGCACCGCATCGCGGCCGCCGTCGAGCACAAGACCCAGGGCGGCTGCGACGTCGAGGTGATCCAGGTCGATGCCATCGGCCGTACCCCGCGCGGCAAGGCGCGCATGCTGGTGCAGCATCTCGACATCCGCCGCTACTTCGGCGCCGCGACGCAGGCGCAGGCGTGACCATGCGCGCTCCCACCCGCATAGTGATGCTCGGCACCGGGCTAGACACCCGCGGCGGGATCGCGTCCGTGGTGCAGGTCTATCGCGCGCAGGGATTGTTCTCGCGCTGGCCGATCGACTACATCGCGACCCATCGCGATGGACCGCCCGCCGCGAAACTCATCACCGCGGCGAAGGCGTTCTTCAGGCTGTGTGCGCTGATCGCGCGCCACCCGCTGGCGGTGCTGCACGTGCACGGCGCCTCGCGCGCGAGCTTCTGGAGGAAATCGGCCTTCATGTCGCTGGCACTCGCGGCCCGCTGGCCGGTCGTCTTCCACCTGCACGGCGGAGGCTTCGCGCGCTTCCACGCGAAGGAATGCGGGCCGATCGGGCGTCGCGCGATCCGCTTCTTCCTCGACCGCGCCGCGACGATCGTCGTGGTGTCCGAACGCTGGGAACACTGGATCCGCAGCGCGACATCCAACCCGAACGTCGTCTGCATTCCCAACCCGGTCGCGCTTCCCGCGGCCGCTGCCGATGCGCGCGAGCCGGGGCTGGTTCTGTTCTCCGGCCGCTGCGAGGCGGGCAAGGGCATCTTCGACCTGCTCGATGCCGCCGGCATCGTGCGCGCCCAGGTTCCGAAGCTGCGGATCGAATGCGCGGGCGACGGCGACCTGGGCAAGGTCGAGCGCCACGCGGCGTCCCTCGGCCTCGCCGCGCGCGTCACGATGCGCGGATGGCTCCCGGCGCGCGCGCACGAGGACCTGCTCGCGCGGGCCGGGGTCTTCGTGTTGCCGTCGCACGCGGAAGGCTTGCCGATGAGCCTGCTGGAAGCGATGGCCGCGGGCTGCCCGGTGGTGGCGAGCGCCGTGGGCGGCATCCCCGACCTCGTGATCGACGGGGAGAACGGCCTGCTCGTGCCGCCCGGCGATCGCGGCGCGCTGGCCACGGCCCTGGCGAGAATTCTTCGCGACCGCGAGCTCGCGCAGCGCCTCGGGCGCGCGGCGCGCGCGACGATCGCGCAGCGCTACACCGCCGAGCGCTCGCTCGTGCGGCTCGAACAGGTTTATGCCGGGCTGGGGGTGCGCCGGGAAGCGGCCGCCGAACACTCCGTCGCGCAACCGCTCCAGGAGATGTCATGAAGCGCCCCGTCGTATTGATGCTCGGTCCGGATCGCACCGCGGTAAGCGGCGTCAGCACCCATCTCAACCTGCTGTTCGAGTCGGGCCTCGGCGAGGATTTCGAGCTGGTCCACTTCAAGGTGGGCAGCGAGGGCCGTGACGAGGGCCCGATCCAGCGCCTGCTGCGCCTGCTCTTCAGCCCGCTCGCGCTCGCCGCCGCGATCGTCTTTCGCCACGCCTCGATCGTGCACATCAACACGTCGCTCAATGCGAGAGCGTATTGGCGCGACTTGGGCTATCTCGTCATCGCGAAGCTGCTCGGTGCACGCGTCGTCTACCAGGTGCATGGCGGCGCGCTGCCGCGCAAGTTCTTCGCGCGCAGCCGCATGCTGACCGCCTTGCTGCGCCGCACGCTCCTGCTGCCCGACATGGTGGTGGTGCTCGCGCAGTGCGAGCTCACGGCCTACCGGGATTTCGTGCCCACCCAGCATGTCGTTGCTCTTCCCAACGGCATCGATTGCCGCGTGTTCGGCGCCGTTCCCACGGTGAGGTCCCATCCGAGCCAGCCGTTGAAGCTGCTCTACATCGGCCGCGTCGCGCGCGAGAAGGGGCTCTACGAAACGCTGCAGGGCCTGCGGCTCGCCCGGGAGCTCGGCGTCGACGCGCGCCTCGTGGTCGCGGGCAGCGGCGCCGAGGAGGCGCGGCTCAAGCGCTACGCGCAGGCGCTGGGCATCGGCTCGTGCGTGAGTTTCGCCGGACCGGTGTTCGGCGAGGACAAGGTGAAGCTCTTCGCCGGCGCCGACCTGATGCTGCTGCCGAGCTACAGCGAAGGCCTGCCCTACGCGCTGCTCGAATCGATGGCGGCGGGCGTGCCGGTGATCGCGACCCCGGTGGGCGCCATTCCGGACGTGATCTGCGACGGCATGCACGGCTTCCTCGTGCCGCCGCGCGATGGCAAGGCGATCGCCGAGCGGCTGGCGACGCTCGCCTCGGACCGCGAGCGCATCTCGTGGATGAGCCGCGCGTGCCGCCGGCGCGTGCGTGCCGCGTTCTCGATCGAGCGGCTTGCGGCGGAATTCTCGAGCCGCTACGCGCAGCTTTGCGGGCAGGGATTCGTCGCCAGCCCCGGCTCGGCCGCGATTCCGATGGCGCGACGGCGGCACAGCGCCCGTGCGCGGCCGCGCGCCGATCTCGCCGGCGAGAAGGACTAAGCGGCCATGTGCGGAATCGCCGGTGCCATCACCCGTCCCGCGAGCGGCGTCACGCGCGAGACCATGATCCGGATGCTCGACTCGATGGCGCATCGCGGCCCCGACGGGCAGGGCCTGGAGGAATTCGCCGTGGCGGACGGGCGCAAGGCGTATCTCGGCCATCGCCGCCTCGCGATCATCGATCCGGTCGGCGGCAAGCAGCCGATGTGCGACCCGGCCGCGGGCCTGGCGCTCACGTTCAACGGCGAGATCTACAACTTCCGCGAGCTGCGCGGGGAGCTGGTTGCCCTCGGCCACCGCTTCCGGCTCGACAGCGACACCGAGGTGCTGCTGCGCGCCTACCAGCAATGGGGCGAAAGATCGGTGGAGCGGCTGCGTGGCATGTTCGCCTTCGCGATCTGGGATGCCGGCAAGCAGCGCCTGTTCATGGCGCGCGACCGCTTCGGCGAGAAGCCGCTTTTCATTCGCGAGAGCGGAACCGACCTCTACTTCGCCTCCGAGATCAAGGCGCTGCTGCAACTGCCCGGAGCGCGCCCCGCGGTGGATGTCTCGGCGGTGTGGGACTACCTCGCCTATCGCTACGTGCCGGGACCGAAGACGCTGCTCCACGGCATTCGCAAGCTGGCTCCGGGAACCTGCGCGAACTGGGAGCGCGGCGTGCTCACCGAGCGGCGCTACTGGACGGCGCCGGACGCGAGCGCGTCGTCATCCGTGATGCCCGAGGGCGACGTGGTCGAAGCGTTCCTCGAGCAGCTCGACGAGGCGGTCAAGCTGCAGATGGTGAGCGACGTGCCGTTCGGCGCGTTCCTCTCCGGCGGCCTCGATTCGTCGACGATCGTCGCGTTGATGACGCGGCACAACACGCGGGTCAAGACTTTCTCGGTCGGTTTCGGGGGCGCGGAGAAGGCCTATAGCGAGCTCGGCTACGCGGGCGTCGTGGCGAAGCATTTCGCCACCGACCATCATGAGCTCGAGGTGAATCCCGACGACTTGATCGAGCACCTGCCGAAGCTCGTGGGCTTTCGCGATGCACCCGTGACCGAGCCCTCCGACATCCCGATCTACATGCTCGCGAAGGAAGCGTCGCGCTCGGTGAAGATGGTGCTGACGGGGGAGGGGAGCGACGAGATCCTCGGCGGCTATCCCAAGCACGTCTACGAGCGCTTCGCCTCGGGCTACCAGATGCTGCCGGGCTTCGTGCGCAATGGGCTGATCGCGCCGCTCACGCATTCGCTGCCCTACGGGTTCCGCCGCGCGAAGACCGCGATCACCAACCTGAACATCGAGGATTGGAAAGAGCGCCTGCCGCGCTGGTTCGGAGCGTGCAGCGAGGCGGAGCGCGAGAAGCTCTCGACGCTGCGCGTGAACGGCCATGCGTTTGGCGGCGATGTGCCGCCCTTCGACGGCGATGCCGGAAACAGCACGCTGCGCCGCATCCTCTACTTCGACCAGACGAGCTGGCTGCCGGATAATCTGCTGGAGCGCGGCGATCGCATGACGATGGCGGCCTCGATCGAATCGCGCGTGCCGTTCCTCGACCACGAGCTCGCCGGCTTCGTCTCGGCGCTGCCGGATCACTACCGCGTGAAAGGGATGAAGACCAAGTGGATCCTGCGGCAGGCCGGGCGCAGCCTGATCCCCGGCGCGATCCTCGACCGCCCCAAAGTCGGATTCCGCGTGCCGGTGAACAAGTGGTTCCAGGGACCGATGCGCGAGTATCTGCAGGATCACCTGCAGGGGCCGGGATCGAAGACGCGCGCATATTTCGATGCGCGAGTGCTGGACGGCATCATCGCCGACCACGTCGACGCGAAGCAGAACCACGAGAAGCTGCTATGGGCGCTATTGAATCTCGAAATCTGGCACCGACAGTACGCGTGAGCAGCGGGCTCGCGTGGAAGCTGAACCGCCTGCGTTGCATGACGCCGGCGGAGATCGGCCATCGGGTGGTCAAGGCCGCGTCGATGCACGTGGAGCGGCTCGGCTTCGCGAAGCTGACGGTGCCGGCGCCGGACTTTTCGCGGCGCGCCGAGCCGTGGATTCACTGCGAGGCGATGGTGGACCACGCGCCGTACGCCGAGGCCGCCGATCGCATCGCCGCGGGCCGGCTCGATCTCTTCGCGCTCGAGGACGTGGAGCTCGGCACGCCGCCGCGCTGGAACCGCGACCCGAAGACCGGCATCGAGGCGCCGCTGGAATTCGGCAAGCAGCTCGACTACCGCAACGCGAATCTCGTCGGCGACTGCAAGTATCTGTGGGAGCCCAACCGCCACCTGCAGCTGGTGACGCTCGCTCAGGCGTATTGCCTGACGAAGGACCGCAAGTACGCCGATGCGCTGCGCGACCAGCTCGAAAGCTGGTTCATCGCGTGCCCGTTTCGCCTCGGCCCCAACTGGTCGAGCGCGCTCGAGGCGGGGCTGCGGCTCATCAACTGGTCGCTCGCGTGGCAGCTGATCGGCGGGGTCGATTCGCACGTGTTCCACGGCGTTGACGGCGAGGCGTTCCGCGACCGATGGCTGACCTCGATCTACCAGCACGCCGTGTTCGTCTCCGGCCACCTGTCGCTGCATTCGTCCGCCAACAACCACCTGGTCGGCGAGCTCGCGGGGATTTACATCGCGTCTCTCGCCTGGCCGTACTGGGAGCGCTCGGCCCACTGGTTCGCGCTCGCGCGCCCGCTGCTCGAGCGCGAGTGCCTGTTGCAGAACGCGCCCGATGGCGTGAACCGCGAGCAGGCGGTGTCGTACCAGCAGTGGGAGCTGGACCTGCTGCTGCTGCCGCTGCTCGCCGCGCGGGCGAACAGCCACGATTTCTCGCGCGCCTATTGCGAGCGCATCGAGGCGATGCTCGGCTACCTCGCGTCCATCATAGACGTGGGCGGCAACGTGCCGATGTTCGGCGACGCGGACGACGGCTACGTGGTGCGGCTCGACCCGCGTCCCGGCTTCGACCGCTTCCACTCGCTGCTCGCCACCGGCGCCGTCGTCTTCGATCGCGGCGACTTGAAGCGCAAGTCGCGTGCCCTCGATGACAAGACGCGCTGGCTCTTCGGGCTCGCCGCCGATGCGAAGTATGCCGCGGTCGACGCGTCGCGCGCGCGGCTGCCGGTCCGGTGCGACTTTCCCGAGGGCGGCTACTACGTGCTCGGCGCCGATTTCGAGACGCCTTCCGAGATTCGCCTGGTCGCCGACGCGGGTCCCCTCGGCTACCGCGAGATCGCGGCGCACGGGCATGCCGATGCGCTCTCGTTCACGCTCTCGGTGGGCGGCCACGAGTTCTTCGTCGATCCCGGCACCTACGCGTACCACACCGACGCGCAATGGCGCTCGTATTTCCGCGGCACGGGCGCGCACAACACGCTGCGCGTCGACGGCGTCGACCAGTCGGAGCCGGGCGGCAACTTCATGTGGCTGCGCAAGGCGCAGGCCGCGTGCTCACGCTGGATGAGCTCGGCCGACGAGGATTTCTTCGAGGGCTGGCACGACGGCTACCTCGGTCTCGGCGACCCGGTGATGCATCGCCGCCGGATCGTGCTCGACAAGCGTGCGCGCCGGATCGTGATCGAGGACACGTTGCAAATGGATGGCGAGCACGAGGTGGAGCTCTTCTTCCATTGCCATGAGGGTTGCGTGCTGGCGCCCGGGAATCGCGGCTTCGCGATCACGCAGGGCGGGCGCGGCATCCACCTGCGCCTGCCCAACCTGCTTTCCGGGCAGGTGGCGGTGCTCGAGGCCAGCACCGAGCCGATCGGCGGCTGGATCTCGCGCCGCTTCGACCACAAGGAGCGCGCTCCCACGCTCGTCTGGCGCGCACGCCTCGCCGGCCGCTGCGTGCTCCGCACCGAAATCGACTGCTAGAGAGATTTTCTCCCTCCCCCTTGGGGGAGGGCCGGGGATGGGGACGCTTTCCTCCCTCCCCCTTGGGGGAGGGCCGGGGAGGGGGAGACTAGCGCAGCGCCGCGGTCAGCGCCTCCCACACCCCATCCATATTCCCCATCACATCGTTGTTCCAGAAACGCACGACACGGTAGCCGCGTGCCTCCAACCACTCCGTGCGTTGTGCATCCTGGACGGTTTGATCGGCATGCCGGCCTCCATCGACCTCGACGATGAGGCGTTGGGCTTCACAGAGGAAATCCGCAACGTAGGGTCCTAGCGGCACTTGGCGCTTGAACCCGAGCCCGTGAAAGCGATGGGCGCGAAGGTGCCTCCATAGCCGTCGTTCCGCATCCGTCATATTGCCGCGCAGTGTTCGCGCGAACTCGGTATTGGCAGCATTGCGGAGTGTTTGGAGACGAGGGCGGGGCGGCATGGATGTACAACGGATGGGAAATCGCGCGCGTGCACTTCCCTCTCCCCGGCCCACCCCCAAGGGGGAGGGAGAAAAGCGATCTGGTCCATCCGGACTAGTCCGAGGCGCTCATCCGGAACATGGGGGGTCAAGTCCGACCGCCACTCTTAGGCAGCGGACAAATCCCCTTTTCTCCCCGGAGCGGAACGAATGAAGATCAGCGTCATGGGCCTTGGTTATGTCGGAGCGGTCGCGGCCGCGTGCCTCGCCAAGGAGGGTCACGAGGTCATCGGCGTCGATCCGCAGCAGACCAAGGTGGACCTGATCAACGCGGGGAAGACCCCGATCATCGAGAAGGACATCGGCGAGATCATCCGCGAACAGGTGCAGGCGGGGCGCCTGGTGGCCACTTCCGACGTGCGCTCCGCGGTGGCCGCGACCGACCTGTCGCTCGTCTGCGTCGGCACGCCCAGCCTCGGCAACGGCCACATCGATCTCAAATACGTGCGGCGCGTGTGCGAGCAGATCGGCGAGGGGCTGCGCGAGCATCGCGGCCATACCGTCGTGCTGCGCAGCACGCTGCTGCCCGGCAGCATGAAGAACGTGGTCATCCCGACGCTCGAGGCCGCCTCCGGCCTCAAGGCCGGGCGCGACTTCGGCCTGTGCATCAACCCCGAATTCCTGCGCGAAGGCACCGCGGTGTACGACTATTTCAATCCGCCGAAGACCGTGATCGGCGAGGTGACCAAGCGCAGCGGCGACGTGCTCGAGAAGCTCTACGGCCACCTGCCCGGCCCGATGATCCGCACCGACTACGAGACCGCCGAGATGGTGAAGTACGCCGACAACACCTGGCACGCGCTCAAGGTGTCGTTCGCCAACGAGATCGGCAACATCTGCAAGGCGCTCGGGATCGACAGCCACAAGCTGATGGACATCTTCTGCCAGGACACCAAGCTCAACCTGTCGCCGTATTACCTCAAACCGGGCTTCGCGTTCGGCGGCTCGTGCCTGCCCAAGGACGTGCGCGCGCTCTCGTACAAGGCGAAGCTCCTCGACGTGAAGGTGCCGATCATCGATGCGATCCTGCCGAGCAACGACGAGCAGATCGAGCGCGGCATCCGCGCGGTGATCGAC
>JANPHA010000088.1:0-19139 GCA_031424255.1 Burkholderiales bacterium | reverse complement strand
ATGTGGCCGGTGCACACGTGGCTGCCGGATGCGCACGTCGAGGCGCCCACCGGCGGCTCGGTGATCCTCGCGGCGATCACGCTGAAGATCGGCGGCTTCGGCTTCCTGCGCTTCAACCTGCCGATCACGCCCGACGCGTCCCACCTGCTCGACGGCTTCATGATCACGCTGTCGCTCGTCGCCGTGGTCTACATCGGCCTGGTGGCGCTGGTGCAGTCGGACATGAAGAAGCTGATCGCGTACTCGTCGATCTCGCACATGGGCTTCGTCACACTCGGCATCTTCATCTTCAACGCCGACGGCATGCTCGGTGCCATGCTGCAGATGATCTCCCACGGCTTCATCTCGGCGGCGATGTTCCTGTGCGTGGGCGTGCTCTACGACCGCATGCATTCGCGCCTGATCGCCGACTACGGCGGCGTGGCCAACAAGATGCCGGTGTTCGCCGCCTTCTTCGTGTTCTTCGCGATGGCGAACTCGGGCCTGCCGGGCACGAGCGGCTTCGTCGGCGAGTTTCTGGTGGTGCTGGGCACGATCAAGGTGAACTTCTGGTACGCGTTCCTCGCGGCCACCACGCTGATCTTCGGGGCCGCCTATACGCTGTGGATGGTGAAGCGCGTGATTTACGGGGAGGTCGCCAACGACCATGTCGCGCAGCTCCGGGACGTGGGCAAGCGCGAGCTCGCCTTCCTCGCGATCCTCGCGGTGGCGGTGCTCGCGATGGGCCTGTATCCGAAGCCGATCGCCGATCGCGTCAATCCCACGATCAAGGAGCTCTTGCAGCACGTGGAGCAGAAGAAAGTCGACGAGAACCCGAACCGATGAACACCGCCACTTTCTCGCTCTCCACCATGGCTCCGGCGATCCCCGAGATCGTGCTGCTGGCGCTCGCCTGCACGCTGCTGATCGTCGACCTCTTCCTGCGCGAGGAGGATCGCCGCGTCACCTACTGGCTGACACAGGTCTCGCTCATCGGCTGCGCGCTCCTGACGCTCGCGACGATGGGGCGCCCGACCCAGGTCACGTTCCAGGGGATGTTCGTCTCCGACGGCCTGTCGCAGCTGCTCAAGGTGGCGACACTGCTGAGTGTTGCCGCCACACTCTCGCTCGGCCGCACCTACCTCGAGGTGCGCGGGCTCCTCACCGGCGAGTTCCTGTGCCTGGCGCTCTTCGGCACGCTCGGCATGACGGTGATGATCTCGGCGCACCATTTCCTCACGCTCTACCTCGGGCTCGAGCTGATGGCGCTGTCGCAGTACGCGATGGTGGCGCTGCAGCGCGATTCGGCGCGCGCCACCGAGGCGGCGATGAAGTATTTCGTGCTCGGCGCGCTCGCCTCGGGGCTGCTGCTCTATGGGCTGTCGATGATCTACGGCGCCACCGGCTCGCTCGAGCTCACCCGCGTCGCGTTCTCGATCGAGCGCGGCAACGCCAACGCGACGCTCGCCGCCTTCGGCCTGGTGTTCGTGGTCGCGGGCATCGCCTTCAAGCTGGGCGCGGCCCCGTTCCACATGTGGATTCCCGATGTCTACCACGGGGCCGCCACGCCGACCACGCTGATCATCGGCGCGGCGCCCAAGCTCGCCGCGTTCGCCTTCGTCCTGCGCCTCTTGGCCAACGGGCTGCAGGGCATGTCCGCCGACTGGCAGCAGATGCTCGTCTTCCTCGCGGTGGCGTCGATGGCGGTGGGAAACATCGTCGCGATCGCGCAGGGCAATCTCAAGCGCATGCTGGCCTACTCGACCATCTCGCACATGGGGTTCCTGATCCTCGGCATCCTCGCGGGCACCGACAACGGCTACGGCTCGGCGCTCTTCTACGTGATCGCCTACACCATCATGACGCTCGGCTCCTTCGGCATGATCCTGCTCCTGTCGCGCGCCGGCTTCGAGGCCGAGAACATCGACGACTTCAAGGGCCTGAACCGCAAGTCGAAGTGGTACGCGTTCGTGATGCTGATCCTGATGTTCTCGCTCGCGGGGCTGCCGCCCACGGCGGGCTTCTTCGCCAAGCTCTCGGTGCTGCAGGCGGCACTCGAGGCCGGCTACACCTGGCTCGTCGTCGTCGCCGTGCTGCTCTCGGTGGTGGGCGCGTTCTACTATTTGCGCATCGTGAAGCTCATGTACATGGACGAGCCGGCGGGCGAGATCACGCTCGATCCGCGCCGCGAGACCCGCTGGGTGCTTTCCGCCACCGCGGTCGCGACGCTGGCACTCGGCATCCTGCCCGGACCGCTGATGGACCTGTGCGTGCGCGCCATCACCGCCTCGATGTGATGGCAGCGAAGCTTCCGGAATTCACCGCCGACTTCACCGAGGCCGCCGTCTCGTCGCAGCTCGCGTACGACGGCGGGCTGCTCGAGGTGCGGCGCGACGCGGTTCGGCTGCCCGACGGGGCGGGCGCGTGGCGCGAGTACGTCGTGCACCCGGGCGCCGTGATGATGCTCGCGTTCGTCGACGAGAGCACGATCCTGCTCGAGCGCCAGTACCGCTACCCGAAGCATCGCCACTTCATCGAGCTGCCCGCGGGCAAGCTCGAGACCGGGGAAGAGGCGCTCGCCACCGCGAAGCGCGAGCTGATCGAGGAGTGCGGCTATGAAGCCGCGCACTGGTGGAAGATCGCGACCCTCGACCCGTCGATCGGCTATTCGACCGAGGTGATCCACCTCTTCGGCGCGCGCGATCTCACGCACGTGGGCGCCAGGCTCGACGTGGGCGAGCACCTCGAGGTGTTCGAGGCGAAGATCGCCGACGCGCTCGAGTGGATCCGCGACGGCTTCATCACCGATACCAAGACGACTTTCGGCCTGCTCTGGTGGGACAAATGGGGCCAGTCGAAGACGTCCTGATCGTCGGCGGCGGCATCAACGGCGCCGGCATCGCGCGCGATGCCGCGGGGCGCGGGCTTTCGGTCACGCTGGTGGAGCAATCGGACCTCGCGAGCGCCACCAGCTCGTGGAGCTCGAAGCTGATCCACGGCGGGCTGCGTTACCTCGAGCAATACGAATTCCGCCTGGTGCGCGAGGCGCTGCAGGAGCGCGAGGTGCTGCTGCGGCTCGCCCCGCACATCATCCGCCCGCTGATCTTCGTGCTGCCGCACGACCGCAGCATGCGCCCCGCCTGGATGATCCGCGCGGGCCTGTGGCTCTACGACCACATCGGCGGCCCGATCAGCCTGCCGCGCTCGAAGGCGGTCGCGTTTCCGCACCTCGAGTTCAGCGCAGCTCTCAAGGGCGAGCTGCGTTCCGGCTTCGTGTATTCCGATTGCCGCGTGGACGATTCGCGCCTGACCGTGGTGAACGCGATGGCGGCGCGCGAGAAGGGGGCCACGATCCTCACGCGCACGCGCTTCGAGCACGCGCGCCGCGTCGACGGCGTGTGGGAAGCGGTGGTCGGAACCGAGGGCGGCGAGCCGCGCACGATCCGCGCGAAGGCGCTGGTGAACGCCGCCGGCCCGTGGGTGATGGACGTGCTCGACCGCGTGGTGGGCGACCGCATCAAGGGCAGCGTGCGCCTGGTGAAGGGCAGCCACATCATCGTGCCCAAGGTGCATTCGCAGGGCCACGCGCTCATCCTGCAGAACCCCGACAAGCGCGTGATCTTCGTGATCCCCTACGAGGGGCGCTTCAGCCTCATCGGGACCACCGACGTGGCGGTGGGCAGCGTGGACGAGGCCGCGCGCATCACGATCGACGAGACCGAGTACCTGCTCGCCGCCGTCAACCGCTTTCTCGCCTGGCCGCTCACCGCGGCGGACGTGGTCTCCAGCTACGCGGGGGTTCGCCCGCTCTACGACGATGGTTCCGCCGATCCTTCCCAGGTGACGCGCGACTACGTGCTGCGCCTCGATCACGAGGAGCGCCAGGCTCCGCTCATCACGATCTTCGGCGGCAAGATCACCACCTACCGCAGGCTTGCCGAGGAGGCGCTCGGCAAGCTCGCGCCGTTCTTTCCCGGCATGAAGGGCGACTGGACCGCGACCGAGAAGCTGCCGGGTGGCGAAGTCGCGCATTTCAACGCGTTCCGCGACGAGATGCACAAGCGCTATCCGAACCTGCCGCGCGAGATGGTGGAGGGGATCGTGCGGCGCCACGGCAGCCGCGCGCCGCTCGTCCTGGGCGATGCGAAGCTCGTGGAGGACCTCGGCATCGCGTTCGGCGCGGGCCTCACGCAGCGCGAGGTCCGCTACCTGGTGACCGAGGAGTGGGCCGAGACCTCCGAGGACATCCTCTGGCGCCGCACCAAGTGCGGCCTGCACATGACCTCGGAGCAGCGCGAGGCGGTCCAGGAATACCTGCAGAACCCGCCGGCGTGATGAAGCCGCTTGCGCAGTTTCCCGAGGCCGCGCGGCGGCGGATTCGCGGCGTCCTGACCGACATCGACGACACGCTCACGACCGATGGGCACCTGCACGCGGTCGCCTACTGCGCGCTCGAGCGGCTGCGCGCGGCGGGCCTGCTGGTGATCGCGGTGACCGGGCGTCCCGCGGGCTGGTGCGACCACATCGCGCGCATGTGGCCGGTCGACGCGGTCGTCGGCGAGAACGGCGCGTTCTGGTTTCGCCACGACGCGGCCGCGCGCCGTCTCGCGAAGCGCTACGTGGTGAGCGAGGACGAGCGCACGGTGCGCGCGCTGCGCATGGACGCGATCTCGGAGCGCATTCTCGCGGAAGTCCCGGGGTGCGCCGTCGCATCCGACCAGGCCTATCGCGAGGCCGACCTGGCGATCGATTTCCGCGAGGACGTGCCGCCGCTTGCGCGCGACGCGGTGGCGAGGATCCTGGCGATCATGGAAGAGGAGGGGCTCACCGCGAAAGTGAGCTCGATCCACGTGAACGGCTGGTTCGGCGGCTACGACAAGCTCTCCACGACGCGCCTCATGCTGCGCGAGGACTTCGGCATCGACGTCGATGCGCGCCGCGACGAGTTCGTCTTCGCCGGCGATTCGCCCAACGACCAGCCGATGTTCGCCTTCTTCCCCAACGCGGTGGGAGTGGCGAACGTGCGCGAGATGGCCGATCTCATGACCGACCTTCCCGCGTGGATCACTCCTTCGGCGGGCTCCGCCGGCTTTGCCGAGCTCGCCGACGCACTGCTTGCCGCGAGATAGTCAGCCGCTCGCCGCGAGGTCTTCCATCGGCTTGCTCCACGCGAACACCACGCGCTGGCGCTCGCCGCCGATCTTCACCGGACGCGAAAAGGACCATGCATCCCAGCGCGTCGAGACGACGTAGCGTCCCTTCGGCAGGCGCGCGAGGAAATACGGCCCCGTGCTCAGGCCGTCGAAGACGACGCGGCCTTCCGCGTCGGTGATGCGGACCGGCATGTCGGCCAGGTAGCGCTCGCGCTTGCCGCTCTTCTCGACGAAGACCAGCTCGAGGGGGAACCTCGACGCCGCGCGCTTGAGCGCGAGCGCCTCGCTTTCCTCCTTGCCCCCGGTGAGGTAGGTCACCTCTCCGGCCTTGCGTGCCTGGGGAAGGCTCACGTTCTGTTCCTTGGGAATCGAGGCGGCCGCCACCGCGCTGGCGGCGGCGAGCCCCGATAAAGCTGCTGCGGCAATGGTTTTGCGCATGCGGGCCTCCCTGGCTTCGAGTTAGCCGAGCTCCACGGGCAGGAAGAGCTGTCGGTTGTCGCGCTGGATCAGCAACGCCGCGCGCTTGCCGCTCTTCGCCACCTGCTCACGCAACTGCTCGGGCGTGGTGACCGGCGTGCCGTTCAAAGCGAGCACGACGTCCCCGGCCAGGACTCCGGCGCGTTCCGCCGCGCCGCCCACCTGCTCGACGAGCAGCCCGGCCTTGCCGTCCTCGCCGCGCTCCTCGGGCTTGAGGGGCCGCACCGCGACACCCAGCCGGCCCCGGGGCGCGGACGGGTTCGCGTCGTTCTGCGCGACGCGCTCTTCCTTGCCTTCGCTCGCAGCAACCGTGAGCGAATGCCGGGCGCCCTTGCGCCACACTTCCACCTTCACGTTCTTGCCGGCCGCATCCGCCACCAGCATCGGCAGGTCGGAGGAGTGCTCGATCGCGTTGCCGTTGAAGTCGAGGATGATGTCGCCCACCTGCACGCCGCCCTTTTCCGCCGGGCTGCCCGCGTCGACCGAGGCCACCAGCGCGCCGTGCGGACGATCGAGGTTGAACGAGGAGGCGAGCGAGGCATTGACTTCCTGCACGGTGACGCCGAGGCGGCCGCGCGTGACCTTGCCGTGCTTGAGCAGCTGGTCCTTCACGTTGAGTGCCACTTCCACCGGGATCGCGAACGAGATGCCGGAGTAGCTGCCGGTGCGCGAGTAGATCTGCGAGTTGATGCCGATCACTTCACCGGCGAGGTTGAACAACGGGCCGCCGGAGTTGCCCGGGTTCACCGCGACGTCGGTCTGGATGAACGGCACGTAGTTCGAGTCCGGGAGCGAGCGCGACTTGGCGCTCACGATGCCGGCGGAGACGGAGTTCTCGAACCCGAACGGCGAGCCGATGGCCACGACCCACTCGCCCACGTTCGCCTTGCGCGAATCGCCGAGCTTCACGCTGGGCAGGCCCTGCGCGTCGATCTTGAGCAGCGCGATGTCGGTCTGCTTGTCGGAGCCCACGACCTTCGCGGTGAACTCGCGCCGGTCGGTGAGGCGCACGGTCACCGTGTCCGCGCCGTCGACCACGTGGGCGTTGGTGAGGATGTAGCCGTCGCCGCTCACGATGAATCCGGAGCCCTGGCCGCGCATCGGGGTGGGCGCCTGGTTGCGCGGCGCGCCGCGTCCGCGGAAGCCCCTGAAGAAGTCGCGGAATTCCTCGGGCATGTCCTGCATGTCGGGCATCTGCATGCCGCCGTTGTCGCTCGTCTTCATCGTGCCCTGCACGCTCACGTTGACCACGGCCGGGCCATAGGCGTTGACCAGCTCGGTGAAGCCGTTCAGCGGCAGGCTCGAGGTCGCGGGGTTGGCCGCGGGCGCCGCGACGCCGGTGGCGAGCACCGGGGTCGCGCGGGCTTGCGCGACGGTGGTGGGCAGTTGGCCGCGATAGGCCGCGGCGCCGGTACCGATGACGCCCGCCGCGACCAGCGCGCCGACAAGAAGTTTCGCCTTCATTGGGGATGTCTCCAGGGTGGTGGAATCGGGGGCCTTGTGGCCCATGACCCGGAGTTTCGCGCGCGGCGCTTAAGCGGAC
Organism: Burkholderiales bacterium; assembly: GCA_031424255.1. GTDB lineage: Bacteria > Pseudomonadota > Gammaproteobacteria > Burkholderiales > Usitatibacteraceae > Usitatibacter. The sequence continues at coordinate 11,987 of JANPHA010000088.1, read as the reverse complement.
CTTAACGAATTCGGGGGTCAGACTCCGCTTTGATCGCGATCCATCGAGCCCGGGGCAAGCGCCGACCCGGGGGAGCGTGCGGTAATCCAAGGGGAGGGATCTCGCTACAGCATTGCCGCTCGAATTCCTTGAGCGTCGTCGATCTTCTTCGCAGCGGGGCACCCCCTCTCGTCGCTTGCCCCAAGGGCTCGATGGATCGCTCTCGGTGGGGTTGTGCCATCGCGAGCACTCGCGCGATTGTCAACCGCAGCCCTGCTCTTCTCCACAGAGCACCCCATCGAGTAACCGTGTTGGAAGTCAAGCCGTGGTCGGCCTGAAGAGGGTTGAGTTGCGGACCATGGCATTGAGGATTGTGAGCAGCTTGCGCATGCAGGCCACCATGGCGACCTTGTGCGCCTTTCCGGAAGCAATCAGACGCTTGTAGAACGGAGCGATCAGCGGGTTGAAACGGGTGGCGGTCAGCGTCGCCATGAACAGCGTGTTCCGAAGCTGGAAGCGGCCACCACCGATCGTCCTGCGGCCGCGCATCATCCCCGATTCTCGAGGGAAGGGAGCAACGCCTACCAAGGCTGCGATTTCACGCCGACTGAGGTGGCCCAGCTGAGGCAGGTCTGCAATCAGCACAGCGCATGCGACAGGGCCAATACCGGAGGCAGATTGGAGCAGCTTCGATAGGGCGGCGTGACTCTGTTTCAGGTTTGTCACCATCTCGGCGTCCACCTCGTCCAGTTGCGCTTGAATCGCCTTGATCATGGCCTCGATACTGCCGCGCACGGTCGCCCGAGCCATGGCGAGCCGGATGGGGTGCGATCCCCGCGACCTCGATGGGGGGCGATTAGATCAACTCGCTCAACGGCAAAAGCACCCGCACGCGAAGCCCCGATGCGCCCGTGGCATCGAGCAATTCGACGCGGCCGCCGTGGCGTTCGGCGATGCGGCGGACGATGGCGAGGCCGAGGCCGGTGCCGCCCTCGGCGGCGTCCTCGCCGCGATAGAAGCGGTCGAACACGCGCGCGCGCTCGGCCTCGCGAATGCCCGGCCCCGTGTCCTCCACCTCGAAACAGCCGCGGCCGTCGGCGATCTCGGAGCGCACCGTGACACCGCCCTTCGGCGTATAGCGGATCGCGTTGTCGACCAAGTTCTCGATGAGCGTGCGCAGCGCCGCGCGGTTTCCCGACACGATGACGGGCGCTGGCGCGTTCACGGCGAGCGCCAGGCCGCGCGCTTCGGCGTTGGCCGCCTGCGCCTCGACCGCGTTGCGCGTGAGCTCGGCGAGATCCACCGGCGCCACCGCTTCCATCGGCGCATCGGGATCCTGTCGCGCGAGCACCAGCAACTGCTCGACCAGGCGCACGGCGCGCGCGATGCCTTCGCGCAGCATCGCGTAGGCGCGCTCGCGCCCGGCCTCGTCGTGCGCGCGCTCGGCGAGCTGCAGCTGCAGGCGCAGGGCCGTAAGCGGCGTGCGCAGCTCGTGGGCCGCGTCGGCCACGAACTGTCGCTGCTGGGTGAGCGCGCCGCCGAGGCGCGCGAGCAGGCCGTTCAGCGCGCTCACCAGCGGCTGGATCTCGTCGGGCACGGGCTCGCCGCCGATCGGCTCCACCGATTCGGGCGTGCGCCGCGCGATCGCCTCGGCGGTGGATTCCACGAATCTCAGCTCGCGGCCCACGAGCCGCCAGATCAAAAGCCCGATCAGCGGAAGCGCCACGACGAAGGGAAGCAGTGTGCGCAACGCCGCGGCGAACGCGAGCTGGTCGCGCACTCCGAGCGGCTGCGCCACCTGGATGGTGAGCCCGCGCTGCTGGATCGCGAACACGCGCCAGCGCCCGCTGGAAGCCTGCGCGAAGCCGAAGCCGAGCTGCACCGGGCCGGGCACCTGGAGCGCCGGATGCGACTCGTACACGCGCGTCCCGTCGGGGCCCCAGACCGTGATCGCGAAGTCGAGCGCTTCCTCGCCCTGCAGCGCCTCGGCGAGCTGGCGCGGCTGGAACGTGCGGTCGCGAAGCGTGAGTGCCAGCTGGCGCAGCTGGTAGTCGAAGAGCTCGTTCGCCTCGCTCCTCGCCTGGAAGAACACCACGCACGCGGCGCCGAGACCGCCCGCGAGCACGCTCGAGAGCAACCAGACCAGCAGGCGTTTGCGAATCGACATCAGGCCTCCCGGGCGAGCGTGTAGCCCATGCCGCGCACGGTGCGGATGAGGCCCGGATCGAGCTTGCGCCGCAGCGCGTGGATGTGCACCTCCACCGCGTTGCTGCCGACTTCCTCGCCCCAGCCATAGAGGCGCTCCTCGAGCTGCGCGCGCGACAGGTAGGCGCCGGGACGGTCGGCGAGTGCTTCGAGCAGCGCGTACTCGCGCGCCGAGAGCGCGACATCGCGCCCCTTGTAGCGCACCAGGCGGGCGGCAGCGTCGATCTCGAGCGCTCCGAGGCGCATCACCGATTGCGCGCGCCCCGATCGCCGCCGCGCGAGCGCGCGCACGCGCGCCGCGAGCTCGTCGAGATCGAAGGGCTTCACCAGGTAATCGTCGGCGCCGGCGTCGAGGCCCGCGACCCGGTCGGCGACCGCGTCGCGCGCCGTGATGATCAGGATCGGCAGGTCGTTGCCGCGCGCGCGCCGCGCGCAGCACCGAGAGCCCGTCGCGCCGTGGCAGGCCCAGGTCGAGCAGCGCCATGTCGTAGACGCCGTTGGCCATCGCGAGCTCCGCCTCGCGCCCGTCGCGCACCCAGTCGACTGCGTGGCCTTCCTGCCGCAGGCCCTGCTGCGCGGCCGCGCCGATCATCGCGTCGTCCTCGACCAGCAGCAAGCGCATTGGGCGGCTCCTAGCGCACGCGGTGCACGCGGCACACGTGCATCGCATCGGCATCGAGATCGGACTTCACGATCTCGCAGGCCAGCGCATCGCGCTCGAGGCCGAGCTGGCGCAGCGTGACCTGGGTTTGCGGTGCGGGCTCTCGGTGGTCGAGGAGATAGATCGGACCGTCATGGGCGCGCACGATCCCGGCGACGCGCCGCGCGAGCAGGTTGGACTGGCCGGGATCGAGAAAATTGCTCGCCGGAGTCACGAAGCGCGCATCGGCGCGGAAGAACGGGATCGCATAGGCCATCGGGTGCGAGTGGCCGATGATCACGAGCGAGCGCGGCGGAAGGTCGGGGGCGGACACGTTGAAATAGCGGCTCCCGAAGGCGACCCGGCCCCAATCCGCGGGGCGCGTCGTGGCCACGAGTGCGACCGCGAGCACGGCGATGGCGATGCGCCGCGGCCCGGTGCCGGGCACGAGGTAGATCGCGCAGCCCACGATCAGCGGCCCGCTGAGGGCTTCCAGCGGCACCAGGTAACGATAGATCCCGAAAAGCTTGAGCCACAGCAGGTAGGCCGCGAGCGTGAAGCCCGCGAGCAGCCGCCAGCCGCGACGTACGTCTTCGGGCCAAGGCGCATCCGTCCCCGGCACACGGCGCTTCACCAACCATTTCGCGACAACCAGCGGCGCCAGCAGCCACAACAGCGCGAGACGGAAGTCCTGGAACGCCTGGTCGGAGACGAACCAGCTCTTGGTGGCGAAGAGGAGCGGAAACGCGAGCGCCTGCTTGAGCGTGCGCGGCCCGTAATCGTGGTCGTAGAACGACACCGGCTCCCACCACGGGGACTTGAAGAGCGCGTTGAAGTAGGGAAAGAACGGGCTCGCGAACTCGCGCTGCAGCGTGAGTGCCCAATAGCCGTACGCCACGAGGAATCCCGCGGCTGCGCCGAGCGCGGTCGCGAGCACGCGGCGCAGCCGCTCGCGCGCCGTGCCGTCCAATCCCACCGCCAGAACCAGCGCGGCCGCGAAGACGCCATAGGTGAGCTTGAGCCCGAACGCGCAGCCCGCGAGGAAGCCGGCGAGAGCGTAATCGCGCAATGCCGTCTCGCCCTTCACCACGGAGCGCACGGCGATGCAGAGCGCGGCGAGCAGCAGCGCCGCCGAGGGCCACTCGTTCATGGTCGAGCCGGTGACCGCCACGCCCGCGGCACCGGTCGCGCCGATCGCGGTCGCGGCGGCGAGATACGCGGCGCGATCGATCGGCGTCGGCGCGGGCAGCAGCAGCGCGGCGAGGCGCAGCAGGAAGAACACGCCGATCCCGGTCGTCGCGGCCATCGCGAAGGCGATGACGCGCGGATTCGCGTCCAACTGGACCATCGCGTAGAACGGCAGATCGGCGATCGGGCTGTGGAAGGACTGGATCTGCGCGGGCGCGACATCCTGCGCGAGGCGGCCGTGCACGAACGCATCGGCGTTGTAGTAGTGGTAATTCTTCAGGTCCCAGTTGACGTCCTTGCCGAGCCAGAGCGACTCGGCTCCCGCCGCGAGCAGGCACGCCACGAGGACGAGCGGCCAGAACCCTCGCCGGGCTTCGGCCGCCACGGGGCTAGCCGGCCTCGACCGGCAGGCGCCCGAGAGAAGCGAGCACCGCGAGCAGGTCGTCCTTGCGGAACGGCTTGGCGATCGTGGCGTTGAAGCCGATCGCGGTCTTCGCGGCGCGGAACGTGGGCGAATGATCGAGGCTCACGGCGACCAGCCGCGCCGCCTGCGGATCGCGATGGATGCGCGAGCGCATCAGCGTGGCGGCGTCGTCCCCGCCGAGCCCCTTGAGCGAGGTGTCGACCAGCACGACGTCGTAGACATCCTGGTCGAGTGCCGCGAGCGCTTCGTCGAGGTCCTGCGCGACCACGACGCTGCAGTCGTGCCGGCCGAGGATGTGCGCGGCGAGGATCTGGCTGTCGCGGCTCGGATCCACCAGCAGGATCGTCGCACCCTTGCGCTGCTCGCGCAGCGAGTGGCGCGTCACCAGCGTCGGGGTCTCGTCGCTGTCAACCGAGGCGCCGGTCACCGCCATGATCGCCTCGTTCAGCTGGCGGTCGTTGATCGGGTAGCGCATGTACGCCGCGATGCCGTTCTCGCGGCACGCGATCGCATCGCCGGGCTTGCCGTCGGTCGCGAGCATCATCACGAGCGTGGGCGCGAAGCGCTCGTGATGTTTGATGCGGAAGGCGAGCAGGAAGCCGTCCTGCACCGGCAGCCGGTTGGAGAGCAGCACCAGCGGGATCGGGCTGCCTTCCTCGTCGAGCCGCTCGAGGAGGGCCATCGCCATCGGCGCGTTGTCGGCCTCGAGCGGGATCATGCGCCAGCCGCGCAGCAGGTTGGAGAGCGCCAGTCGCTGCTCGGCCTCGTTCGACACTACCAGCACCGGCAGGCCCACGAGCGAGACGTAGGTCGCGCGCCGCGCCGCGGCCGCGGCCTCGCGCACCGGGAACTCGATCGTGAACGCGTAGAGCGCGTCGAGGTTCGGGCGGGCGGCGATCGCGAGCTTGCCGCCCATCGCCGCCACCATGAATTTCGCGACCGCCACCCCCATGCCGGAATCGGTGGAGGCCTTGGTCACGGGCTGTCCGGCCGCGGTGCTCGTCGCGACGACGCTGAAGGAGAGCTGGATGCCCGACTCGGTCACGTATTCGGGCGTGATCTGCAGCGTGATCTTGCCGCCGGGCAGCAACGCGAACGCGTTGTCGAGCAGGTTCTTCAATATGAGCTGCAGCCGGTCGACGTCGCCCTCGAGCGAATCGGAAACGTCCTGCTCGACCTTGATCCGCAGGCGGCAGCCGTGCTCCTCGGCGTTGGGCGCGATGCGCGAGATCAGCTCCGCGAGGGCCGCGCGCAGGCCGAAGCCGCGCTTGCGCAGGATCACTCCGCCGGACACCTTGGAGAAATCCACCAGGTCGCCGATCGCGCCCATCGCGGTCTCGGTCGAGCTGCGGATGCGCTGGAAGTGCTCGACGATGGCCGGGTCGAATTCCATCTGCTGCGCGCGGATCGAGATCGCGGCCATTCCCTCGAGCGCCACCGAGAGCTCCTCGGCGATCTTCTCGATCAGCGCGATCTCCGCCGCGCCCTTGGGCACGGTCTCCGCCGCGCCGGCTTGCTCGCGCGGCCCCCACACCGCGCCCGCGGGCTCGTCGTCCACCATGATCGGCGCCCGCTCGAGCGTGACCGCGCGACCGTCGGGAAGGCGCAGCGCGAAGCTCGCCGCCTCCGCGGGCTTGCGGCGCGCCTTGTCGAGCGCCTTCCGGTCGATCGCGGGCGAGCGCTCCAGCACGTCGAATGCCGCGACGCCGGAGAGCGATTGCGGCGCCGATTCGAGCCCCAGCAGGCGGCAGAAGGGCTCGTTGGCGAGCTCCACCTCGCCGTCGCTGTTCTCGATCATCGCCGCGAGCGGAGAGGCCTCGGCGAGCGCCAGCAGGCGCGCGGCCGAGAGATTCAGCGCCTGCTCGGTCTCGCGCTGCGAGCCGATGTCCTGCAGCACCGCGATGACCCCCGCGGCCTTGTCGCGCGCATCGAGCGCGGGCTGCAGGGCTACTTGTACTGAGCGCGGCTCTTCTCCCGCGAGGTCGGCCTCGACAAATGAGGATCCGGCCTTGCCTTCGCCCACGCGGCCGATGTTCTGCTGGATGCGCTTCTGATCGGCGGTTGCGAAGAGCGCCACGAGCGGCGTGCCGGCGATCTCGCGCGCGTCGGTGCCGGTGAGGTGCCCGAACGCGGCGTTGGAGAAGAGGATCTCGCCCTTCGCGTCGGCCACCGCGACCGCGATCCGGAGCGACTCGACGATGCGGCGGAAATCCTCGACGGCCATGGCGGCGGCCTACGCCTGCGCCTGCCTGCGGATCACGCCGAGCAGGTGTTGCGTGGCCGGATGGAGATCCGCCGCGGCCCCTTGCACCGCCGGCAGGATCCTGCCGGCGATGGTCTTGCCGAGCTCGACGCCGAACTGGTCGAACGCATTGATGCCCCATACGGTCGCCTGCACATAGACCTTGTGCTCGCAGATCGCGAGCAGCGCCCCGAGGTGGTAGGCATCGAGCTGCGGCATCACGATCGTCGTGCTCATGCGGTCGCCGGGGCAGGTCCGGAAGCTCTCGCCCGCCTCGACCCCCGCCATCAGCGCCTCGGATTGCGCGCACGCGTGCGCGAGCAGGATGCGGTGGTGCTCGATCTCCTTGCCCATGGGCCGCGCGGCGACGATGAAATCGCACGAGGCGATGTCGGTTCCCTGGTGCAGCCACTGGTGGAACGCGTGCTGGCCCGGCGTCTCGGTCCCGCCCCAGATCACCGGGCAGGTGCCGAATGCGAGCGGCGCGCCGTCGCGGTCGACGCGCTTGCCGTTGGATTCCATCTCGAGCTGCTGCAGGTACGCGGGCAGGCTTTCGAGGCGCGCCGCGTAGCTCAGCACCGCGTGGCTCGCGATGCCGAGCGCGTTGCGGTTCCAGATGCCCACGAGGGCGAGCAGCGCGGGCACGTTGCGCTCGAGCGGATCGGAGCGGAACGCGAGATCGGCGGCGTGCGCGCCCGCGAGCAGCCGCTCGAAGCTCGGCATGCCGAGCGCGATCGCGATCGGCAGCCCGACCGACGACCACAACGAGTAGCGCCCGCCGACCCCATCCTGGAACGGGAAGATGTTGCATTCGGGCAAGCCCCAGCGCACCGCTTCCTCGAGGTTCGCGGTGGCCGCGATCAGGTGGCGGTCGAGCGCGCCGGGGCCGAGGGAACGCGTGAGCCACGCACGCACCGCGGCGGCGTTCACCATCGTCTCCTGCGTGGTGAAGGTCTTCGAGGCGACCACCGCGAGTGTGGACCCGGGGTCGAGATCCTTCACCGCGTCGTCGAGTTCGGCGGCGTCGATGTTGGCGATGAAGCGCACTTCGGGGCCGTCGGCGGTGGCGCGCAACGCCTCGATCACGAGCTTCGGACCGAGCGCGGAGCCGCCGATGCCCAGCGCGAGCACGTGCGTGAAGCGCTTGCCGGTGGCGCCCTTCCACTGGCCCTCGCGCACCGCCTGCGAGAAGACGCGGATGCGATCGCGGTTGCGCTCGATCTCCGGCAGCAGGTCCTCACCGTCGATCATCACGTGCTCGTCGCCGCGCAGCGCGGCGTGCAGCGCGGGCCGGCGCTCGGTCACGTTGACGCGCTCGGCGTTGAAGAGCTTCTCGATCGCCTCGGGCACCGCGCGCTCGCGCGCGAGCGTCACGAGCTTCGCCAGCGTCTCGCGCGCGACGCGCTGCTTGGAAAAATCCACCGCGATGCCGGCGCACGCGAACGTGAGCGCCTCGCCGCGCGCCGGATCCGCTTTCCACATCGCGTCGATGCGTTGCCCGGCGAGCGCGTCGCGATGCGCAAGCAGGGATTGCCAGGCGGTGGATGTAGGGAAGGAAACCATCGGAGAGTCGTGAAATTCTACCCCAGCGTGAGGCCCGCGATCCCCAGCACCATCCCCACGGCCGCGACCACCCGCCGCGCGATGTCGCCCTCGCGCAGGAAATGCGCGCCCATCAGGGCCGCGAACAGGATCGAGACCTCGCGCGCGGGCGCCACCAGGCTCACCGGCGTGAACACCATCGCGGTGAGGACGAGGATGTACGAAAGCGGCGAGAGCAGCGCGATCGCGACCACCGTGCCGCGCCGCTCGCGCCACGCCGCGGCGATGGAGCCGGGAGCGCGGTGGCGCGTGAACGGCACCAGCACGCACACGCGGAACGCATTGCAGCCCCAGTCGTAGGCGAGCGGCGGAATCAGCCACGCGGCGACACTCGCCTTGTCCCAGATCGTGTAGGTCGCGATCATGCAGCCGGTGAGAAGCGCGAAGCCGACCGCGTGGCGCGCCTCGCCCTTGTGCCAGGCGAACGGATTGCCGGTGAGCAGGATGGCCGAGGCCCCGATCAGAAATGCGCCGCCGATCGCGGTCGGCCCGGGACGCTCGCCGAGCACGGCGATCGCGACCCCGATCGTGAGCAGCGGGCCGGTGGCGCGCGCGAGCGGATAGACGATCGACAGGTCGCCGCCGCTGCGGTAGGCGCGGTCGAGCAGGAGGAAATACACGGTGTGGATCATGCCGCTGCCGAACATGAGGGCCAGGTGGATCGGCTTGAACGCATAGCCGTTCAGCCACACGGTCGCGATCACGATCGGCGCGTAGATCGCGAGCGACAGCGCCGATCCCGCGGTGATCAGCCCGGTGCCGCCGCCGCTTTTCTTGAGGAGGAAATTCCAGCTCGCGTGGATGAAGGCGGCAAACAGGACGAGGCCGAGCGCGACCCCCGTCACGGCTTGAGAAGCCGCGTCAGCTCGAGATATTGCGGGTCCTCGGGCAGCACCGCGCCCAGCCGCATCAAGCCGTCGACCATCACCGCGCCCGCATCGAGCGTGAACTGCCCGGTAAGGATCATCTGCACCACTTCCTCGAGCGGCACGAGCCGGATCTCGGCCACCTCGCCATCCTGGTTCGCGGGCTTGCAGTCGGGAGGCAGCCACAGGTCGTGCACGAACAGGATCTCGCGATGCAGCCCCTCGGGCACCGAGTACTCGACGCGCACGGCGCCGAGGCAGTTGAGGCCCGCGAGCAGCGCGGGCGCGAGGCCCGCTTCCTCCCACGCTTCCTTGCGCACCGTCTCGTCCACCGTCATGCCGGCGGCGATGCGGCCGCCGACGAGGTTGTCGAGGCGGTCGGGATCGATCGCCTTGTCCGGGCTGCGCCGGGCGATCCATGCGTGCACCCGCCCGCCGATGCGGGTAAAGCCGTTCACATGCGCCCCGTGCGCCATGAAGCCGAAATGGCGCGAGGCGGCGCGCTCGACGCGGAAGAGCTCCGGTGCGGCGTAGTGGTGCGAGACGCTCACGAGCTCGTCGCGCCAGCCACGGATCACGCCATCCCGGGCGAGATCGCGGGTGACCTCGGCATGGCCTCGGTGCGCCCCGCCGGAGTGTCCGGATTGGCGCGCAGCGTGACGTAGGCCGGGTTCACCTCGAACACATGGGGCCAGCGGCGCAGCAGGTCGGCGAAGGATGGCCGCACCCAGCCGACGACATGCTCCTTCACGTAGAAGGGCAGCGCGGGAAGCTCGCGTTCGGAATGCGACGCGTGGGTGCAGGCGGCGCGGATGAAGCCCAGCAAGTCGGCGTAAAGGCGCGTTCTCATTGGCCGAAGAGTTGGATTCGCGTACGGGAAGACAACGAAGCTTGCGTTGACAAGTCTAAGCCAATTCTCCAGACTCCGCCCGCCATGAAAGTCCTCGTCCTCGGTGCCGGCGTGATCGGCATCTCCACCGCGTGGTATCTCGCCGCGCAGGGCCACGAAGTGGTGGTGGCCGACCGGCGCGACGGTCCCGGCCTCGAGACCTCGTTCGCGAACGGCGGGCAGATCTCGGTGTGCCACGCCGAGCCCTGGGCCAATCCCGATGCGCCCGCCAAGATCCTGCAGTGGATCTGGCGCGACGATGCGCCGCTGCTCTTCCGCCTGCGCATGGATCCGGCGCAGTGGTCGTGGGGCCTCAGATTCCTGCTCGAATGCCGGCCCGCGAAGACGCGCGAGAACATCGCCGAGATCGTGAAGATCTCGCTCTACAGCCGCGCGATGCTGCAGGCGCTGCGCGCCGCGACCGGCATCGAGTACGACCAGCTCGAGCTCGGGATACTGCATTACTACACCGAAGCGCGCGAGTTCGAGCGCGCGGTCGCAAGCGCCTCGATCATGCGCAGGTACGGTCTCGACCGCGACGTGGAGACGGTGGATGAGGCGATCCGCATCGAACCCGCTCTGGAAAGCGCGCGCGCGCGCATCGTGGGCGCCACCTACACGGCTTCCGACGAGTCGGGCGATGCGCATCTCTTCACCACGCGGCTCGCCAGGCTCGCGCAGGACAAGGGGATGACGTTCCAGGGCGGACACGACATCCGATCGCTCAAGGTCGAGGGCGGGCGCATCGCGGGCGTCGTGGTGAAGCCGCCCGAGGGGCCCGAGACGACGCTTACCGCCGACGCCTACGTGCTGGCCCTCGGCAGCTACTCGCCGCTCATCGCGCGCGGCCTGGGCCTCGACCTGCCGATCTATCCCGCCAAGGGATACTCGGCCTCGATCCCGATCGCCGACGAGGCGAAGGCGCCGCGCGTGAGCCTGACGGACGACAGCGCCAAGATCGTCATCACGCGGCTCGGCGAGCGCCTGCGCGTAGCGGGCACGGCGGAGCTCTCGGGCTATTCGTCCGAGTTGAATCCGGTGCGCTGCGAGGCGCTCACGCGGCGCGCGCGCGAGATGTTTCCCGATGCGGGGCACTACGATCGCGCGACGTTCTGGACCGGCCTGCGCCCCTCGACGCCGTCGAACGTCCCGCTGATCGGCGCGACCCGCTACCCCAACCTCTACCTCAACACCGGCCACGGCACGCTCGGCTGGACCATGGCGTGCGGGTCGGGCAAGGCGCTCGCGGATATCATCTCGGGACGCAAGCCGGAGGTGGACTTCAAGTTCACCCGATAGACTCTCCCATGACCATCACGCTGAAGGACATCCAGGACGCTGCCAAGGTGATCGAGGGCCAGGTCCTCGACACGCCCTGCCTGCCGTCGCGGACACTGTCCGAGATCACCGGCGCCGAGGTGTATCTCAAGTTCGAGAACCACCAGTTCACCGCGTCGTTCAAGGAGCGCGGGGCGCTCAACAAGCTCGCGTCCCTCGATGCCGCCCAGGGGAAGAAGGGCGTGATCGCCTGCTCGGCGGGCAACCACGCGCAGGGCGTGGCCTATCATGCCCACCGCCTCGGCATTCCCGCGGTCATCGTGATGCCGCGCTACACGCCGTTCGTGAAGGTGGAGCAGACACGCAAGCACGGGGCGGAAGTGATCCTCGAGGGCGAGAACTTCGACGGCGCCAAGGCGTTCGCGATCGGGCAGGCCGTGGAGCGCGGGCTCACCCTCGTGCATCCGTACAACGACGACCTCATCATCGCGGGGCAGGGCACTGCGGGCCTCGAGATGATGAAGGCGCACCCCGGGCTGGACGCGATCGTCATCGCGATCGGCGGCGGCGGGCTCATCTCGGGGATCTCGATCGCCGCGAAGTCGATCAAGCCCTCGGTGGAAGTCTTCGGCGTCGAGATGGTGCGGTTCCCGGCGATGTACCACGCGATGAAG
>JANPHA010000087.1:0-2422 GCA_031424255.1 Burkholderiales bacterium | reverse complement strand
CGACCTGAAGGGCCTCATCGTGCAGGTGGACCTCTTCAGCGCGAGCGGCGAGCTGCCGCGCAACCTGGACGAGGCGATGGAGCGCCACAAGGACATCATCTATTCGAGCAAGACGCGCCTGAACACCACGCTCGTGAAGGATATGGCGATCGCGACGGGCGATCCGCGCATCGATCTCGTGCACCTCATCAACCGGCGCGCGCGCTACACGTCGAGCTCGAAGGACTTCGACTTCTCGCGCGCGTCGGTGAACGACCTGTGGGAGGCGGGGCGACACGCGGCGCGGATGAGCTTCGCGCACCTGGGCACGCTCAAGGGGAAGACGACGGCGGATGGGATACGCGTTTTCGATGTTGCGTGAATCCGATCTCGACCGCCTCGAGAAATATCTCGACGACCCCGAGCGTGCCGAGGTCACGCTGCCGCTTGATGCGGTCCAGGGCCTGTTCTCCGCCATCGCCTGTGCAACACCACCGGTCTCGCGCGCGAAGTGGCTGCCCGCGATCCTCGGCGCCTCGATCGCGGCCGGCGGCCCCGAAGACATCGAGCCCATCGCGCAGCTCCTCGAGCGCTTCGCCGAAGACACGGCGCGCCAGTTGAACGCGGGCGAAGGCTTCGACTTCATCCTCTACGGGGGCGAGGAAGAAGACTTCTCCTCGTGGGCCGATGGCTACCTCGCCGGCGTCGACCTCATCGAGCCGCCTTGGGATGAGGAAACCGAGCCCGACGATCTCGACAAGATGCTATTTCCCTTCCTCGCGCTGACCGGCCAGGCGAAGGAGCTCGCTCTCGAAAACGGCGAAGAGTGGATGAGCGAGGCCGACGAGGCGAAGATGCTTGCCGAGATTCGCGAAGGCTTGGGCGATCACGTCATCGACGTCCGGCTTTACTGGTTCGAGAAGAGCATTCCTCCGACGGTGAAGCGCGAGGGGCCCAAGGTGGGGAGGAACGACCCGTGCCCGTGCGGCAGCGGGAAGAAGTACAAGAGCTGTCACGGACGCTGAGCGCGATACTCCTCGACCTTCTTGCGCAAATCGTCGTATTCCTCGCACGGCACCAGGCAGATCTCCCGCAGCTTCGCGAGATGCTCCTCCGCCTTGGCAAGGTTCCCCGCCATGAGATACGCCTCGCCCACGTATTCATGGGCGCCGCGATGACGTGGGCTCAGCACGAGCGCCTTCTCGTAGTGCCGGAAGGCTGAAGGAAGATCGCCTGAGTTGCGATACGCGAAGCCAAGATAATTCTGGATATCGGCGTTGCGTGTATCGCGCAGGGCGGCGGAAGAGAGTGATTTGATCGCCGCCTTCCACTCCTTCGCGTCGATCGCCTTCTTGCCGGCGGCGAAGTCGGGGTCGAGATCGGAGGCGCCGGGATTCTCCTCGGTCGGGTCGGCATGCGCGGGGAGGGTCAGGGCGGCCGCAAACGCAATCGCGACCGCCCCAATAAACCATCGCATCAGGTGCCGCTCGCCACGCGCACCTTCGTTTCCTGCAATTCCGCGCGCGTGCCATCCGATTTACGGGTGAGGGACGCGACCTTGCGGAAGTACGTGGTCGCCATCGCCTTGTCGCCCATCGCCTCGGCCGCCTTGGCCGCGCCGTAGTAGCCGCGCAGGCGCTCGGGCGCCGCCTTCATCGACTGCTCGTACGCGGCGAGCGCGGCGCCGGGCTGGCCCTGCAGCATCAGCATGTCGCCGAAGAGCTCGCGCATCGGATAGAGCCGGTTCTCCATCGCGACGTGCTTCTCGGTGGAGTCCTCGAGGTTCGCCGCGGCCGCCATCAGCTTGAACGCCTCCTCGGCATTGCCCTTCGCCTGCGCCTGCCACCCGCGCGCGGCGATGATCTGCACTTCCACCTGCTCGGCCCAGTAGTTCTGGTTCGCTTTCACCAGGCCCTCGCGCAGCGCGATCATCTTGTCGATGTCGGCCTGCGCTCCGGCCGGGTCGCCGCTCCTCGCCTTGCCCATGGCGCGCGCGAAATAGGTGATCGCATCGGCGGGCGGGAAGGGCAGGTTCAACACGGGAAGATCCGCGGCACCTTTCAAATCCTGGCGCTCGAGCATGTAGCGCGCGGGCACGGCGGCGCGCGCGGTGTTGCCCGCGGAAACCGGCCCGATCACCTTCTTCACTTCGTAGCTCTTGTCGACCATCGCCTTCGCCTTCGCATCCTGGCCGAGCTGCAGGTACGCGTACTGCATGAAGTCGTAGGAGTGGGGCACGCCCGCGAGCACGCCGTCCATCTTGTTCTCGGCGGCGTACGCATTGGCCACCTCCACCGAGCGCTGGTTCGAGGCGATCGATTCGTTCCACTTCCCGACCATCGAGTAGATGTGCGACGGCATGTGCTGCGCGTGCGGCGCCGCGGGCGCGAGGCGCGCGTACTTGTCGGCGGCGGGGAGCCCCTTGTGCGCGATCGGCGCGAAG
>JANPHA010000086.1:0-3745 GCA_031424255.1 Burkholderiales bacterium | reverse complement strand
CGCTGGATCCACGCGACCGTCGGGCAGGCGCTGCGCGTGATTCCGGTCGAAGAGATCGACTTCCTGCGCTCCGACGAGAAGTACACGCTGATCGCCTGGCGCGGCGACGTGGGCAAGCCGGGCGAGGCGCTGATTCGCACGCCGTTGCGGGAGCTGCTGGAGCAGCTCGATGCCGCGCACTTCGTGCAGGTGCACCGCTCGGTGGTGGTCAATCGCCGCGCGATCAGCCATATCACCCGCGGCGAGAACGAGACCGCGAACATCCATTTGAAAGGCCGCGACGACGTGCTGCCCGTGAGCCGCACGTACCTGCATCTTTTCCGACAGATGTGACCCTTACATCATCAGCACCTTGACGTCCGGGTAACCCATCAGCTTCAGGATGAAGTAGTTGGCTGCGGCCTCGCCGGGATCGTCGGAAATGCTGACGAGCTCGGCATATCGCGGCACGCCGGCCTTCACGAGCGTGCTCCAGATATCACTTGCGGCCTTGGGCGTTCCGTCGGCATTCAGGAGCTCGGTGTAGGGCACATGAATGACCTTCCCGTCCGGCATTTTGGCGGGAAGCGATTTTCCCGAAGCGATATAGATCTTGGGGTACAGCCCTTGGGCGCCCTGGCTATCGCTCACCACGATGCCCGGGCGAAGGCTCACGGGATAGGCCCGCGGCGCGGTGAAGCGGCCCGGTGGTGGCTTCTTGGGATCCGCGACATCGGTCGCCTTTTCCAGCGGGAAGCCGGCAAATCCCCAGTCGTCCACCGAATCGGAGAGGACGGAGATTCTTTTCTGCCCCAGCTTCTCCAGCATGACGAAGGCCAGGGCCGAATCGGGGTTCACTCCCTTCTCCGAGACGATCACGGCTTCGTCCGCCACGTTGACGCCGGCCGCGCCGAGAATTTCCGCGAGCCTTGCGGGCGCGCCGAGATGGCGCTTGAACACTTCCGCGGGAACGTTGATGGCAAAGGGCAAGTGCGATTGCTTGAACGATTCTTCCGGGCGCACGTCGACGACGCTCACCTTCGCCACCCCGAAGCTGCGCAGCATCGGGTTGCCCCATCCGTTCAACCAGACCTTCTGGCGCATCTGGTTGGGCGCGTCGTACGTCCAGAATGGCAGCCCGCGGTCGTCGCGCAGCCATTCGAGCTGCGATCCTTTGTAGAGCTTGACCCGGGGATAGTCGAGCATGAACTTCGCGGCGAAGAACGGCACGCTCGCGGCGATGCCGCCGCCGCAATGCGTGTAGACCTGCTTGTCGGGCTTCACGCCGAGGTAAGCGAGCATCCGCCGGATCTCCTCGGGGGACTTGAAGGTCTTGTCCGCATTGAAGAAGTCGTCGGCCGGCACCATGATGGCATTGGGGATATGGCCGGCGCGATCGAAGAACTTGGCGCTGCCGAAATGCTGGCTGGGCTCCAGCGCCTCCACGTTCGCGTTGTTCGCGGGATCGCCGGAAGCGACGAGGAACTCCGGCAGCCGCACGCGCACGTCCTCGTTCAGCTTCGCGACGCGGAATGTTCCCGGTCTCGGGGCCGGCGTCGCGTCTTTCGAGACCGCGCCGCCCGCGGCCTGCCACTTGGCGAGCCCGCCATCGAGAACGGCAAGGCTCTCGCGCGGGACGCCGTGGTAGTAGAGATCGAAGAAGAGGCTGGTCGCGAGGTAGGAGCCGCCCTGATCGTAGAGAACGATCTTCTTCCCGGCGCTGACACCCCACGACTGGATGCGCGTTTCCATTTCGGCGGCGGAAACGTTGAGGCCGCCGAAGGTGAACACATCGACGTTCACCGCGCCGGGAATGTGCCCCTTGGCCGCATACATCTGCGTGGGCGAGGCATCGAGCAGCAGCACATCATCGCGCCCCAGGTTCTTCTGCAGCCATTCAACGCCGACGAGCGGGCCGATGCCGCCTTCCGTCGCCAGGGCCGGCTGCACCACGAGCAAACCGCTCGCGAAGACCGCCGCTAAACGATGAACCAGGCCGTTCCACATGTCGTCCTCCCCAATCATTGCAAGCCACCAAGGTAGTCTTGCGGCAGGGGGAAACCAACCGATTCCGACGAACTACGGGCTTTTGCCGCCCAACGGCGGTTCTCATGGAGCGGGATGCGGACGCGCGCGTCGCGCGAGAGAATCCGGAGGCGATCGGAAGGCGCCTCGCCAAGCACCGTAGCGCATCGTCCACAACGCACTGTGCAACCTCCTACTGCAAATGAGGATGTGACCGACAGGCAGTGGCTGCACGGGGCCTAGACTGCAGGATCACACTCGCAGCACTGCCGCGAGTCGGTTCTTTCCCTTCCTCACCAATCCTGCTGGAGGTTTCATGCGCAAGCTTGCGCCCATGGTTCTGATTTCTTCGATCGCCGCCCTCGTTTGCGGCACCACCTTCGCCACGACCGGCGCCACGAATTCCACGTCTCCCGACAAAGCGACCGGATCGCCGTCCGTGGAGGCAAATGTGAGCAACCCCCAAGGTCTGTCATACGGCGACAAGAGCAACACGTCCCCGGGCACCAACGCGAGAATGGACGACAAGTCAGCCGTCACGGCGGGTCAAATGCCAGCGGCGCGCGTGGGCAGTGCGATGGACAATGAAGACAAGCCGATGACCGAAAGGATGCACAAGCACAAAGCGAAGAAGGCGAAGGACGGCGATCCCAACACGGTGAACAGCATTCCGATCGATAGCAGCAACGGCGCGGCGGTGAACTCATCCACCGGCACGTCGCCGGGACGCTGACCTTCCCTGATCGGTTGCACCAGACGGGGCCGGGCGATCGGCCCCTTCTTTTTACGCGCGATCTTTTCACGCGCGATCCAACTCCTGCGTCCATCCAATGCGCTTCCCTACCTGATGGGAAGAAGGGGGTGGGCCCGCCTGGATTCGAACCAGGGACCAAGGGATTATGAGTCCCCTGCTCTAACCATCTGAGCTACAGGCCCGTCGGAATGCGACAATCGGCATTTTAGACGACCGAGCGTCGCGAACCCCGAATCCATGAGCGAATTCGACTTCACCAAGCCCCAGGTGGCGGAAGCGCCCGCGCCCTTCAAGGCGGCGAGCAGCCCCTTTTACAACGCGGCGGTGGCGGAAAGCCTGTTTCGCGCGGCCGGCAAGCCCGAGCGCTTCACTGCCGGGCAGAAACTCTTCGAGGAGGATGAGAAGACCTCGAAGGGCGGCATCTTCTCGGGCAAGTCGGCGAGCCGCATGTACTTCGTCACCGAGGGCGAGGTGGCGCTCACCACGGGCGGCAAGCCGCTCGACATGATGAAGGCGGGTGATGTGTTCGGCGAGATGGCGGTCATCACCGCGGGCTCGCGCAGCGCCGCGGCGACCGCGAAGACCGACGGCGCCGCGTACTCGCTCAACGCGGCCGAGTTTCAATCCGCGCTCGTCCAGACGCCGGAGTTCGCGCTGATGCTGATGAGCGTGATGTTCGATCGCCTGCGCTTCATCGCCGCGCGCCTCGCGGCGCGCAACACGCCGCTGCCATCGGGCGTGCGCGAGTCATCGGTGTTCGATCCCGCGCTCCTCGCCCAGTTCGAAGCCGCACTGCCGCGCACGGCCACGGTGCGCCACTGGGGCGGGGCCACGATCATGCGCGAGGGCCAGAGCGGCGCCTTCATGTACGTGGTGAAGTCGGGCCGCGTCGCGATCACGATCCGCGACAACGTCGTGGAGTACGTGAATCCGGGCGGCACGTTCGGCGAGATGGCGCTGGTCGATCGCCTCGCGCGCACCGCGAGC
>JANPHA010000085.1:0-16025 GCA_031424255.1 Burkholderiales bacterium | reverse complement strand
AGCGCTTCACCACGCACGCCGCGTTGAAGGACGTGCCCTGGGAAGACGTCGAGATCGTGATCGAGTGCATTCCCGAGAAGCTCGAGCTCAAGCGCAAGCTCTTCGCCGAGCTCGAGAAGCTCGCGCGCCCCGACGCCGTGCTCGCGAGCAACAGCTCGAGCTTTCCGATCAGCGAGATCGCCGCGGGGCTCCAGACGCAGGCACGCATGATCGGGCTGCACTATTTCCTGCCCGCGCACCTCGTGCCGCTGGTCGAGGTCGTGCGCTCGAAGAAGACCAAGACCGGGCTGCCGGAGAGAGTCGGCGAGCTGATGCGCTCGCTCGGCAAGGTTCCGGTCCAGGTGCGCAAGGACATTCCCGGCTTCCTCGCCAACCGCATGCAGCACGCGATGGCGCGCGAGGCGTTCGCGCTGATCGATTCCGGGGTCGCCACGCCGGAAGACGTCGACGCCGCGGTGCGCTTCGGCTTCGGCTTCCGCTTCCTCGCCGCGGGTCCGTGCCTGCAGCGCGATCACGCCGGCCTCGAGGTCCACACCGCCGCGGCGGCGACCATGTATCCGTCCCTCGCCAACGACGACATCCCCGCTGCCGCGCTTCGCGAGAAGGTCGAGAAGGGCGACCTCGGAATGAAGACCGGCAAGGGCTTCTACGAGTGGAACGCCGACTCGATCAAGCGCGAGAAAGCGCGCTACGAGGGCAAGCTGATGGCCGGCCTCGACCTGCTGAAAGACGAGCTGCCGAAGCGCAACGAATCGTAGGGCGTTATCCCTACTCGCCCCTCTCGTCCACCCCCAGCGCCACGAGAAAACGCGACACCATGTTGTAGGTCGCGATCGTGCCGACCAGCTCCACCAATTGCCGATCGCCGAAGATCTCGCGAGCCGCCTGGAGTGTCGCGTCGCTCGCCTTGACGTCGCGCGTCATCTCGATCGTGAGCTGCAGCGCCGCGCGCTCGCCGTCGTCGAAGAGTCGCGTGTTGCGGGCCGCGGCCGGGACGTCTTCGAGTGCATCGAGCTGCGCCTGCGGGCCGCCGGCGGCGAGGAACTCGGGCGCGTGCTGGTACCACTCGTAGCCGGCGTCGTTGAGGCGCGCGACCGCGCAGATGGCGAGCTCGCGCACGCGCGGCGTGAGCTCGAGGCTGCGGCGCACCGCGCCCAGCAGCGCGTTCCAGCCTTGCGCGAACGGCGGGCTGTGCAGCAGCATGCGGTCGAGGTTGATCAGCTTGCCCTTGCGCCGCGACTTGATCGAAGCGACCAGGTCGCGGATCTCGGGATCGTCTTCGTTGCGATACGGGATCCGCGGCATTGGCCCTCCTGGCCGTTCAGCCAATCGGGGATTGTACCTTCGAGGAAGAAGGGGCCCTCTCAGCGATCGTGCCCGCGCCCCTGGCCGCGGTCACCGCCGCGGTTCTCACCGCCCCGGTTCTCGCCACCGCGGTTGTCGCGCTGCTCGCCGCGCTGCTGGATGCCTTGCTGCTGGTAATGCTGCTGCGCCGCGGCATCGCGCGGTTGATAGCGATAGTTCTGCGAGTGCAGCGTCGTCTGCTGGTCGCCTTGCGGATAGCGATTGCCCGAATACTGGCGCTGGTAGGTGGGCAGCGGCGCCGGCGAGACACGCGCCAACCGCGAGCGGCCATCCCATCCGCCGCGGCGCTGTTCCCAGTCGCGGCCCCAATGCTCGTTCCAGCGCGGCGACGCATCCGCACGCCAGCCGCGGAAGTACGCCGGGGGACGGTGGTAGTAGCGCACCGGAACTCGCAGGAGATAGACCGGCACCGCGACCGGATCGACCACTCGCCACGGACCGTTGTACCAGGAGCTCGCGTACCAGTTGTCGCCGTCGAAATCCCAGTAGAGCCCGTCGTAAAAGAAATAGTTGGAATCCACTCCCGGCGCGTAATACACCGGATAGCCCGGAACCGGCACCAGGCGCGGGTACGTGGGCAGGTTGATGCCGATGCTCACGCGCACGTCGGCACTCGCCGTAGTCGCGACACCCAATGTCATCAAAAGCCCGATCAGCATGTAACGCATGTGCCACCTCCTGTACCCGTCTAACGCGCATCCGCGCGATTGGTTGTCAAAGCAATTCGGGGGTCAGACTCCCCAATTGCAATTGAGGAGTCTGACCCCCGAATAGGTCGAGGCGTCCGCCTCAGCGATAGCGGCGGTAATCTCCGGCGCGATAGTGACGGGCCTCGCGGTAGTAGCGGCGATCGGAGTAGTACTTCGGGCCGGAGCCGTAGACGATCCCGTAACTCGGGCCGTAATAGTACGGAGCCGGCGCGTAGTACGTCGGCGCGGGCGCGTAGTACGCGGGCGCGGGCTGGTAATAGCCGCGCGGAGCGGGCGCATATTCGCGCTCGTAGCGCGGCTCGTAGTAGCCGCGATCTTCGTAGTAGCCACGATCCCCGTAATAGCGCGGCGGATAGTAGTACGGGTCGGAAGAGCCGATGGCGGATCCGAGGATCGCGCCGACGACCGCGCCCGGGGGCCCGCCCGCCGCGGCGCCGATGATACCGCCGACGACGGCGCCGCCGACGGGATCACCCGCCGAGGCCTTCGTGGAGAACGTCACCGCGGCCACCGCAACCGCCAAGGTGGTGATCAACAAGGTTTTCTTCAGCATCGGGGTCTCCTCCTGGGGGCCGAACGCCAGCCCCATCCTCCAAGGATACCCCTCGCCCACCCTGCGGGGAACGTAGTCCGTTCGGACCAATCCGGCCCAACCCCGGGGGCCGGAGCCCCCGGACCTGCAGGCTACATCCCGTTCTTCTTGAGCTCGTTCGCCCCGGTGCGGGCACCGGCCATCTTTCCGGCCGGCAGGACCACGTGATCGACGACGTGGATGACGCCGTTGGATTGCGACACGTCGGCCACCGTGATGTGCGACATCCCGCCCTTGGCGTCCGTCAGCACCAGCGTGTCCCCGGCCGCTTTCACGATGAGCCACTCGCCTTCCACGGTCTTCAGCTTTGCCATTCCCTGGCCCGCGGCGATCCGTTTGCGCAGCGCGGCGGCATCGTAGCGGCCCTCGACCACGTGGTAGGTGAGGATGCTCGTCAGCATCGGCTTGTTCTCCGGCTTGAGGAGCATGTCGACGGTGCCCGCGGGCAATTGCGCGAACGCGTCGTTGGTCGGCGCGAAGACGGTGAACGGACCGTCGCCCTTGAGCGTCGGGACGAGGCCGGCAGCCTTCACCGCGGCGACGAGCGTGGTGTGGTCCATCGAGTTGACCGCGTTATCGACGATGTCCTTGCCGGGGTACATCTGCGCTCCACCGACCATGACCTGGGCGGCAGCCGAGGCCGACGCGAGGGCGAAGGCGACGCCTGCCGCCAGAATTGTGCGATTCATGAATTCATCCTTGAGTGATTGACCCGCAGCCAAGTGAATGCGGGTGTGCTGCAGGCAGGCATACGCGGCACCCCGCTCGCCGGATTCATTTGTGTTCCAATGCGCGCAATCGACCAATGACCTGTAGGCGGGCGCCGACTCGACCGACTGCACCACGCTGGCATCTTTTCGCGGGGATCGCGACGAAGATGACGGATGAGGATCTCTTCCACACCCGCCATGCAGAAATTCGCCGCCGCCCTCGCGTTGCTGTGCGCCATTCCGGCCTTCGCGGCGCACGCCGAAAGCAAGACGGTCTGCACGATCACCGTGAATTCCGCCGACGAGAAGGAGGCCTTCCGCCGCCGCCTTCCGCCGGGCGAATACGATTTCGTCGAGCTGGTGGAGAAGGGTCGGCCCGACTGGCTGCGCTCCTCGTGCCGGAAGAAGATCCAGTGCGACATGCTGGTGGTCTCCGGCCACTTCAACGCCGGCGACGATTTCTACTCGGACAAGAACGAGATCGCCGAGTACCTGCGCGTCGACGAGCTCGAGCGCGCCTCGTGCAGCAATTCGTGCCCGGGCCTCTTCTCGAAGCTGAAGGAGGTCTACCTCTTCGGCTGCGAGAGCCTCAACCCGGACGCGTCGAAATACGCTTCGTCGTACGGCGAGAGCGGCCGCGACCGGATGCGCCGCATCTTCGCCAACGTCCCGGTGATCTACGGTTTCTCCTCGGCGGCGCCGGTCGGGCCGACGGCCGCGATGCTGCTCGATCGCTATTTCGATTCCGGCGCGCGCGGCGAGATCGCCACCGGGCGCGCGAGCTCGAAGCTGCTCGCGATCTTCGCGCGCAATCACATGACCGCGACTCGCGGAGTGCGCGACGCGGACCCCGAAGCGGCCTATCGCCAGCAGGTCTGCCAGTTCTTCGACGAGCGCCAGTCGGCCGCGCAGAAGCTCGGCTTCATCCACGGCCTCATGCGCCGCGACATGGGCGCGGCGCGCGCATCGTTCGATCGCATCGAGAAGCTCTTCGCCGGCTTCACCGAATCCGAGAAGCAATCGGGCGCGTTCGGGCAGGCGCTCGCGCAGATTTCCGCCGACGACGCGAGCCGCGACCGCTTCCTCGCCGTGGCGCGCGAGGCGCGGCAGCCGGCGCTGCGCTCGCGCATGATCGCGCTCGCCGCGAACCTGGGCTGGCTGTCGCCCGACGGCCAGCGCGGCGAGGCGCTCGCCCTCATCAACGACGTGCTCGCGAGCCCCTCGATGGGCTACGCCGAGGTCGATCTGGTGTGCTCGCTCAACGACAACCACGAGCTCGACGCGCAGCTCGCGCGCGTGAAGCTTCCGGCGGCGCGCACTGCGAAGGCGGCCCACTCCGCGGCGCTCGCGTGCCTCGGCAGCCCCGAAGCCCGCGGCCAGGTACTGCAGGCGCTCTCCAGCCCCGACGAGAAGGATGTGCAGATCGCGCAGGTCTACCTGCGCCACCGCCCGATCTCGGATCGCAACGAGCTGCGCGAGGTGGCGCGCGACGTGACCCAGATGCCGGCTTCGGTGGCCAAGGTGCGCGCGCTCGATACGCTCGCGCGCCTCAACATCTCCGATCGCCAGGTGCTGGACGAGCTCGCCGGCCTTTTTGCCCAGGCGCGCTCGGTGAACGTGCAGCGCGCCATCGCCGAGATCTTCATCCGCTCCGATTCGAAGGCGATCGCCCGCTCCGAGCTGGTCGGGGTGCTGCGCCAATACCGCCTGCGG
Organism: Burkholderiales bacterium; assembly: GCA_031424255.1. Taxonomy (GTDB): domain Bacteria; phylum Pseudomonadota; class Gammaproteobacteria; order Burkholderiales; family Usitatibacteraceae; genus Usitatibacter. The sequence goes on along the minus strand of JANPHA010000085.1, from coordinate 10,935 downwards.
GCCCCGGGAGGGGGCCAGGACCTGATCGACGTGCTGATCCAGCGCCTGCAGACGACATAGCGATTTCGCGGTGGTTTTCCGCTATGCTGGACGGGCCCATTCACATGCTCGTCCATGCCCGCATTCCCGAAATCCGCCCTGTTGGCCGCATTGCTGGCTACCGCCATCGCCCCCGCGGCGAATGCCCAGAAAAGCACGGTATGCACCATCACCGTCAACTCGCCGGATGAGCGCGAGGCGCTGCGCCAGAGCCTGCCCGGGGACAGGTTCGATTTCGTCGAGCTGGTGGAGCGCGGCCGCCCCGATTGGCTCGCTTCCTCCTGCCGCAAGCAGGTGCGCTGCGATGTGCTGGTGATCTCCGGCCACTTCGCGGGCAGCGAGTTCTACACCTCGAAGTTCGACCAGGGCGAATCGCTTCCGGTCGACGAGCTCGAGCGCGTGCCGTGCAGCGATTCCTGCCCCGACCTCTTCGCGCAGCTGAAGGAGGTCTATCTCTTCGGCTGCGACACGCTCAAGCCGGAGCCGGTGCGCAGTGCGGCTCCGGAGATCGTGCGCAGCCTGGTGCGCTCGGGGATTTCGAGATCCGCGGCCGAGGGCTTCGCGAGCGTCCTGAGCCAGCGCCACGGCGAGAGCAGCCGCGATCGCATGCGCCGCATCTTCCCCAACGTGCCGGTGATCTACGGCTTCTCCTCGCTCGCGCCGTACGGCCGCGTGGCGGGGCCGATGCTGAAGGGCTACTTCGAATCGGGCGCCGACGAGGAGCTCGGCAGCGGGCGCGTGAGCGCCAAGCTGCTGGCGCTCTTCGGGCCGGCGAGCATGGTCGCGACTCCCGGCCTGCGCGACACGGACCCGGAAGCCGACTATCGGCGCGAGGCCTGCCAGTTCTACGACGACCGGCTCACGCGAGCGCAGAAGCTCGAGGCCATCCATCGCATGTTGGGCGGCGAGATGGTCGATGTGCGCATGGCCTTCGACCGCGTCGAGCATTTCTTCGCGGGGCTGGGCGACGACGATCGCCGCGACGCGGGTTTCTCGCGCGTGCTCGCGCAGTTGTCCGGCGATCGCGCGCTGCGCGAGCGCTACCTCGCCATCGCGCGCGACACGGAAGATCCCGCGCTTCGGCTGCGCATGGTCACGTTCGCTCGCAATGCCGGATGGCTCACCGCCGCCGAGCAGAAGGCCGAGCTCGCACGGATGGTCGGCGACATGCTCGCCGCGGCCTCGATGGATTTCGGCGACGTGGACCTGGTCTGCGCGATCAACAAGGATCACGAGCTCGACGGCGCGCTCGGCAGCATGCAGGCGGTGAAGTCCGCGGCCAGCCCCGCCGCGCGCGCCGCGACGCTCGCGTGCCTCGGCAGCGCGCGCGACCGTGCCCACGTCCTCAAGGCGCTCGCCAGCTCCGATGCCGGGGACGTGCAGATCGCGCAGGCCTACCTGCGTTACCGCCCGATCACCGACGCGAAGGAGCTGCGCGAAGTCGCCGCGGGAATCGCGCGCATGACGGCTCCGGCGGCGCAGGTGCGCGCCCTCGAAACGCTCGCGCGCCACCACATCTCCGATCGCGAGATCCTCGATCGCCTCACGCGGATGTTCGCCAGCACGACCAACCTGGGCGTGCAGCGGGCAATCGCGGAGATCTTCATTCGCTCCGACGCCCAGGCGCTCGCCCGGCCGGAGCTTGTCGCGGTGCTTCGCCAGCACCGCGTGAAATCCCCCGAAGGCGAGGACGTGATCGACGTCCTCATCAACCAGCTTCGGAATTCCTGAACGGAGGCGAAGATGAACAAAGATCCGGCAAAAGCGCGACTCGAGGCGGCAGTGGCCCGCGCCAAGGTCGCGGAGGCGAAGATGCTCCGCAAGGGGCGCGACGAGGCGAAGGCGCCCCCCGAGGAGCCCGATCCGAGCGTGGGCTATGCGACCTCGAGGATCATCTCGCGCAACAAGAAGAAGTAGGCCGCTTCACGTCACCACGATTTTCCCCGACATCGTCTCGTGCCCGTCTCCGCAGAAGACGTCGCACAGGAAAGGAAAGGTCCCGGCCTTCGCGGGCGTGAAGCGCACGCGGTTGGTCTTCCCGGGGACGATGTCGGCGCGCACGCCGAGGTCGGGCGCGTTGAAGCCCATGAACACGTCCTCGGTCGCGAGCTCGATCGTCACCGGCACGCCCTTCTCGAGCGCGATCTCGGCGGGCGTGAACACGAACTTGCGTGCCGTCACCCTGATCACCCGCTCGCCCCCTTGCGCGAGCGCGCCCGCGGCGAGCGCCGCGGCGCACAAGAGCCAACGCCTTCTTCCGATCCGCATCGCCGTTACCCCACCTTGAGCTCGGTGATCTCGAACTTCGCATCCTTCCTCCGCGCCTCCACTTCGCGGAACCCCAGCCCCTTGTAAGGCTGCGTCGCGTCCCACTTGATCGGGTCGCGCTTCGGCTGCGAGCCGGGCGCGGGCAGCGGAAAGATCAGCGACTTGGCCGAGTGGTGCGCGATGTGGCCGGTCATGTGGTGGTGCTCCTGGTGGATGTGGCCGTAGAACACCGTCACGTTGGGGTGATCCATCAGCAGCGCGAGCGCCTGGGCGCCGTCGCGCGTGGCCCAATCCCACTGCGGCGCCAGGTCGAAGAGCGGGCGATGGGTGAGGACGACGATGCGCGCGTTCCCGGGCTGGCGCGCGAGATCCATTTTCAACCACGCGAGCTGCTCTTCACCGATGCGGGCCGCCGGGTCCGACACGTTGTCGATCGCGATGAAATGCACGCCCTTGTGGTCGAAGGTGTAGTGCGTCTCGCCGAAGAACTCCTTCCACGCGGTGCCGTTGTCGAGCGAGGCGTCGTGCTCGCCCGGCATGAAGCGCACGTGGGGGTTCTTCAGGCCCGCGGCGATCGCCTTGAACTCGCCGAGCCGCTTGCGGCGCTCGGCGCCGTCGTCGGTCGTATGCGTGAGGTCGCCGGTGAAGACGACGAAGTCGGGCGGGACCGCGAGCGCGTTCACTGCCGCGATCGCCTTGGGAAGCGTGCCGCGCGCATCCGGGTTCACCGCCGGGCCTTCGAACCCCCAGTGGGTGTCGGAGAGCTGCACGAAGTAGAAGTCCTCGCCGGCGCCCGCGCCGCCCGGCGACGCGCAGCCCGCGAGGCCGGATGCGAATACCGCGCCGCCACCCAGGGCGGCCAACTGGAGAAACTGCCTGCGATCGATCGTCATTGTGGGGCTCCGTGGTGGTGACACCAGCAATACCGCCCAAGCCCGTTCGATATTCCTCGCATAATGCGAATTCGCCGGGAATAAACCCGCCCCGGCGACAGTCGTCTCTTCAGGGAATGCCGCCGATGACTCGCCTTGCGCGCTTCGAGAAGAGCGTCCTGCCGCACCTGGATGCCGCCTACAACCTGGCGCGGTGGCTGACGCGAAACGACCACGACGCGGAAGACGTCGTGCAGGAGGCGTTCCTGCGCGCGTTCCGCTTCTTCGAGGGCATGCACGGCAGCGACGCGCGCCCGTGGCTGCTGAAGATTGTGCGCAACTCGACCTACACGTGGCTCGAGAAGAATCGTCCCGGCGAGGTCGTGCCGCTCGACGACGCGGCGCCGCTCGGCTCCGACGTCGAGACCGCGGGCCACATGTTTCCGGCGGAGAGCAACCCGGAAGTGATCCTGCTGCAGAGCGCCAACCGCAAGTTGGTGAACCAGGCGCTCGAGGAGCTGCCGGTCGGATATCGCGAGGTGCTGGTGATGCGCGAGCTGGAGGACCTGAGCTACAAGGAGATCGCGGAGGTGGCCGGGATCCCGATCGGAACGGTGATGTCGCGCCTCGCACGCGGCCGCGAGATGCTGCGGCGCGTGATCGAGGTGCGCATGAGAAAGGCGTCGTGAGATGAGCCCGAAGAACGATCCCGCCGCCGAGCCGATGCTGGCGCGCGACGCGACCTACCACCGCGCGAGCGACGCGCTGCGCGAACGCGTGCGCGCCTCGATCACGCAGGCCGGACGCGAACGCCGCGGCCCGGCGCTCGCCCGCGTCTTCACGCTCGCCGCCGCGTTCGCCACCGTGGCACTCGTGAGCTGGAACGTCGGGCTTTTCTCCGCGCAGCTCCCGGAACAGGATCTCCTCGCGCGCGACATCGTGACCGCGCACGTGCGCTCGCTCATGGGAGCCACGCACCTGAACGACGTCGTGTCGTCGGACCAGCACACGGTGAAGCCCTGGTTCACCGGCAAGCTCGATTTCGCGCCGCCGGTGCAGGATCTCGCCAACGCGGGCTTCGCGCTCACCGGCGGGCGGCTCGATTACGTGAATGCCCGCGCGGTGGCCGCGCTCACCTATCGCTACCGGCAGCATGTCGTGAACGTGTTCATCTGGCCCGCGCCCGATGCGCGCGAGGTGGCGCCCGCCACGCTCTCGCGCCAGGGCTACACGCTGCTGCACTGGACGCGCGGCGGCATGGATTATTGGGCCGTGGCGGATGTGGCGCCGGGGCAACTCGCGGGGCTTGCGGAGGCGATGCGCTGAGCGGGGGGTAAAGGCCGGGGTAGCATCAGGGATGTTTGCCATCCTCGATCTCGTCCTCGGCCTGCTGGTGCTGCTGATCGTCGCGTCGATCATCGCGCGGCGCGCGGCGTTTCCCGAGCCGCTGCTGCTGGTTCCTATCGGCGTGGCGGCGAGCTACGTGCCCGGCGTGCCGGCCGTGTCGCTCGATCCCGATCTCGTCCTCGACGTGTTCCTTCCGCTGCTCGTATACGCGACCGCGATCGAGCTGCCGTGGCGCCAGTTCCGCGCCAACCTGAAGCCGATCGGATTTCTCGCGTTCGGCCTGGTGCTGTTCACGACCGTCGGCGTCGCGGTGCTCGCGCACGGGATCGTCCCGGGCCTGTCGTGGGCCGCGGCGTTCGCGCTCGGCGCGATCATCTCGCCCCCCGACGTGGTCGCGGCCTCGAGCGTCATCGCGCGCATGCCGATCCCGCGGCGCATCTCCGTCATCCTGCAGGGCGAAGGGCTCGTGAACGACGTGACCGCGCTCACCATCTTCCGTTTCGCGGTGATCGCCGCGGTGTCGGGATCGTTCTCGCTCTCGCACGCGTCGTTCTTCCTGGTGGCGAGCCTCGTGGCGGGTGCGCTTTACGGCGGCGTCGTCGGTTGGGCGGCGCTGTGGATCCGCAACTACCTCGCCGATCCCCGCCTGGAGACGACGGTCTCGCTGATCACGCCTTTCGTCGCGTACCTGGTGCCCGAGCATTTCGGCAGCAGCGGCGTGCTCGCGGTCGCGGTCGCCGGGCTCGTGGTCAACGCGCGCGGATCGCACATGATCTCCGCGCAGACGCGGCTGCGCGCCACTCCGGTGTGGGAGATGATCGATTTCTGGCTGAACGGCGTGCTCTTCCTGCTGCTCGGGCTGCAGCTGAAAGGCGTGCTCGGCGAGGTGCCGAACGAGCGCCTTGCCAACTACCTCACCGTGGCGCTGGCGATCGGGATCGCGACCATCGTGCTGCGTTTCGTCTGGGTGTATGTGACGCTGTACACGCCGCTGCTGTGGCGCTCGGCCACCGCGCCCGCGCCCCGGACGCGGCGCAGCGAGGTGTTCCTGGTTTCCTGGACCGGCATGCGCGGCGCGATCTCGCTCGCGGCGGCGCTCTCGATCCCGCTCACGCTGGCGAACGGCGCGGTGTTTCCGGCGCGCGACCTGATCATCTTCGTCACGTTCGCGGTGATCCTGCTGACGCTCATCGTGCAGGGCTCGAGCCTGCCGATGCTGATTCGCGCGCTCGGGCTCGACCGTGAAGGCGAGGCGGAAGGCCAGCGCGGCAGGGCGCTTGAATACGAGGCGCGCATGCGCACGCTGGATGCGGGCATGAAGAGGATCGAGCAGCTGGCGAAAGGCGGCGAGGTGCCGCCGGAGTGGGCCGCACGCCAGCGCCGCGAGCTGCGCGACCGCAAGCAGACCTACGTGCGCCACAGCGCCGCCGGCGAGGACCGCGCCGTGCGCGCGCTGGCGCGGCGCGAGCTGCTCGCGCTGATGAAGGCGGGCCAGGCGCAGCGCGACGAGCTGCTGCGTCTTCGCAACGAGGGCAGGATCGACGACGAGATCATGCATCGGATCGAGCGCGACCTGGACGAGGCCGAGCTGCGGCTGCAGTCGCGCGTGGACCTGCTGCCGCGAAAGCGGGGGCCTCAGCGCGCCGAGTAGATTTCCAGGGCTACCGCCTGAACACCACGTCGCACGGATCGTTCTTCTTCGCCTCGGCGGCGTCGGCGATCGCGGTGCCCACGAGGCTGATGCCCGCGGTCGCGATCGCCGCGCCCACGCGCGCGATCGCTCCGGGCGTGCCGAGCGGATCGAGCGTCATCTTCGGATGGCGCAGCTTGCCGGTGATCTTCACGTCGCCGGTGATCGCCGCGATGCCCGCGCTCACGCCCGATTTCGCGATCATGCGGCCGCGCAGGTCGACGGCTTCCTCGCGCATGTCGATGGAGCCGGAAGTGATCAGGTGGCTCGCGCTGCTGCGCGCGCCGACGATCCGTTCCCCGCTCGCCTTGCCGGCGTTGAAGGGCAGCGACGCGCTCACGCACTCGAAATCGATCTCGGTCACGTCCTTCGGCGAGGAATCCTTCGGCGCCCCGGTCATCATCGCCTCCGCCTTTCCGGCCTTCTCCGATGCGAACACGCCCGGCCCCATGCGGATGGCGACCGGCCCGGTCATCGTGGCCGCGAGATCCTTCATCGAGCCGCCGGTGGCGGTGATCGTGGCATTGAGCTTCATCGGTCCCCCGGTGAAGGGGATCTTGCTGCCGCGTTCCTTGAACCACCGCTCGAGCAGCAGGCCGGTGCCGTCGAATTTCATTCGCACGGTCTTCTTGCGACCTTCGAGGAGTATGTTGCCGGTCGCGGACCCGCCCAGCATCTCGGTCGTAAACGAGGTCATGTTCCAGCGGTCGTCGTTGAAGGTCGATTGCGCGCGCGTGTTCTTCAGCTCGATGCCGTTGCGCAGCAGCAGGCTCTTCACCTTGAGCTCCACCTTGCCGTCGAGGCCCTGCAGCGCCACCAGCGCCGGCCAGCCGAGCGGGTTGTCGTGCAGCATTTCGTCGGGCGGCAGCGGCGGCAGCGGCGGCACTCCGGCATCGAGGAGCGTGCGTACCCAATCTACGCGATCCGCCTCCAGGCGCGCGGTTACCAACGGCTTCGCTCCCGCGGTCGAGATCTGAACATCGCCGGTGACCCGAAGCTTGCCGAGCGTTGCGGCGAGCTGCGTCGCTTCGATACGGTCACCCGCTTCGCGCAGCGCGACATGCGCTTCGGCGGGTGCGGTAGGCCCCTGCGCGACGCGAAAGAAATCGAGCAGGTCGTTCAGCGATGCGGACTTGAGGTCCGCTTTCACGGCATAGCCCTTGAGGCTTTTCTCGAGCGGGATGCGGCCCGTGATCGCAACCTGGGTCTTGCCCCAGTCGAGGTCGACCTTGCCGTCGGTGACCGCGCCGGGAATGCCGAAGCGCGAGAGGTCGTCGAGCTGTGCCGCGATCCTGAGCGGGCGCTTGTTGCGCGCGAGGCTCGCCTCGATGCACACGTCGCGCAGGCCGGAGGACCCGTCCACATGGGCCGTGTCGACGTGCCACAGGCTCGCGGGCGCGCCCTTCGGCCGGTAGTAGATGTCCGCGTTCTCGATCAGCAAGTCCTCGAGGCTCATCAGGTCGGCGCCCGAGGAGTTTCCGCGGCCCTTCAGGTCCCAGCTCCTCGCGCCGTCGGGCCCGACCTCGAGGGACGCCTTCAGGCCCTCGAAATACAGGCTCTTGATGCGCACCTTGCCGATCAGCAGCGGCAGCAGGGCCAGCCGGGCGGTGACGCCATCGGCTTGGAGCAGCTCGGGATCCCTGGCCCAGGGAGGGTTGGCGAGCGCCATGCGCTCGGCGTACAGCGCCGGCAGGGGCCACAGCGCCAGCGATACCTCGCCGATGCTCAGCTCGCGGCCCCAGGCGGCCTGCGCCTTGTCGTGCGCGATCTGCCTCAGGCGCGCGGAGTCGACCAGCACGTGGACCGCCACCGCCGCCCCGGCGACGAGCACGGAAATGCCTGCCGCGGTCCACAGGGCAGTCTTGCGCCAATTGATCATGGGCGGTACGACCCCGGAACGCAGGCCGTCGTTCGCCCGTAGGGCTGAATTGGGGAGTCTGACCCCTCAATTCGCCCGGCTGAATTGGGGAGTCTGACCCCTCAATTCACGCGGAGCGGCGCGGCGGCGGGCTCGGCGGCCGTCTTGGGCAGGGCGGAGCGCGGCAGCGTGAAGCGGAAGCTCGCGCCGTGGCCTTCGACGCTTTTCACCTCGACGTGGCCGTCGTGCGCCTCGACGAAGGTCTTCACGATCGCGAGGCCGAGGCCGTTGCCGTCGCCCTCGGGATTGGTCTCGAGGGGCTCGAAGACTTTCCCGAGCCGGTCCTCGGGGATGCCCGCGCCGTTGTCGTTGACCCAGATCTCGACCGGCGCGTCGGGCTCATCCTCGCTTGCGCCGACGATCACCTGGCCCCCGGGCGTGTATTCGATCGCATTGGCGATCAGGTTCTGCAGCACGCGACGCAGCAGGCCCGAATCCGCGCGCACCTGCAGGTCGATTGGCACCTCGTTGATGATCCGGGTCGCGTTCTTGTTCGCGATCGGCTCGACGTCGCGGATCAGGCCCTCGACCAGCGGCCACAGATCGAAGCAGCGCCGCTCGAGCTTGATCGCGAGCTCGGTGAGCAGGTGGGTGTTTTCCTTCATCACGCTGCCGACCAGCTCGTCGAGATGGCCGACGTTGCGGCGCAGCGTCTTCACCATCGTGGCGGTGTCGCCGCCGACGCTGCGCAGGCGCAGCTCGAGGATGCCGGCCACGAGCGAGATCGCGTTGAGCGGCGTGCGCAGGTCGTGGGCCACGAATGCGAGATATTCCTCGCGCCGGCGCCGCACCTCGAGCGCCTGGTAGGTCGCGAAGGTCTTCACCGCGAGGCCGATCGCGTCGTCGAACACGCGGTTGAGAATCCGGAACGGCTTGCCCTGGAGCACGATGGCGTTCGCTTCGGCGAGGTTGTGGATGCATTCGCGCAGGATGTTGTACTCGGCGACGACCTCCTCGATGTCGAAGCCCGCCTCGAAGCGCTGCAGGCCGTGCGCCGGCGGGCTCGATTCGACCAGGGGATCCGGAGTCGCATCGGCCGTGGCGGCGCGCAGCGCGGTGGAGAGCTCTTCGATCAGCATCGGGATATGGTCGTTCAACGTGGGCAGGTCGAGCTTCGCCGCGGAGGGCAGCTCGCGCACACGCTTGCGCCATTGCGACATCAGGTTTTCGCGCTCGCTCGACAACAGTGCTGCGAGCTTCTCGATTTCTTTCATTTGATCGGACCCTTCATGCGCTGTAGGCGCGATGCGCTGTAGGCGCGACCCTACAGGGTATCGCCGCCGGGCCAGGGGGCAAATGGTCCGTTCGGACCCTGCAGTAAAAAACCCCGCCGAGTGGCGGGGTCGTCTCGAAGCAGCTACAACAAGCTCAGCGATAGTGGCGATCGCCGTGCCAGCGCGCACGCTCGTAGTGCCGGTATCCGTACGAGGGGCCCGAACGGTACACGATCGACGGGCCGTAGTAGACCGGCGCGGGGGCCGAGTAGTAGACCGGTGCCGGCGCGTAGTAGCGCGGGGCCGGGGCGTAGTAGCCGTCGTCGTAATAGCCGCGGTCGTAATAGCCGCCGGAGTTCTGCGCGATGCTGGAGCCCACGATCGCTCCGAGCACGCCGCCGACGACTCCGCCATTGCGTCCATTGACGTCGTGGCCGATCGCGGCGCCGATGCCTCCGCCGATGAGCGCTCCGAGGACCGGATCGCCCGCTTCGGCTTTGGTCGAGACCGTGGCCACTGCCAGCGCAGCGGTAATCGTTGCAATCACCAGGGGTTTCTTCAGCATGTGAATCTCCTTGTCGCTTCCAGTAGATGTGGGACAGGGCCTTGCCCACCGAGTGCCATTCGTGCCCTTACTGCTGTAACGCGCCATGCCCCTGGAAGCTGACTCGTGAAACACCTTGTTACAACCTACGGGGCGCGGACTTCGACGGTGATCTGCTCGACCTCGACGCGCCGGTTGGGCTCGAGGCACTTGATCAGCGCGGCGCGGTCGCGGTCGTTGCACTGCACCACCGGGTTGGCCTCGCCCTTGCCGACCGCGCTCAGCCGATTCGCCGCGACTCCGTGCCTCACGAAATACGCCTTGACCGCGTCGGCGCGCCGCTGCGAGAGCTTCAGGTTGTATGCCTCGGTGCCGATCCGATCGGTGTAGCCGGTGATGCGCACCTGGTCGATCCGGGGATTGCGCACGAGCGCATCGGCGATCTCGTCGAGCTTGGGCTGTGCCCCGCGCAGGGTGGCCTTGTCGAATTCGAAGAGCTCGCGGGCGGAGAGCGTGTAGCGCTGCAAGCGCGGCTGGGCAGGCGCCGCGGGGGTCGCAGGTGCCGCCTGCGCGTAGGAGCGCTCCTCATAGGTGTATTGCGGGGGGAGCGGCTCGGCATAGCGCGGCGTGGCGTAGCGCTCCACGTAGACCGGCGGCGGGGCCTGCACGTAGAACGGATACGGGTCGTAGTAGTACGCCGGCGGATAGAACGGAACTCCGTAGGCGAAATAGGGGTAGGCGAAAGCGCGGCCCCGCGGGTAGTAGTAGCTGAAGTGGCCGGAGTGCCCGCCACCGTGCCAACCACCCTGGACCGGGCCGCCGCCGCCGCGATGGTGCTGCGCCAGCGCGGCTCCGCTGGTAAAAACGACGGCCGCGCCTGCGGCCAGCATCAGGGCGAGTTTTCTCATGCTTCCCCTAACGTGCGCCGCGCCATACTGTTGACCCCGGCCCATGGTCCGGATCGACTATCCTTGCTCCCGTGACGCTGATCATCAACAACAACGACGTGGCGCGCGTGCTCACCATGGACGCCACCATCGGCG
>JANPHA010000084.1:0-1938 GCA_031424255.1 Burkholderiales bacterium | reverse complement strand
CTCCGACGTGCTGTGGGAGGCGTCCACCCGCGCCACGGCCGACATCGTGGCGGCGGAGGCGAAGCTGGTCGGCGAGTTCGAGAAGCGCGGCAAGGCCCCGGTGAAAGTCGACCGCGGCCCGTTCATCCAGGCGGTGAAGAGCGCGGTCACCGCCCCGGATGCGCCGTGGCCGAGGGATCTCTACGACCGCGTGCAGGCGATCAAGTAGGACGGCCCGGGTAGACTAGGAGGATCGTTCAGCGCATACGGCGGGAGGCGGTGATGGAGTTATCGCGAATCTGGATCGGGGCGGCGCTATCCGCGATGCTCGCGGCGGCGCTGCCCGCTTTCGCGCAGGATTCGAGGGCGTGGCTCGAGAAGGAGAACCTCGATGCCCTCGACTCGAAGCCGTTCCAGGAATTCGAGGCGGTGGTTGCGAAGGCGAAGGCGGGCGGCGAGCAGCGCGCCATCGTCTTCAAGCAGGGCAAGCCCGCGTGGCAATCTTCGCCGAAGGACACCGACCCGGGCTCGAAGTGGACGATCCTGTCGATCGGACGCGACCTCGACGGCAACGGCCAGCCGGACGTGCACTTTTCCACCAACACGGGCGGGGCCACCTGCTGCACGACGCACCATGTCTACCAGTTGAGGCCGCAGGTGAAGCGCCTCGCCGCATACCAGGCCGGCAGCATGGGCGGCGGCGACTTCATCGAGGTGCCCGGCCGCAAGGCCGCGGTGATGGTGTCGGCCGACGACTCCTCGGCGAACGCGTTCGCGCCCTATGCGAATTCCTACTTCCCGCTCCTCATCCTCGAAGTCGGCACCAAGGGCCGCCTGCAGTTCGCGCAGGACCTGATGCAATCGAAGCTGCCCGGACAACCGCCGCCGGTATGCACGCAGCCCCTGGCCAACGCCAATCCCTGGCTGAAGGAACGCTGCGCGGAGTACACCAGCTCACGCCGCCAGGCGCGCACCACTGAAATCAAGACCCGGCTCGCCGCGATCAAGTCGCAGCGCTCCGCCGACAAGCTCAAGTGGGAGGACTACTTCGAGAACGGCGTGCTCGCCGCGGTCTCCGCCGAGATCAACCGCTACGCCTACACCGGCCACGGCGCCGCGGGCATGAACTGGCTCGAGACCGTGTGGCCCGGCAACGACGCCATCAAGGCCAAGTTCATCGCGACCATGCGACAGACCCAGGGCAAGAGCGTCTTCGCCGAAGACCTGAAGAGCATCGCCTCGAATTATCAGTAACTAGTCGGCGGCGGAGGGCGCGGCGGCGCGCGCGAGGAAGCGGGCGACGCCCGCGGTGGTCATCGGGCGCGCCAGGAGGAAGCCCTGGGCGCGCGTGCAGCCGAGGCGTTTGAGCTCCTCGAGCTGCTCCTCGGTCTCCACGCCCTCCGCGACCACCTCCACGCCCAGGCTCTTGGCCATCGCGACGATCGCGGTGACGATGGCCTTGTCGTCGGGATCGATGGTGAGGTCGCGCACGAACGACTGGTCGATCTTGACCGTGTCGATCGGCAGGCGCTTCAGGTAGGCGAGGCCCGAGTAGCCGGTGCCGAAATCGTCGATGGCGATGCTCACGCCGAGCGCCGCGATCTCGTAGAGGCTCTCGCGCGCGTCGCCGGCACCCTCGATGATCACGCTCTCGGTCACCTCCAGCTGGATCAGCGTGGGATCCATGTCGAGCTCGGCGATCAGGCGGCGCAGGTGCTCGACGAACGTGGTGCGCGAGAGCTGCGCGGCGGACACGTTGATCGAAACCGTGAGCCGCCGTCCCGCCGACCGCCAGGTGAGCGACTGGCGCATCGCCTCGCGCAGCACCCACTCGCCGATCGGCACGATCAGCCACGACTCCTCGGCCGCGGTGATGAAGCTCCCCGGCGCGATCATCTCGCCGTCCGCCGACTTCCAGCGCAGCAGCGCCTCGAAGCCGGTGACCGAGCGGTCGCGCAG
>JANPHA010000083.1:0-2568 GCA_031424255.1 Burkholderiales bacterium | reverse complement strand
ACGGCGACGCCATGCTGTTGGATTACGGGGGACAGACGCCCCATTGCGTTTTAGTATTGGGGGTGACTCACCCCGGTATTGCTCCGTCCCCGGTTTCAGCGGAACAGCTCGGAGCCGGTCTGGATGCGATGGCGCAGCTCGAACACGGCCTCTTCGGGCGGCATAAGTTCGGGATGGGGCTCGAGGGCGAGCGCGGCGGGCGTGTGCGATGGCCGGTCGAACCAGTTGCCGGCGATCACGAAGAGCGAGCCGATCCAGCGCAGGCCTTCGCCGAACCACGAGGCCCGCGAGGGCAGGATCACGTTGTCCATGGATGTCTCCCGCAATCAGTTCCAGGCAATCGCGAAACCGGCGCTGTCGCGGATCGAGATCCACGCGGGATTGAGCGCCTGGATCACGGTGCGGCCACCGTGCTTGACGGTGAGTGTTTCGCCTGGCCCGAGGATGTGGTCGTCGACGTCGTCTTCCTCGGTGACCCAGATAGTGCCGAGCCGCGCGAGGATGCGCTTGCCCGCGGCCTCGTCGAGCGTCACCACCTCGCCCCTTTCGAGGGCGATGACCGGGGAATCCAGATCGAGCTTCATGCGGACCTCCTTGCTGTATGCGTTGCGTGCATGCAGAATGCACGGGATCGAGTCGGCCTCACAAGCGAAAAGGGCGCATCGTCTGCATGAGCCGCAAGCATGGCTAAATCCTTCCGCACGCTTCCGCCGCTGGATTTCCTCAAGGGATTCGAGTCGGCGGCGCGCCACCTGAGCTTCACCAAGGCGGCAGCCGAGCTCTTCCTCACGCAATCGGCGGTGAGCCGCCAGATCCAGGCGCTCGAGGAGTTCGTCGGCGTGGAGCTGTTCGAGCGCCGCCACAAGGCGCTGGCACTCACGGCGCCGGGCCACGCGTACTACCGCGCGATCGCGCCGATGCTCGACGAGCTGCGCGAAGCCACGCGCCGGCTGCGCGAGGCGCGCACCGGCCACGTGCTCACGGTCACGACCACGGTGTCGTTCGCTTCGGTGTGGCTGGTGCCGCGTCTCGCGCGCTGGCGCAAGGCCTACCCCAACGTGGACGTTCGCATCACGGCCACCCACGAGGTCGTCGACATGGACCGCGATGGCATCGACCTCGCGGTCCGCGATTGCCCGCTCGACCATGCCCCGCCCGGGGCGGTCCACCTGGTCGGCGAGCATCTCGCGCCGATCTGCAGCCCGGCCTATGCGAAGGAAGCGAAGGCCGCCAAGCGTCCGCTTGCGAAGCCCGCGGATCTGCGCCACCACACGCTGCTCACGCTGCACGATCCCACCGGCCGTTGGCCGTGGCTATCGTGGCCCGCGTGGTTCGAGGCCAATGGCGTGCAGGAGCTCACGCCCGCGGGAACGCTGACGCTCGACCAATACGACCAGGTGCTGCAGGCGGCGTTGCTGGGACAGGGGATCGCGCTCGGGCGCATGACGCTCATGGGGCGCGCGATCCACGACAAGCAGCTCGTCGCGCTTTTCGGGACGCGGCAGCGGATTGCCCGGGCCTTCCATGCGGTGGTCGCGCGCGGCGCGCAGGAGCGCCCCGAGGTCCACGCATTCGTCGAGTGGTTGCAGCGGGAGATCAGCCAGGACCGCGCTGCCTAGTTCAGCACTTTCCTCGCGGCGACGTGGTTGCGCTCGTTGAGGCGCGAGTTGGCCGAGACGTGCTGGCGCAGGAACTCCATCTGGTCGGCGAGGATACGGCGATTGGCGAGGATCAGGAATTCCGCGCGGTTCGGGACGTAGGGCGCGTACATCAGCTGCATGTGCGCTTCCTCGGGCGTGCGGCTGCCCTTCCTCTGGTTGCAGTTGCGGCACGCGGTCACGACGTTCATCCAGGTATCGCGGCCGCCGCGCGACATCGGCAGGATGTGATCGCAGGTGAGGCGGTAGGGCGTGGAGACGATGCCGCAAAACGCGCACATGAAGCGGTCGCGGTTGAAGAGCTCGCGGTTGTTCAGCGGCGGGACCGCGTTGAAGCCCTTGATCGCGAGCGCCTTGCCGCGAATCGCGATGATCGAGTTCGCGGTGATGTGGGAGCGCTTGCCGGAGTGCGAATGCCCCCCGTAGACGGTGAAGGCTTCCCGTCCGAGCTCCCAGGCGACCCGCTCCTTGGCGTAGTACCAGACCGCCTGTTGCCAGGTGACCCAGCGGTGCGGCACGCCATGCTGGTCCAGGGTGAGGATGAGTGGCAGGCTTCTGTTCATGGATAATGCATTTCAGAACCTGTACCAATTTACCAAATTTCCATCGCTAGTGCTTGTTTTGAGGGAATAACCATGAACCTCGACCGAGTCGACGCGGGCCGCGACCTGGGCAACGATTTCAACGTGATCATCGAGATCCCGATGAACGCCGACCCGATCAAGTACGAGATCGACAAGGAAACCGGCGCGCTTTTCGTCGACCGCTTCGTCTCGACCGCGATGCACTACCCCTGCAACTACGGATACATCCCGAATACGCTCTCCGGCGACGGCGATCCGGTCGATGTGCTGGTGATCACGCCGTTCGCGCTGATGCCCGGTGTCGTAGTGCGCTGCCGCCCGCTCGG
>JANPHA010000082.1:0-1541 GCA_031424255.1 Burkholderiales bacterium | reverse complement strand
GTTGAAGGACTCCTGGTTGACTTCCTTGCCCTTGCGGTCGATCACCTTCTGGTTGCCCAGCTGGTCCATCATCGCCTTGGCGATCTGGTCGCCGGCGCGGCCCCAGATGTCGACCACCTTGTTGTAGCGCTCGCCCTGGGTCACGAGGCCCGAGGTGTACTGGCGCTCGATCTCCTTCACTTCACGCTCGCTCTCGTTGATGATGCCGGCCTTCTGCTCCGGGATCAGCAGGTCGTCGACGCAGATCGACAGGCCCGCGCGGGTGGCGAAGGTGAAGCCGGTGTACATCAGCTTGTCGGCGAAGATCACCGTCTCGCGGATGCCGACCTTGCGGAAGGCCTCGTTGATGAGCTTCGAGATCTCCTTCTTCTTGAGCGGCTTGTTGATCAGCGGGAACGACAGGCCCGCCGGAAGGATCTCCGACATGAGGGCGCGGCCGACCGTGGTCTCGTAGCGGTTCACGACCTCGGTGAAGGTGCCGTCGTCGTTCTTGCGCGATTCCTTGATGCGCACCGTGATCTTGGCGTGCAGCTCGACGCCGCCGGACTCGTAGGCGCGGCTGACTTCAGAGATGTTGGTGAAGAGCGAGCCCTCGCCGCGGGCGTTCACGCGCTCGCGGGTGGCGTAGTACAGGCCCAGCACGATGTCCTGCGAGGGCACGATGACCGGCTCGCCGTGGGCGGTGTGCAGCACGTTGTTGGACGAGAGCATGAGCGTGCGCGCTTCCATCTGCGCCTCGAGCGAGATGGGAACGTGGACCGCCATCTGGTCGCCGTCGAAGTCGGCGTTGAACGCGGCGCAGACCAGCGGGTGCAGCTGGATCGCCTTGCCCTCGATCAGCACCGGCTCGAACGCCTGGATGCCGAGGCGATGGAGCGTGGGCGCGCGGTTGAGCAGGACCGGATGCTCGCGGATCACGTCCTCGAGGATGTCCCACACCACCGGCTCCTGGCTCTCCACCATGCGCTTGGCGGCCTTGATCGTCGTGGCCAGGCCCATCACCTCCAGCTTGTGGAAGATGAACGGCTTGAACAGCTCGAGCGCCATGAGCTTCGGCAGCCCGCACTGGTGCAGCTTGAGCGTGGGCCCGACGACAATCACCGAGCGGCCCGAGTAGTCGACGCGCTTGCCGAGCAGGTTCTGGCGGAAGCGTCCGCTCTTGCCCTTGATCATGTCGGCGAGCGACTTGAGCGCGCGCTTGTTGGCGCCCGTCATCGCCTTGCCACGGCGGCCGTTGTCGAGCAGCGAGTCGACGGCTTCCTGCAGCATGCGCTTCTCGTTGCGTACGATGATCTCGGGGGCCTTCAACTCCAGCAGCCGCTTCAGGCGGTTGTTGCGGTTGATCACGCGGCGATAGAGGTCGTTCAGGTCGGAGGTCGCGAAGCGCCCGCCGTCCAGCGGCACCAGGGGACGCAGGTCCGGCGGCAGCACCGGCAGCACCTCCATGATCATCCAGTCGGGCTTGATGCCCGACTTGTTGAACGCCTCCAGCACCTTGAGGCGCTTGGCGATCTTCTTGATCTTGGTCTCGGAGCCGGTGG
>JANPHA010000081.1:0-26120 GCA_031424255.1 Burkholderiales bacterium | reverse complement strand
CCGCCCACTTGCCCCCCCCGGCCCCATTTTTCCACCCCCCGGCGGCTTTTCCCCCGGGCGGCCGCCATATTTTTTTTCGGGTTATGGGCGGGCACCCACACCAAATTTTCAAATTTGTGCTGCCCCACCCCGGTATTCATTGAGGAGTCTGACCCCGGTATTGCGAGTCGCTGGTAAGATCGGCGCGAACGAAGACGAGCGAGGAGAGCGGGCATGGCGGAACTGAAGAAGGTCGACGTGGTGCAGGGAACCGGCGCGGAGGCGAAGCCCGGTCCGGTGCGAGTCCACTACACCGGCTGGCTGCACGATCCGGCCAAGGCCGACGGCAAGGGCGCCAAGTTCGACAGCTCCGTCGATCGCGGCTCGCCGTTCGAGTTCGTGCTCGGCGCGGGACAGGTGATCCGCGGCTGGGACGAAGGTGTCAAGGGAATGAAGGTGGGCGGCAAGCGCACCCTCGTGATCCCGCCCGAGATGGGCTACGGCGCGCGCGGCGCCGGCGGCGTCATACCGCCCAACGCGACGCTGCTCTTCGACGTGGAGCTGATCGAAGTCCGGTAGCAGCTTCCCCTCGCGCCCTCCATTCGGCGCATCGGCGCATGTAGGAATTCGGCGCCACGCCTGTCGGTCGCCCGCGTGCCTGTCGTCACGATTACGACACGCTTGTAAGAACGCCCCTACGTAAAATTTTCCTCCGATCTGATTCATCGGCGGCGAGCTCTTTGCAAGAATCGGTTCCAGCCCACAACGAAAACAAAGCCCGCGCATCCATGGAATTCGACAAGACCAACCCAGGTTTCTCCGCGTTGCGCGTGACCGCCCATGACCGCGATGTGCGCGAGCTGATGGCCCTGTTCCCCAAGCTTTCGCGAACCGAGATCGCCGACGCCATCGTGCGCGTCGGACCGATGCGATCCGCCGTCGAGGAGGAGCTGGCGCGCCTTTCGGCCGACAAGCGCTGACCCAGCAAACAAAACGCCGGCGTCGCCCGTGAGCGGCGCCGGCGCCCTGCGTCTCAGTGCTGCGTTTGGGTCTGCGGATCGCCGTTCAAGTCGTAGAGCCGGGAATACTCGAGCACCAACTCATCCACCAGTTGCTTGCATCCCTTGCTGCAGTCCATCGGCGACACCAGCTCCCAGTTTGCCGACGCGCCGTCACGACGGTCGACTCTGTAGGGAAGCTGGATGTAGCACACGCTGCAATCGCGCGGTTGGCGCCGCTTGAACTCACGGTTGAGCATCACATAGAGCTCGGCTGCGGAAACTGCGGTCCTCTTGTTCACCTCTTTTTCCTGTTCGCGTTGGTGTCGAACAGGTTGGACCGCACCCCGCCAAAATGTGCGAGCGGCTCATGTTGCGTATGTCATAGACCCCTTACATCTCCTTACAATCAGGTGTAGGAGCGCGGTCCGATCAGGCGTCGCTCGATGTCGTACAGTCGATCGCGCCACGCGTCGATGCGATAGCCGTTCGCTTCGGCCTTCGCCTCCGTGGAGTGGCTGTCGTATTCGTCGCGGTGAAACTCGATGCGCAGCGTGCGGCTGTCGAACACCGCGCATTCGGCGAGCTTGCGCGTGCGCTTGCGCGATGCATCCACCGACCCTGGATTGATGAAGTACACGCTGTCCGGGCGCAGCGCCACGCAATGGCCGATATCGCGATCGAGGACCACGCCGGCGCGCGCCTCGAACACCTTCTGCTCGTGGGTATGGCCGAAAAAGCAGACGCGCGCCGTGGGGAAGTCGGTGCTCAGGTATTCGAGATTCTCGACGATGTGCTTCGGTTGCGTCATGTACTGCTGCACGTCACGCACGCCGCCATGCGTGAGAAGCACGTGTTCCTCGATCATCAGGTGCGCGGGCAGGGAGCGCAGGTACGCGGCGGTTTCCGCGGAGAGCGTGCGGCGCGTTCTCTTGAGCGAATGCAGCGCCTTGTTGGAGCAGCGCTCGAATCCCAGCAGGCCGGTGCCGATCAGGTCGTGGTTGCCGGCGATGCACAGCGCGCCGCGGCTTCGCAACAGTCGCACGCACTCGTCGGGATCGGCGTTGTAGCCCACGAGGTCGCCGACGCAGGCGATGCGCTCCACGCCGCATGCGTCGAGGCGCGCCAGCGCCGCGGCGAGGGCCTCGCGGTTGCCGTGGATGTCGCCTAGGAGGCCGTAGAGCGCCATTGCCGCAGCATCGCCAGCATCCGCCCGCCGCCGCGCTCCAGGCGCCGGCCCACGCGCCCGGCCTGGAAGGCGAGCCACGGCGCAGGATCGCTCCACGCGAACACGTTATAGATGTTGCGCGACAGCAGGAACGACGCGAGCCAGCGCGTGAAGCCGAGGTCGCCGCGCGCTCGCAGCTGGCGGAAGGCGCCGAAGTCGAGCCCGAGCGACAGCCAGCGGTAGCCGGTGCCGTAGCGCGGCGTCTCGAGCTGGGCGCCCTCGATCAGGTAATCGTAGGTGGCACGCATCAGGTTGAGCCCGTTGCGCGCGCCGAGGTAATGCCAGAGGGTGAAGCGTGCGTTGATCTCGAGCAGGTACCAGCGGCCGGTGCGCGGGTCCTTCTTGAAGTCCATCTTGAACACGCCCTTCAGCGGCAGGCGTGTCGCTACGAAGCGCCCGAGGTCGGCGAGCGACTCGTCGTGCGCGAGCTCGATGAAGGCGCTCTCGCCATTGTCGACCGGATAGGTGCGCAGCTTGCGGCCCACGAACGAGGTGAGCACCTGGCCGCCCTCGTCGGCGAGGCCGTGATACGACCAGAGGCAGGTATCGTCGCCGGGAATGTATTCCTGGAACGCGAGCTGGTTGCGGAAGAGGGCGACCGCCGGGTCCGCGAGCACCGCCGCGCCGCTTTCGTAGACGCGCGCCTTGGCGTCACCGGGAAACAGGCGCTCGCGCAGTTGCGAGTCGTGCCAATCCACCTTTACGCGCGGCTTGATGATCACCTGGCCCGGCGTGTCGACGAGCGTGCCCGGCCCGGTGCCGCTCCACTGCAGCATCGGCGGCACCGGCAACCCGCGGCCCTCGGCAAGCGACTGGAAGCTGTCCTTCGCGATCAGCGCGCGCGCTATCGCCGGGTCGTTCAGCGCCATCAGGAAATGGCGCTGCAGCCGTTCGCGATGGGCATAGATGAGCTGGAGCGCGTCGTCGCTGCCGTACATCAGCGGCACGCGCCGGCCATACATATGCGAGAGCCGGTCGCCGAGCGCGACGAGCGCGTCGACCGCCGCGTCGCCTTGCTCGAAGGCTGGCAGCACATAGCGCCCGAAGCAGTGCCGCGACGCGAATACCGGGTCGTCGCGATGCGGCGAGGCGACCACTGCCTGGATGCCGGCAAGTCCGAGCGTGCGCACGAGGTTGATCCCGCCGAGCAGCACGACCGGGATGCGGTGCGCATCGAGCCGATGCAGCGGGATATCGAAGGCAGTGGGCATGTCGATGGGGTTGTAGGACGCCAGCACAATGTATTGCCAAGGGAATACGGCACGGTGTCGCTCCGCGTCCAATCCCTGATCCATCCGGACTATGGGCCGCAAGCCGGTCCGAAAGAATGGGTTTGTAGGCTACGAACCATCGCCACCGGAGATCCGCCCGATGATCGTCGCCATCCACCAGCCCAATTTCCTCCCGTGGCTGGGCTATTTCGACCGGATGATCCAGTCGGACCTCTTCGTGCTGCTCGACCACGTGCAATTCGAGCGGCGCAACTACCAGAATCGCGCGCTGATCCGCCTCGAGGACGATTCGAAGTGGCTCACGGTGCCCGTCGTGCAGGTATCGCAGAAGGAACGCATCGTCGAGAAGCAGGTGGATAACCCGCCGGGCGAAGGCACCCGCTGGTGGGGCCCCAACAGCTTCGCGACCCTGCGCTACGCCTACCGCAAGGCGCCGTTCTTCGAGATGTACGCGCCGCGGCTGCGCGAGATCCTCGAGGCGCGCTGGGACAAGCTGGTGGACCTGAACCTCGCGACCCTCGACTTCATGCGCGAGGCACTCGACATCACCACGCCGATGGTGCGCAGCTCCGCGCTCGGCGTCGAAGGGCAGCGCTCCGGGCTGCTGCTCAACATCTGCAAGAACGTGGGCGCGAGCGCCTTCCTCGGCGGCATGGGCGGCTCGCGCGATTATCTCGACCTCGAAGCCTTCGCCGCGGAGGGCATGGGAGTGAAGTGGCAGGACTTCAAGCATCCGGTATACGCGCAGTGCGGGACGGCCCCCTTCATCAAGGGCCTGTCCGCGCTCGACCTGCTGTTCAACTGCGGCCCGGCGAGCCGCGACATCGCGCGCGCGCGCGACCCGATCGGGACCCATGAGCTCCTTGCCGCTTGACGAGACCACCCGCTGGTACGAGGATAAGGTCCGGCGCTTCGGCTACGACTATCGCGGCCTCGGTTTCCGCAACCGCTCGTCGCAGGAGAAACGCTTCGAGGCGCTCGCGGCGCTCGGCGATTTCAGCGGCAAGCGCGTGCTCGACGTGGGCTGCGGCTTCGGCGACCTGCTCGAGTTCCTGATGGAGCGCGGCATTCGTCCGATCTACACGGGGCTCGACAGTTGCGAGCCGATGATCCAGCGCTGCCTCGAGCGCTTCCCCGGCGACGTGGCGCATTTCCTCGTCGCCGACGCGCTCGAGTTCGCGCCCCGGGAGCCGTTCGACTACGTGGTGGCGAGCGGCCTCTTCGGCCTCGATTCCGAAGGCGCACGCGAGCGCATCCGCCCGACGCTCGAGCGCATGTTCGGGTGGTGCCGCGTCGGGCTCGCGGTGAATTTCCTGAGCACGTGCTCGCCGTACCCGGCGGAATCACGCATCTACGTCGAGCCGTGGAAAGCGCTCGAGGTGGGCCTGGGTCTCACCGCGGCGGCGCGCCTCGACCACACCTATCTGCCGAACGATTTCACGCTGCACCTGTACAAGACGCCGGCCTGGGAAGGCGGGGAAAGCGCGAGGACGCGATGAAAAGAGCTTCCGACACCGAAGTGCGGCCGCTGGGGCGCTCGCTCGCCTCGCGCTACGCGGGACAGACCGTGGTCGCGGTCGGCGCGCATCCCGACGATCTCGAGATCGGCATCGGCGGCACGCTCGCGAAGCTCCAGCGCTGCGGCGTGCGCGTCGTGATGGTGATCGCCTCGATCCCCAAGGACTTCGAGGTGCGCAGCGAGGAGGCGAAGCGCGGCGCGGAGATCCTCGGCTGCGAGTTGAAGGTGCTGATGCCCGACGGCCCGATCCGTCTCGAGGACGTGAAGACCTGCGATCTCGTCGGCATGCTCGACGGGCTGATCCGCGAATACGAGCCCGCGGCGCTGCTCACCCACAGCTCGGCGGATTTCCACAACGACCACCTGCTGATCTTCAACGCGTGCCTGCCGACGCAGCGCCTCGCGCACTTCGATTTCTTCTCCTACCACCCGACCAACTGCCGCCCGGTGCCGATCCCGTTCCATCCGCGCGCCTACGTGGACGTGTCGGAAACCATCGACGCGAAGATGCACTCGATCACCGCCCACGCCAGCCAGTTCGGCGGCCGCGGCCTCGATACCGAGATGTATCGCGAGTTCGCGCATGTCCAGGGCCGCATGATCGGCGTGCCCTACGCCGAGGGCCTCGACGTGCTGCGCATGGTGCTCGCCTAGACTCTCCCTCCCCCTTGGGGGGGCCGGGGAGGGGGACAGCGGGAGTGACGCAGGTCATAGGGTGACGGAAGGGCGAGCCGGTATCATTACGGCGCCATGCACTCCCTCCGCCCACCACGCACGCGTCGTTCATCTCGCGGATTCACGCTGGTCGAGATCGTCGTCGTGCTGCTGATCCTCGGAATCGTCATCACGATGGCGGCGGTGAGCGCGCGCGCGATCACCGGGGGACAGAAGCGCACGCTCACCGCGGCGCGCCTTGCCAACATCGATGCCGCGATGGTGCAGTTCGTGCAGCAGCAGAAGCGCCTGCCGTGTCCCGCGGACATCTCGCTCGCGCCGACCGATCCCAATTTCGGCAAGGAGACTCCGCGCACCGACACCGCGGGCTGCACCGGCACCCAGCAAAGCGGCGTCGTGCCGTGGATCGATCTGGGGATCGCGCAAGCCGAGGCCACCGATGGGTGGGATCGGCTCTTCACCTATCGCGTGCAGAACATCCTCGCGGGCAAGAAGGGCATGGACGTGTCCTGGTGCGATCCCGCGGGTACCGCCGTGATTGCCTCGGCATACGGAGGTGAGGCTGGCGACGCTTGCAACATCGCGTGCACCAACGCCGCGCTTGCCAATTGCACTCCGCCCGGCGTATGGCTTGCGGGAGCGAACGTCGGACCTCGTGGGCTGCGCGTCAAGAACCTCGCGGGGACGGACGTGATGACTCCAGGCACCACCGGTGCGGCGTACGTCGTGATCAGCGCCGGGGAGAGCGGCGGTGGCGGCTATCTCACCAGCGGCACGATGGGGGTCAGCAGCACCACCGACGGCACCGAGGAGCAGAAGAATTACGGCAATCTCGCTCTCGGCGCGTATTACGTCGACGACGGTCTTTCGGAAGGCGCGGGCGCCGGCCATTTCGACGACATGGTGTCGCGTCCTTCGGTCATGTCCGTGGTCGCCAAGGCCGGCCTGGGACCGCGCGCGCATTGACGTGATGCATCGCCAGGGCGGCATCAGCATCGTCTTCGTGGTGATCGTGGTGATCGCGGTGGGCGCGGTTTTCCTCGCGTTGATGGGCCTCTTCCGCAGCACGACCGGCATCGAGGGATCGGTGCGCACGCAGGCGAATCTCGCCGCGGCCGGCGAGGCTCTCGAGCAATTCGCGAGCACCGCGGCGCGCCTGCCGTGTCCCGCGGACCCGAGCCTCGATACCGGAGATGCGGTTCCCGCCGGCGCCGCGGCCACCTGCACGTTCCCCGCCGGCACACTTCCCTGGAGGACGATCGGATTGCGCCGCGAGGACGCGATCGACGCGTGGGGCGGAAAGATCTCGTATCGCGTCTTCACGGGGACCGCCGGCATCGCCGGCAGCCTTACGCAGGCCGAAGGAACGAGCATGGTGAAGTGCGACACGCTGGAGCTCGCGCCCACCTTCGCCACTCCGGTGGCGGGCACCGCAGGGGGCCTGTGCCGCGATACCAACGACACTCCGCCGGCGCAGTTTCTTCTGAACAAGGGATTGTCGGTCTCGGACTCCGGCACCACCGCGACTGGCGTGGCCTATGTGCTGGTGAGCCACGGGCCCACGGGACTCGGCGGCTTCACGACCGCGGGAGCGCAGAGGCCGTTACCGGGGAACGCAGGCGAGATCGCGAACACGACCGCCGCCGGTCCGTTCGTCGCGCAGCCCTCGATGACCACGGGCCTCGCGCCCAACGACCCCGCGTATTTCGACGACGTGATCGCCTATCGCAAGCTCGACGAGTTCGTGCAGCGCGCGAAGCTCGGCGCGCGCGACTGGCCGGATGCGCCCCCGCATCTGTCGGACGTGACCACCACGTTCAACCAGGCGACCGTCGGCGTGGCCGCGGGCGTGAGCTCCGTGGACGACATCGGCAATTTCTTTGTCTTTACCGGTGACACCATCTCCATCGGCGCCGACGGTGCCGCGCTCCAGGACCTTTCGTTCGAGACGGTGAACGCAACGACCGGCATCGGAGTTGCGGGAGGCTCCGTGATGGGCGACCCGCTCGAGCCCAACAACAACCTGCGCTTCATTTCCAGCGTGGGGTCCGAGTCCGTCTCCATCATCTTCGGGCAAAAGCAGCAGTGGTTCGCGGTGACGCTCAACCACTTCGGCATTTACTCCCCGATCGGCTCGCCCCTCGTATACACAGAAAAGGTCGATATCACCTTCTTCAACGACGGCGTCCAAGTGGATAAGGTGACGAAAAGCGGATGCCGCGCCGACGGGCAGCTTGCAAGCTTCTCGGTCCACGCCGCCGGCATCTTCAACGCGGTGCTGGTAAACCCCGTTGCCGCGACCGAGCCGAGCGGCACCACCAATCAATCCGCGTTCCTGCTCTCGCAGTTCGGCGGCTGCCTCGACGCCGCGCCTTCCTGCTTCACGCCGCTCGCGGTAGCGAATCCCGACAGCGCCTGTCCGTAGCGCGCTAGATCGGCTGCCTGCGAATCGTCTTCACCACGGTCTTGCCGTCGACCGTGAAGGTGAGCGTCGCGGCGTCGTTCTGCGTGAACACGATGCGGCCGGTGCCGGCCGCCGCGATCGAGAATTTCGAAGCGTCGTAGGGACGGTCGAACGCGCTGCCGCTCGCACGGTAGAGCGCGCCTTCGTAGGTGGCGGCGTTGCTCCACGTGCCTTCCGGCAGCACGATCCACGTCGGCCGGCTGGCAGCGTCGTAGGTGTAGAGCGCGACGAACATGCGGTTGGCCGCGTTCTGGATGATCGAGATCCCCGAGCCCGGCTCGTCGGGGTTGAACCACATGTCGGTGTAGTCGTCGAGCGGCGCGGGCGTCGATGCGAGCCACGCCTTGAGCGAGCCGGCCTCGAGGTCGATGCGCGAGTAGTAGTCGCGGTTCGCCGGATCGTCGGTGTGTCCCGCCGAGCCGCATGAAGCGCTGCCGCCGCGCAGGCCGCCGCGCAGCACGTATTCGCCGTTGGCGAGCGTGAAGAGCCCGGAGCCGGAGCTGCCGCCCTCGGTGCTGCCGCTCGACCACGCCGCCGTCGAGAAGCTCGCACCCGACGAGATCGGGGTCGCGTCGAGCGACTGCCCGAGCGTGACTTTCTTCAGGTCACCGGCCGGGTGGTGCAGGGCGACGAGTGCCGCGCCCGGCTGCAGCGGCGATGCGTCCCAGCCCGAGAACCACGCGCCGTCGGGCGCGCGATCGGCGAGGCGCACCAGGGCCACGTCGCTCGCGGCGCTGGCGTACAGCAGCGTGGCGCCGCCATTGAGCTGCGTGTAATTGGCGCTGCCCTTGTTGCCGCAGGACGTGGCCTCGAAAGACCAGAACGAGTTCAGCGTCGCAGCGGCCGCCTGCGAGCCGATGCAATGGGCCGCGGTGTAGACATAAGGCACTTGCGTCGTCGCGTCCCCGTCGTTGACGAGCGTGCCGCTGCAGATATAGCTGGAGCCGTTCTCGGTGTAGAGCAGCTTCGCGACGGAGCGCGCGGCCTTCGCGAGCGCCGGGTCGGAGGAGCTCGTGCAGACCACGTCCTTCTGGCACGACTGCGAAGCGCCGAGGCCGGCGGACTTGAGCATGTTCGCGGGAGTGGCCACGAGGTGCGAGGCGCTTTCGACGGCGATGCGCACGCGCGCGCTTTCGCTTCCGGCCGGAATCCACACTTCCACCGATTGCGTGTCGCCCTCGGTGACCGGGGTCCAATAGATGCCGAGGGCGCGCATCGCGGCGAGCGATTCTTTCGCGCCGACCGGGCCGATCACGCGATCGGGCGCGGCGGATCCGGTGAACCGCAGCTCGGCGCCGGCGGGCAGCTCGCGAATGCGCAGTCCCAGGCGCAGCGCGGCGGCTTCCGGGGAGGTGAGGGTGAGGCGCGCGGTGAGGCCGCCAGCGGGTGCGGCGACCCATTGCAGCGCGGCGGGGGCGCCGCTCGCGCCGATGGTCTCGGCGGCGACGTTGCGCGGAGCGCCGACCTGGACGCGCTTTTCCTCGAGGCCCTGGATTGCCGGGGCGATCGCGGCCTTGAGCGCGAAAAGACGCATCGACTGCGCGGCGCCGCCGGGAAATCCGGGATCGCGCAACGCCGCCGGGGCGATGCGCGCTTTCGCATCGGACTGGGCCGGCTTGCCGGGCACGAACGCCATGCCGTGTGCGGCGAAGAGCGTGCTCAGGAGAAACAGGGCGCCGGGGAATGTCGTTTTCATGGCCCCGATTATCGGTTTCGACACGCGCCGGCATAAGCGGGAAACGCGCGCGAATCGCGTAGGAGATCTTCTTATGACGCGATTGTGTCGAGCCGGGTGTTTTTCGGGATTTCGGCTGATTTTCGACCGGACGTCGCTTTTCCGCCGGAAAGCGCCGAAGTTGAGCCGAAATATCCTTTGAGTTGCGTTTGAAATTATTTACGAAATTGCTTGAAGAAGTTCCATAAGATATTGATTAAAAACAATTTAACATTTGTAAAAAGCCGGATTAAGGCCCGGATGAGGATTTCGCAGTTCAGGCGCGCTTATTGCACATAAAAGGTCCAACACGCAGAATCCCGTTTCAAACAAGATTTTCAAACGCTAGTCCAGGGAGGACCGGCGATGACCCGAGATGTCGCTGGCCATGACAGCGAGACGACGCGTCGCATTCTCGCGGCCGCGTCGGAGGAGTTCGCGCGCCACGGCTACGCGAGCGCGCGCGTGCGCCAGATCGTGGATGCCGCGCACGTGAACCTTGCCGCGGTGAATTACTACTTCGGCGGCAAGGAGGGGCTCTACCGGGCAACCCTCCAGCACCTCGCGACCCAGGCGCGCGCCCAACCCCCCGGGCGCAAGCGTCGCGTCGCCCCCACTTCCGCGGAACGCCTCGAGCACCTGGTGGTGGGACTCCTCGATCGCTATCTCGGCGCGAAGCGTCCCTCGCCGCTCGGACGGATCCTGGTCCACGAGGCGATGAATCCGACCGAGCACCTCGATCGCCTGGTCGAGGACATGCTGCGTCCCGAGCTCGAGGGCATGAGCGCCATCGTGCGCCAGCTCGCCGGCGACGACGTGGCCGAGACCGAGATCACCGTCGCGGCGCTGAGCGTGATGGGGCAATGCCTGTTCTACCTCTTCGGCCGGCCCGCGATCGAGCGCATCCATCCCGCCTTCATCGATGGACCCGAGGCGCGCGCGGCGCTCGCGCGGCACATCACCGATTTCTCGCTCGCCGGCATCGAGCGCCTGCGCGCTCCGCGGGTGATCTCCCGATGACAACCGTAAGGCGAATGACATCTGTAAGTCCGTGTGCGCGCGCAAGTGACGTGGTTCATACGGGCGCGCGCCCCTGCGCCCGCACACTTCGAAGCACAAAAATGCATTACCAGACAAGGCACTTGGGAGTGACATCCATGAAGACCATCGCAAAGATCGCAGCACTCGCAGCGCTCGCCGCCGCGGCCGCCATGCCGCTGCATGCGCAGCAACCATCCGGCCCGATCGAAACACGCCTCGAGCAGCGCAAGGTCGTGCGCGCCGCCGACGGGAAGGAGACCTTCGCGCCCGCCGATCCGGCCAAGCCCGGCGACGTGATCGAGTACGTGGCGACCTATCGCAACAAGACCCGGCAGCAGGTCGTGAACCTCGAAGCGACGCTGCCGATACCGACCAACACCGAATTCATACCCGGCAGCGCACGCCCCGCGAATGCCAAGGCGAGCGTCGACGGGCGTTCGTTCTCCGACCCGCCGCTCACGCGCAAGGTGGTGCGCAACGGCCTCGAGGTCGACGAGCCGATCCCGGTTCGCGAGTACCGCTACCTGCGCTGGTATCCCGGCGACCTGGCCGGCGAGAAGTCGCTCGAGTTCGGCGCACGCGTGAAGGTCACCGACGACGCGCTTCCCCGGGAATCGGGCAAGGGAGGCGGTAAATGAATGACCACTGATTCTTTCCGGAATCGGCCGCGCGCCGATTTCGCCGTTTTCAAGGCAGCAGGATTCGCAGCGAATCATCTCGACCCGTTTCAACCAGGAGAATCAAAATGACCACGACCACGCAAGCCAGGAGCAGAGGCGAGACGTTTCGCCTCTGGGTCGTCGCGTTGTTCGTGCTCGTCGCCGGCGTGATGTACGCGCTCGGATCGACGAGCGCGTACGCGGCGCCCGCTGCGGGCACCGTGATCGGTAACCAGGCCACGGCGACGTACAACGACGCCGGGGGTGCGCCGCGTACGGCGACCTCCAACCTGGTGACGACCACGGTCTCGCAGGTAAAGTCCTTTACCCTCACCGCCAACGGTGCACGCACCGCGGCGCCCGGGCAGACGGTCTATTACCCGCACACCATCACCAATACCGGCAACGGCAACGACACGTACGGCCTGTCAGGGCCCTCGTCGACCAACTTCGCCGCCGCTGCCGCGCCTCACGGAGCCCTCGCGTACTACATCGACGCGAACGGCGACGGGGTGCCGGACAACGCGACACCGATCACGACCTCGGGTCCGATCGCCGCGGGCGGAACCTTCCGCTTCGTGGTGGCGGGCACGGTGCCGGGTGGCGCCGCGAGCGGCAACACCGCCGACATCACCGTCACGGTCACCGATACGACGCCGACCACGCTCACCAACACCGACACCACGACCGTCGCGAATTCCGTGATCGTCGTGACCAAGGCGTTGAGCGCCAACAGCGGCCCGTCGCCCTTCGGCCCGATCACGGTGACGTTGTCGTACACCAACTCGGGTACTTCGGTAGCGACCAACGTGCAGCTCACCGATGCGCTTCCGGCCGGCATGACGTATGTGGCCGGATCGGGACGCTGGAGTGTCTCGGGCGCGACACCGCTCACCGATGCGAATGACGGCATCGAGCAGGCCGGGACCTTCCCGCCCGGGATCAACTACCGGTCGATAGCCGGTACCGTGACGGCGATCATCCCGTCGGTTCCGAACGGCATTTCCGGAACGCTCACGTTCCAGGTGAACGTAAACGCGAACCTGCCGCCGCAGACGATCAACAACACGGCGCAGTTCCAGACCGCGACCCAGTCCTCGAGCAGCACCAACACCGCGAGCTACCAGGTGCTGCAAAGCGCCGCTGTCGTGGCGAACGGTTCGGCCGTGAGCTCGGTGAACGGCACGCTCGAGCCGGTGACGGTGGCTTCCGCCGCCGCGGGTTCGACGTTCGTGTTCAACAACTACATCTGGAACCGCGGCAACGGCACGGATACGTTCGACATCACCATCCAGTCGAACAACTTCCCGGCCGGTACTTCGGTCAGCTTGCAGCAGCAGGACGGCATCACGACGCTGATCAACAGCAGCGGCAGCGCCGCGCCCGATACCGGCCCGATCCCGGGTGCGGGCCAGGCGTGTGCCGCTCCGCTGGTGACCGACGGCACGTATTGCGGCTACCGCGTGGTGGTCCGCGTCACTCTTCCGTCCAACGCCACCGGCGGGCCGTACTCGATCACCAAGCGCGCGACCTCGGTGTTCAACAACACCGTGTTCGACGACGTGACCGATACGCTCACCGTGGTCGCGGCCAACACGGTCGACGTCACCAACAACAGCGCGCGTGCCGATTCGACGCCTCCGGGTTCCGCCAACGCGGGGAACTCGGCGACGTCGGGCTTCGGCGCCACCGGTGCCGCGGTCATCACCACCAACGTGGTGACGCCCAGCACTTCCGGCACGACGGCCACGCGCTTCCAGCTCTTCGTCAACAACACGGGCTTCGTCTCCGACAGCTTCAACCTGTCGGCGACGTTCGCGGCCACTTCGGCCGCGGGTGTCACGCCGCCCGCGCTTCCGGCCGGTTGGTCGGTGGTGTTCCGTGCCGACGGCGGCGCGGCGAACTGTTCGACGGTGGGCGGCACGCTCACCACGACCGGTGCGCTCGCGGCCGGCGCCAACCGCCTCATCTGCGCGGAGGTGACCATTCCGGCCACCACCAGCGGAGCCGCGATCCCGGGCAACTACGACTTCGATTTCGCCGCCACCTCGTCGACCAACGGCGCGGTGAGCGATTCGAAGCGGGACCGCGTCACGGTGAACACGGCGCGCGCGATCACCATCACGCCCAACAACACCCAGCAGACGTTCCCGGGCGGCTCGGTGACCTACACGCACACGATCACCAACTCGGGCAACGCCGCCGACACCGCCAACTTCACGGCGGGCTGCTTGACCGATAGCCGCTCGGCCCAGGGCTGGACGTCGACCGCGTACATCGATGCGAACGCGAACGGCGTGCTCGACGTCGGTACCGACACGCTCGTCGTGTGCGGCACCACGTCGCTGCCACTGAACGTGGGCGAATCGCGCACGATGTTCGTGCGGGTGTTCGCGCCGCCTTCCGCCACCGGCGCCGATCCGGCCAACGTGACCACGATCACCGCCACCTACGGCGTCGCCACGACCTTCGCCACCGACTCCACGTCGGTGACCGACGGCCTGGTGCTCACCAAGGAGCAGGTCGCGGTCGCTTGTGCCGTCGCGGGTCCGCACGCGGGCTACTCCGCCGCGGCGATCGCGGCGGGGCCGGCAACGGCTCCCGGGCAGTGCATCGCCTATCGCATCACCGGCACCAACTCCACCGCCGGCACCGTCACCGCCGTGACGATCAGCGACATCGTTCCCGCCAACACGAAGATGCGTTTCTCGTGCAGCGGCAACGGTCTCGCCACGCCTTCGGTGAGCGTCGGGGCCATGGCCGGAGGATCGGCCGCGGACAACTCCACCGGCACGGTCATCGCCAACGTCGGCCCGCTCACCTCGACGCAATCGGCGGTCCTGTACTTCTGCGTGCGGATCGATCCGTGATGCAAACAGTGTCACTCCACTCGGATAGCTCTGCCTCCCTGATGGCTTCCGAGTGATTTCGGGAGGCGCCCTCACCGGCGCCTCCCTCTTTTCGATGGCGCTTCCGCACACCGAGGCGCCAGCGAAAAGACAGCAGCACAACCTTGAGACAGACCGTGCATAGAGCGAGTGACATAAACGGCGGCAAGGTGGCGAAGCGCTTCACGCGCTTTATCGCCACGTGCGCGCTCGCGCTCGTTTCGGCCACGGCCCTCGCCGGCCCGCCCGCGGGAACGGTCATTCCGAACCAGGCGACCGCCACCGCGATGCAGGGTGTCACGCCGCTCACCGGCAGCTCGAACATCGTGACGCTCACCACGAGCGCTCCGGTGGTCGTGGGCGTCTTCAGCGCCACGCTCGTGTCGAGCGCCAACGTGATGTCCGATGCCGGCGCCACGGTCTTCATCCCGCATACGCTCACCAACACCGGCACGAGCGCCGACACCTACACGCTCGCCGCGGTCGACCAGAACCGCGACTACAGCTTCACATCGATCACGCTCTTCGCCGACGCGAACGGCGACGGCCAGCCCGACAGCGCGGTGCCGCTCGCCGGCCCGATCGCGCTGGCTCCGGGTGCTGCTTTCCGCTTCGTCGCGCGCCTGGTCGTCCCCGCGGGCGCCACACCGCTGATGAACGGGGTCGCGCGCATCAGCGCGACCAGCACCGGCGGCAGCGTGATCACACCGGACATCGACACGGTCACGATCATCCAGCGCGGTGTCGCCGACTGCGCCGTGATCGGCAAGGTCCTGTCGCGCTACAGCGGCCCGTCGCCGGCGAGCCCGGTCACGGTGACGCTCTCCTACAACGTCTGCGACAAGGCGCGCGCGAAGATCATCCTCTCCGACGTGATTCCCGCGGGCATGCGCTACATCGCGGGCAGCGGCCGCTTCGCCGGAACCGGTGCCACGCCGCTCACCGATGCGGTCGTGGGCGCGGATCGCCAGGGCACGGGCACCGAGATCGGCTACGACTACAACGTCACCACGGCGGGTGCGGTCACCGCGACGGTCTTCAACGTGCCCGCGAACACCTTCGGCTACGTCAACTTCGACGTGGAGATCGACGCCGGCCTCGCGATCGGCACCACGATCCCGAACCGCGCGATGTACACGCTCTACGACGCGAGCGGCAACTGGTCCGCGCGCGACTACACCAACACGGTCAACTATCTCGTCACCGGCCGCGTCGATGTCGAGTTGACCGGCCAGCGCCTGCCGAGCGCGGTCCCGGGCACGACGGTCGCGTTCACCAACGTGCTCACCAACCGCGGCAGCGCCACCGAGACGTTCGACATTGCGCTCGCCGGCAGCACCTTCCCGGTGGGCACGACGATCGCGCTGTTCAAATCCGACGGCACGACGCCGCTCGCCGACACCGACGGCAACGGCACGCCCGATACCGGGCCGGTGGCGCCCGGCGCCACCTACAACATCGTGGTGCGCGTGCGCATCCCCGAGACCGCGCCGCCTGCCGCATACAAGGTGACCAAGACCGCGCGCGCGGCCTCCGCGCCGACGCGATCGGCGAGCGCCGACGACGCGGTCGACACGCTCGCGAGCAAATGCGCGCTGGTGCTCGAACCCGATAACCAGGCGACCATCGGCCGCGGCCAGCACGTCACCTACACGCACTACCTCACCAACCGCGGCAACTGCACCGAGAAAGTCGAGGCGATGCTCGACTATCTTCGCGACAGCAAGGCGGGCTGGGTTTCGGCGGCGTACATCGACAACAAGGTCGCGGGCGCGGGCTCGATTCCCGGCGCGCTCGACGCGGCCGACACGCGGGTTGCGCGCGGCTGGAGCGCGACACTCGCCCCGGGGGAGAACCTGCGGATCCTGGTCGACGTGCTCGCACCCGAGGCGCAGAAGGCCGCGCAGGCGAAGTCGACCGTCGAGACCAACGTCACGACACTCGTCCTCACGAGCTCGGGCAGCGGCAACCTCACGGTGCGCGACACCACGATCCTCGACGACAAGGACAGCCCGGCCGAGCCCGACAACGCGATCCGCAACTTCACCGATTCGACGTACGCCGTGCCCACCGTCTGGGGCGTCGTCGGCGGCAACCTCTGGCTGCGCGCCAACGCCGCATCGTGCAATGCGGCGCCCAACGAGATCGAATCGCGCACCGTCGTGATCACCGGCCCCGGCGGCGAGCGCGAGGAAGTGATCGCGGTCGAGACTGGCCCGAATACCGGCATCTTCAGCGTGGCGGCCCTTCCGGTTCGCGATCCGCCGGTGGTCGCGGGCGATCGCATCATCGAGGGCCGCGCGAACGATTCGTACGATGTCGAGATCATCGGCTGCGGACGGCGAATCGCGACGGTGGTGACGCTGATGGCGCCGGTGAGCGTGGTGTTCGACAGCCACACCAACGAGCCCGTCGCGGGTGCCACGGTGACGCTGGTCGGCGCTTCCGGCGGGCGTTGCGGCACGACCGCGGTGGGCAACCCGGTGGTGACCGCCGCCGATGGCCACTTCGCTTTCCCGCCGACTTCCTCGGGCTCGTTCTGCCTCGTCGTGCAGCCGCCCAACGGATACCGCTTCCCGTCGCAGGTCGCGTGGACGCTGCTGCCCGGCCCGCGAAATCTCAACGTGACCGGCCTCACCAGCGGCGGCTCGTACGGCAGCGCCTTCCCGCTGGGCCCGGGCGGCCTCGTCGTCATCGACATCCCGGTGGACGGCGTCGCGCAGGACGGCCTCTTCGTGCAGAAGGATGCGTCGCGCTCGACCGCGGAAGTGGGCGAGTTCATCGACTACACGGTGCGCGTGAGGAACGGCACCGGCAACGGGCTCGACCGCGCCGACGTGATGCTCACCGACAACCTGCCCGCGGGGTTCGCGTACATGGCGGGAACCGCGCGCCGCGACGGCAAGGCGATCGCCGATCCCGCTGGCGGCAAAGGCCCGCGCCTCGTGCTGGCACTCGGCCACCTCGATCGCGGCGAGCAGGTGGGCGTCACCTACCGCGTGCGCATCGGCCCGGGCGCCATGCAGGGCGACGGCATCAACCGTGCGCAGGCGAGCTACAGCGCCGCCGGATCGACGACGCTTTCCAACGTCGCGACCGCGAAGGTCCTCGTGACCGGCGGGGTGTTCAGCGACAAGGGCTTCATCGTCGGGCGCATCTACATGGACTGCAACGCCAACGGCCTGCAGGACAGGGGCGAGCTCGGCGTGCCGGCGGTGCGGATCATTCTCGAGGACGGCACCTACGTCATCACCGACGGCGGCGGCAAGTTCAGCTTCTACGGCATCAGCAACCGCACCCATGTCGTGAAGGTCGACGCGACCACGCTGCCTCCGGGCGCGCGCCTCGAGGCGATGAGCGCGCGCCACCTCGGCGACGGGCGCAGCCGCATCGTCGATCTCAAGGCGGGCGAGATGGCGCGCGCCGACTTCGCGATCGCCGGCTGCGACGAGAGCGTCGTCGACGACGTGAAGGCGCGCGTCGCGGCGGCGGTCAAAGGCGACGAGCTCGCGGTCATGGCCGGCACCCAGCTCGCGACCGAAGCGCGCGTGATCACCGACGTGAAGGCGCAGCCCGCGAGCGGCGTGATCGCCGCATCGCAGACGACGCCGATGCCGGGCGCGCCGGACGTCGCCTCGTCGCAAACCGGTGCGACCGGCACGGCGTTGCCGAATGGCGCCAAGTCTTCCGTCGTCCCGGCGCAGAACGGCGCGACCGTCACCGCCCCGGCGAAGGCCGGTGTGCAGAGCGTGGCCCCATCATCCGCGCCGGCCTTCTCCGCGACCGTCACCGCGCCGGCGCAGGCCGGGGTGTCGAACGCGGCCCAATCCGCGCTCGAGCCGCTCGAAAAACTCGTCCCCACCCTCGACAACACGCTCGCCTTCGTCGGCCTCACCGACGGGCAGACCGTGGCGTACGCGCAGTCGGCGATCCGCGTGAAGGGCAGCGCCGGCAGCGTCTTCAAGCTCACGGTGAACGGCGTCGAGGTGAGCGACAAACAGGTCGGCAAGCGCGCGGTGCTGGCCGACAAGCAGGTCCAGGCGTGGGAATACATCGGCGTCGAGTTGAGGCCCGGCGAGAATACTCTCGGTGTCGCGCAGATCGACTCGTTCGGCAATCCGCGCGGCACGCAGTCGATCCGCGTGATCGCGCCCGACAAGCTCGCCAGGCTCGTGATCGAGCTGCCCGCGGCGGGCGGCATCGCCGACGGCAAGACGCCGGTCAAGGTCGTCGTGAAGCTCGTCGACCACAACGGCGTGCCGGTCACCGTGCGCACCGCCGTGACACTCGAGTCTTCGCTCGGCAAGTGGCAGGCCGAGGATCTCGACGCGGCCGAGCCCGGCCTGCAGCAGTTCATCGAGAACGGCCGCGGCGAATTCCTCGTGACCCCGCCGCTCGAGCCGGGTGCGAGCCGCATCGTCGCGGCGAGCGGGGCGTTCAAGGCCGAAGCGCGCCTCGACTTCCTGCCCGAGCTGCGCAACATGATCGCCACCGGCGTGATCGAGGGCATCGTCAACGTGCGCAACATCAACACGCGCTCGCTCGTGCCCACGCGCGCCTCAGACGGCTTCGAGCAGGAGATCCGCCACCTGTCGCGCGACTTCAACGGCGGCAAGATGGACGCCGGCGCGCGCGCCGCGTTCTACCTCAAGGGCAAGATCAAGGGCGAATACCTGCTCACCGCCGCCTACGATTCCGACAAGGACACGCAGGAGCGTCTCTTCCGCGACATCCAGCCCGACGAGTTCTACCCGATCTACGGCGACTCGGCGCAGCGCGGCTACGACGCGCAGTCCACGAGCCGCCTCTACGTGCGCATCGACAACAAGCGCTCCTACCTGCTGTGGGGCGACTTCACCACCAACTCGACGAGCGAGGTGCGCAAGCTCACCAACTACAGCCGCTCGCTCACCGGCATCAAGGAGCACTACGAGAATTCGCGCGTGAGCGTCAACGCGTTCGCGAGCCGCGATTCCACGCGCCAGGTGATCGAGGAGCTGCGCGCGAACGGCACCTCCGGCCCGTTCCAGCTCGGCACGCAGGGCGCGCTCATCAACAGCGAGAAGGTCGAGATCGTCACGCGCGACCGCAACCAGCCTGCGCTCATCATTTCGGCGTTGCCGCTCGGGCGCTTCTCCGACTACGAGATCGAGGTGCTCACCGGGCGGATCCTGTTCAAGGCGCCGGTGCCGAGCGTCGACCGCGATTTGAACCCGGTCTTCATCCGCGTCACCTACGAGGTCGACCAGGGCGGCGAGCAGTTCTGGGTGGTCGGCGTCGACGGCTCGATCAAGGTCACCGACCGCGTCGAGATCGGCGCCGTCTACGTGAAGGACAAGAACCCGCTGCTGCCCTTCACGCTCGCGGGGGCCAACATGGTCGTCAAGGTCGGCGAAGGCACCTACGTGATCAGCGAGGCGGCGCATTCGGTGACCGGCCTCCAGGACGAGAAGGGCAACGCCTACCGGATCGAGGTGAAGCACGAGTCGGCCAACCTCAAGGGGACCGCGTTCTACGCCCACACCGATCGCGGCTTCGAGAATCCGGGTGCGTACCTCACGACCGGCCGGGGCGAGGCGGGCGGACGTCTCGAGTACAAGCTCTCGCCGCGCACCACGATCAAGGCCGAGGCGCTGCGCTCCGAGGATGTGACCACCAACGCGGTGCGCGACGGCATGGCGCTGTCGCTGCAGCACCAGTTGGGCGAGCGCCTCACGCTCGAGCTCGGCGTGCGCCACGCCGCGGAGAAGGGCACCGGCACCACGTCGCCGGTGCCGCCGATCGCGGGCCAGCCGGCGCCGCAACCGATGCCCGATGAAGTCACCACGGTGCGCGCGCGCGTCACCGGGTCGCTGCCGTTCGTCAAGAACGCGAGCGTCTACGGCGAGGTGGAAGTCGACGTGAAGGACACCGACCGCAAGGTGGTCGCCCTCGGCGGCGAATACACGATGGAGAACAAGGGCCGGCTCTATGCGCGCCACGAGTTCATCTCGTCGATCACCGGTCCCTACGGCCTCAACCAGACCGAGCGCCAGAACACGACCGCGATCGGCATCGACACCGAATACATGAAGGACGGGCGCCTGTTCAGCGAATATCGCATTCGCGACGCGATGTCGGGCGGCGACGTCGAGGCCGCGGTGGGTCTCAGGAACCTCTGGTCGATCGCCCCGGGCCTGCGCCTCGGCACCACGTTCGAGCGCGTGCAGGCGATCTCGGGCACCGGGCAGAACGAGAACACCGCGCTGGCACTCGCCCTCGAGTACACCGGCAGCCCGCTCTGGAAGGGCAGCACGCGCCTCGAGCTGCGCGACGCCGCCACGCAGCAGTCGCTGCTCTTCACCGTGGGCCTGGCCGCGCGCCTGAACCGCGACTGGACCGCGCTCGCGCGCAACGCCTACTCGATCACCCGCAACAAGGGCGCCACCGCCGGCGAGCACGTGATCGAGCGCATGCAGGCCGGCCTCGCGTGGCGCGACAGCGAGACCAACAAGTTCAACGTGCTCGCGCGCGTCGAGCATCGCCTCGAGGAAGACAACTCGCAGGAGAACCTGCACCTGCACACCGCCACGTCGCTCGTGTCGATCAACGCCGACTGGCAGCTCGCGCGCCCGTTCCTCGTGACCGGCCGCTACGCCGCGAAGTGGACCTCCGATACTTCGAACGGCCTGTCGACCAAATACCGCGCGCAGGTCGTCGGCGCCCGCGGCACGTGGGAATTCGCGCCCAAGTGGGACGTGTCGCTCGTTTCGAGCGCACTCTTTGGAGATTCGACCGCTTCACGGCAGTATGGAGTCGGGATCGAGGTGGGTTACCTGGTTGCGACCAACTTCTGGGTCTCGGCCGGATACAACTTCTTCGGCTACCGCGATGCGGATCTCGCGGGCGCGGACTACACCGCCAAGGGCGCGTACGTCCGCATGCGCTACAAGTTCGACGAGTCGCTGTTCGACGGTGGATCATCCGCCGCCAACAACAAGGTGATGAACAAGACGGCAACGGAGGCGGCGAAGTGAGGGCGATGCGAGCGATCCGCGCGATCCTCGCCTGCGCGCTCGCATTGCTCGCGTACTCGGCCGCGCCGGCCCACGCGCAGGCGAGTTGCGCTCCGGTCGTCGGCGGCCCCGCGAGCTGGACCGGAACCGTCAACACCTATTACGCCGGGAGCGGCACCTCGAGCGCGGGTTCCAATTCGCTCGGCGTCGGAGCGCTCGACGGACGCGGCAGCGGCACCGCGATCGCTTCCGGCGACCTGCTGCTCATCGTCCAGATGCAGGACGCCTCGATCAGCACCTCCAACAGCGCCGCCTACGGCGGCAGCGGCTCGGGGCAGGGCTACACCAGCCTCAACTCGAGCGGCCTGTTCGAATACGCGGTCGCGGCCGGCCCGGTGTCGGCGGGAGCGGTGCCGCTCGCGGCCCCGCTCATCAACACCTATCGCCAGGCCGCCGCGAATGCCGGGAGCGGGCAGAAGACCTATCAGGTCATCCGCGTGCCGCAAGCGTCTTCGGCCACGCTCACCGGCACGCTCACCGCTCCGGCATGGAACGGATCCACCGGCGGCATCGTTGCGATCGACGTCGCCGGCAACCTCAACTGGAACGGCCAGGCCATCGACGTGGATGGCCGTGGATTCCGCGGCGGCGGTGGCCAGGCCTCCACGACCGACGGCACGGGCGCACCGGTCA
The DNA here is from genome assembly GCA_031424255.1 of Burkholderiales bacterium. Lineage (GTDB taxonomy): Bacteria > Pseudomonadota > Gammaproteobacteria > Burkholderiales > Usitatibacteraceae > Usitatibacter. The sequence goes on along the minus strand of JANPHA010000081.1, from coordinate 4,035 downwards.
ACTCGATCAACGACTATGTGAGCAACGTCGGCACGGGGACCATCGGCACCTCGGTTCCCAACGGCGCGAAAGGCGAGGGCATCGGCGGCACGCCCATCATCGTGTTCACGCCGACGACACCCAACAGCAGCGCCGCGGGCGCGCTCACCAACACCGGCGGCACCGACGGCACCTCGGGCGGATATCCGTCCGGCAGCTTCGGCCGCGGCGCGCCGGGCAACGGCGGCGGCGGCGGCACCGACGGCAACCAGGTGGCGAACGACCAGAACACGGGCGGAGCCGGCGGCGGCAACTACGGCATCGGCGGCAAGGGCGGATTCGGCTGGACACCGGGCACGCCTCCCGGCTGGGATGGCGGCGGATTCGGCGGCATGTCCGTGCCCGGCGGCACGCAGCGTCTCTTCTTCGGCGGCGGCGGCGGCGCGGGCTCCACCAACAATGCGACCGGCGCCCCGGCCGCCGGACTCGCGTCCTCGGGCGCGCCCGGAGGCGGCATGGTGTTCGTGCGCGCGGGCACCACGACGAGCGCCGGCACGATCAACGCACGCGGCACCGCAGGCAACACCACGGTGCTCAACGACGCCTCAGGCGGCGGCGGGGCGGGCGGAAGCGCGCTCGTCTTCGTGAACAACGGCGGCGGCGCGGTCGGCGTCACCATCAACGTGCAGGGCGGCAATGGCGGCTGCAACACCGGCGGCGGCACGTTCACCTCGACGTGCGGAGTGCCGACAGGGGGCTCGCCACACGGCCCCGGAGGCGGCGGCAGCGGCGGATTCGCGTTGCTCTCGGGCACCGCGACCATGAACGTCGCCGGGGGCGTCGGCGGCGTCACGGCGAGCAGCGCCACGTCCACGCCCGATTACGGCTCCACGTCCTCGTCGGGCGGATTCCAGATCACCAGCCTCACCGCGAGCCAGATCCCGGGCGCGGGCACCGCCAGCGCGTGCTTCCCGCTGCTCACCGTCACCAAGTCGACTTCGACGCCGTTCGTCTCCGCGGGCGCTGCGGCGACGTGGACGATCAACGTGAGCAACGCGGCGGGCAAGAGCCCGGCCGTGTCCGTCGTCCTCTCCGATGTGCTGCCGAACAATCCCAACATCACGTTCGCGAGCAATACCGCACCGGTGCTCGGCGGTGGGTCCACGCGGACCTCGGTAGTGAACCCGGTGATCGGCTCGACCTCGCCGGCGTGGGGCAACTTCACGATTCCCGGCGGCGGCAGCGTCGCGATAACGTTCATCGCCAACACCGCGGCGGCGACTCCTCCGGCGACCTACCAGAACCCGGCGACGGTGAGCTACCTCGATCCGACGCGCACCGTCGCGCAGACGGTCACGCCGGGCGGCACGTATACCTCGGGCGGCGTGGTCGGCGGCAGCAACTACGCCGCGGCCTCGACCACCAACGAGGACGTGACGATCGTCGCCGCGCCGACGCTCGCCAAGTCGTTCACCCCCGCGTCGATCGCGGTCGGCGCCTCGACCCTGATGACGGTGACGATCACCAACCCGAGCACGACGCCGCTCACCGGCGGCGGCCTGATCGACACCTATCCCGCGGGCCTGGTGAATTCGGCCGCGCCCGGCGGCGCCACCACGTGCGGCGGCAGCGTCACCGCGGTTCCGGGCGGCGGCAACTTCACTCTCAGCGGCGCGACCTTCGCCGCCACCACCTCGTGCACAGTCACGGTCAACGTGACGATCACTTCCGCGGGACCCTTCACCAACACGCTGCCGATCGGGTCGATCACCGACACGCAGAACGTGAGCAACACCGTCGCCGCGAGCGCCACGCTCTTCACCACGCTCACGGTCGCGAAGTCGTTCACGCCGAACGCCGTCGCACCCAACACCGACAGCACGCTGACCCTCACGATCACCAACCCGAACACCGCCGCGGCGAACCTCGCGAACCCGGGGCTGACCGATAGCTTCCCCGCGAACCTCGTCGCGACCGGGGGACCGATCACCGTGACCGGCGCCGGGTGCGCCGGCTTCGCGCCTGCGGCGGTGCTCGCCAACGCGACCAGCGTGACGCTCACCGCCGGCACCGTGCCGGCGAGTGCCAGCTGCAACATCTCCTTCGCGGTGCGCAGCAGCGTGACCGGCTTCTACGCGAACACGAGCTCGGGCGTGACCACGACCTCCGGCACCACGGGGCCGGTGTCCAACACCGCGAACCTCGGCGTGGGCGTGATCAACATCGCCAAGGCGTTCGCGCCCGCGACGATCCTCGCGGGCGCGACTTCCACCGTCACGTTGACGCTCACCAATCCGACCGGCATCGCGCAGACCGCGGGCGCCTTCACCGATACTCTCGCCGGCATGGCGGTGAGCGCGAACCAGAACACCGGCGGCACGTGCCTGCCGGTGACCGCCCTCACCGCCGGCCAGACCGCGCTCAATTTCTCCGGGCTCAACATCCCGTCCGCGGGTTGCACGATCACGTTCATCGTGACGAGCGCCGCGGTCGGCGTCCAGACAAATACCACCGGGGGCGTGATCACCGCGCTGCTGCCGCGCGGCCCGGCCTCCAATACCGCGACGCTGAACGTGGTCGGCAAGCCCTCGATCGCGAAGGCGTTCGCGCCCTCGACCATCCTGCCGAACGCCATCAGCACGCTCACCTTCACGATCACCAACCCGAGCCCCATCGGGCTCACCGGCATGAGCTTCACCGATACCTACGGCGTGGGGATCGTGAACGCGACGCCGCTCACCGTGGGCGGCAGTTGCGCCGGGGTCGTCACGACCGCGGCCGCGGGCGGCGGCACGTTCAACGTGACCGCGGGCTCCATTCCCGCCACCGCGAGCTGCACGATCACGGTCCAGGTGACTTCGGCGGCGATCGGAAGCTACGCCAACACCTCCTCGGGTGTCGCCACCGTGGAAAGCGGCGCCGCGGGCGCGGCCTCGAACACCGCGACCCTGAACGTGGCCAACCCGCCGACCATCACCAAGGCGTTCGCCACGAGCCCGATCGCCCAGGGCGGCACCAGCGTGGTCACCTTCACGCTCGCCAACGGCAACACGATCGCGTTGAACAACCTGAATTTCACCGACGCGTTGACCGGCATGTCGCTCGCCAGCACGGTGATCGGCGGCACCTGCGCGGGGACCACCAACGCCCCGGCGCTGGTCGTGGGCGCGACCGCGTTGAACCTGACCGTGCCCACACTCGGCGCGAGCAGCAGCTGCACGGTCACGGTGACGGTCACCTCCGCAACGTCGGGCAGCTGGCCCAACACCACGAGCGGTGTCACCTCGACGCAGACGCCGGGCGCGGGCGCGCCGTCGAACACCGCGACCCTGGTGGTGCTGGCGCCGCCGACGCTCGCGAAGAACTTCATCCCGAGCGCGATCCAGGTGGGCGGCACCACCTCGATCCAGTTCACCGTCACCAATCCGAACGCGGCGACCGCGCTCACCACGGTGGTGTTCAGCGACACGCTCGTCAACATGGCGCTCGGCGCGGCACCCGCCGTGGTCGAGACCTGCACCGGCGCGGTCACACCCACCGGTGTCGCCGCCGCGAGCACCAGCTTCTCGCTCTCCCTCAACACGCTCGCCGCGGGCGAGACCTGCACGATCACGGTCTCGCCGGTCACCTCGAACGTCGCGAGCTCGGCCACCGGCCACCCGAACACCACGAGCACGGTCACGAGCACCCAGACCGCGGCCAACCCGGGCTTGGCGGCCAGCGCGAACCTGCTGGTGTATGCGTCTCCCACCGTCGCCAAGTCGTTCGCGCCCAATTCGATCGCGAGCGGCGGGACCTCGATCGTCACGTTCACCGTGACCAACCCGAACCCGATGGCGTTGACCGACATCCGGTTCACCGACGACCTGCCGACGAACCTCACCAACACCGCCGCGCAGACCTTCGTCGGCGGCGCGCGCGGCACGTGCACCGGGACCATCCCGACGAGCAAAGTGGCGGGCAACGTCGATCCGATCACGTTCGCGAGCACGAACCTCGCGGCGGGCGCGAGCTGCACGATCCTGATGGACGTGACCTCGGCGACGGTCGGCAGCT
>JANPHA010000080.1:0-6007 GCA_031424255.1 Burkholderiales bacterium | reverse complement strand
TACGGCGCGATCTTCCTGACATTCTCCGGCGCCAAAACCGGGGACAGACCACGGTTTCCCGCCGGGGAGAACGTCGGTTCCGCCAGATGGGAAACCGTGGTCTGTCCCCGGTTTTCGGTCATATCACCGCCACCGGATACGACCCGAGCACCTTGAGGTAGCCCGCGATCCGGCTCACCTCCTCGATTGCGGCGGCGACGTTGGCGTCCTCGCGGTGGCCCTCGATGTCGACGAAGAAGAGGTATTCCCAGAGGGCGACGCGCGCGGGGCGCGATTCGAACTTGGTCATGGAGACGCCGCGCGTGGCGAACGGCGTGAGCATTTCATATACCGCGCCGGCACGGTTGCGCGCCGAGAGCACCATCGAGGTCTTGTCCTTGCCCGAGGGCGCCGGCTGGTAGTCGCCGAGGATCAGGAAGCGCGTGGTGTTGTTGGGCTCGTCCTCGATGTTCGCGGCGAGGATCGTGAGGCCGTAGTGCTCGGCCGCCATCTCGCCCGCGACCGCGGCCGATCCCGGCTCCTCGTCGGCGCGGCGTGCCGCTTCGGCATTGCTCGCCACGGCGATGCGCTCCGCATGCGGCAGGTTGCTGTTGAGCCACTCGTGGCATTGCCCGAGCGACTGCCCGTGGGAGAGCACGCGCTTGATCGTCGCGAAATCCTGCGGCGTCTTCATCATCAAATTGTGGTGGATGCGCACGATCACCTCGCCGCACACCTTCATCGGCGTCTGCGGCATGAGATCGAGCGAGCGCCCGACCGCGCCCTCGGTGGAGTTCTCGACCGGGACCACGCCGAAATCCTACGCGCCCGATTCGACCGCGCGGAACACCTCGTCGATCGAAGGCGTCGGCATCGCCTCGGCGGCGAGGCCGAAGTGCTTCAGCGTGGCGCGCTCGCTGAACGTGCCCTTCGGCCCGAGGTAGGCGACGGTGATCGGGCGCTCGAGGGCGAGGCATGCGGACATGATCTCGCGGAAGAGCAGAGCCACGGTCTCGCCCGCGAGCGGCCCGGGGTTGCGCTCCTTGATGCGGCGCAGCACCTGAGCCTCGCGCTCCGGGCGATAGGCCTGGCCGACCTTGAGCATGCCGACCGCGCGCGCGAGCCGGGCGCGTTCGTTCAACGTCTGCAGGATGGTGTCGTCGACGCGGTCGATCTCGCTTCGCAGCCGATCGAGCTCGGAGGACGTCTTGTGGTCGTTCATCTTGCCGTCTCGGTGACCGAGCGGATCGACAGCACGCCGGGAATGCGCGCGATGCGATCGATCACCTCGGGCGCGGCCGCGCTGTCGAGGTCCACGAGCGTATACGCCATCTCGCCCCGCGACTTGTTGACCATGTTGTGGATGTTGAGGCCCGCTTGCGCCATCGTAGTCGAAATCTGTCCGAGCATGTTGGGCACGTTGGCGTTGGCGATCGCGATGCGGTGCGGCGATTCGCGCGCCATCTCCACGCTCGGGAAATTGACCGCATTGCGCACCGTGCCCTGCTCGAGGAACTCGCGCAGCTGGTCGACCACCATCAGCGCGCAATTCTCCTCGGCTTCCTCGGTCGAGGCCCCCAGGTGCGGAAGCGCCACCACGCCCGCGTGGCCCTGCATCGCCTCGCTCGGGAAATCGCAGATGTAGGCCCTGAGGCGCTTCTCGTCGAGGCTCGCGATCACCGCGGCCTCGTCGACCACCTCGTCGCGCGAGAAGTTGAGCAGCACCATCCCCTTGTGGGCGCCCGCAAGCCGCGTGGCATCGATCAGATGGCGCGTCTTCGCGTTGAGCGGCACGTGCAGCGTCACGAAGTCGGAGGCCTTCAGCACTTCCTCGATCGAGGCCGCGCGCTTCACCGTCGCGGGCAGGCGCCACGCGTTGTCCACGGTGATGTCGGGATCGTAGCCGATGACTTTCATTCCGAGCCGGATCGCGCTGTCGGCCACCATCCCGCCGATGGCGCCCAGGCCGACCACGCCGAGCGTGCGGCCGGGCAGCTCGAAGCCGGCGAATTGCTTCTTGCCTTCCTCGACGCGATGCTCGAAATCGCTTCCCGGCGCGAGGCGCTGCACGTAGCCGACGGCGGCGACGAGGTTGCGCGCGGCGAGCAGCATCGCGGCGATCACCAGCTCCTTCACCGCGTTCGCGTTGGCGCCGGGCGCGTTGAAGACCGGCACGCCGCGCCGGCTCATCTCTTCCACGGGAATGTTGTTGACACCGGCGCCGGCGCGCCCGATCGCCTTCACGCTCGCGGGGATCTCGGAGATGGGCAGCACATGCGAGCGCAGCAGGATCGCGTCGGGATCGGCGAGGCCCTTGCCGACCGCGTAGCCGGCCGCGCCGAAGCGCTCGAGGCCGCGCGCGGAAATCGCGTTATAGACGGCGATGCGGTACTTCGCGCTCACTGGCGAGCCGCCCGTTCAGGAATGCTGCCGGCGAAACTCTTCCATGAAGGCGACGAGCGCCTCGACTCCCTCGACCGGCATGGCGTTGTAGATCGATGCGCGCATGCCGCCGACGGAACGGTGGCCCTTGAGCTGCGACAGGCCGATCGCCTCCGCCCCGGCGAGGAACGCGGCCTCGAGCGAAGTATCGCGCAGCGTGAACGGCACGTTCATGCGCGAGCGGTCTTCCTTCGCGACCGGGTTGGCGTAGAAATCCTGCGAGTCGATGTAGTCGTAGAGCCTCTTCGCCTTGCGGACGTTGACCTTCTCGATGCCCGCGAGGCCGCCGCGCTCGAGCAGCCATTTGAAAGTGAGCCCGGCGAGATACACCGAAAACGTCGGCGGCGTGTTGAGCATCGAATCCGTATCCGCCATCTGCTTGTAGTCGAGCACGTTGGGCGTGCCGGGCAGCGGATGCCCGATCAGATCCTCGCGCACGATCACGATCACCAGGCCCGCGGGCCCGATGTTCTTCTGCGCGCCGGCGTAGATCAGGCCGTACTTCGACACGTCGAGCGGGCGCGAGAGGATGTGCGAGGACATGTCCGCGACGATCGGAATATCGTCCTCGGTGCGCGGCGCCCACTGGAACTCGACCCCGCCGATCGTCTCGTTGGAGCAGATATGAAGGTATGCCGCGTCCTTCGAGCGCTTCCACGACGATTCCTTCGGCACGTAGGTGAAGTTGCGGTCCTCGCTCGAGGCGATGACGCTGGCCTCGCCGAACTTCTTCGCCTCCGAGATGGCCTTCTTCGACCACTCGCCGGTGTTGACGAAATCCGCCTTCTTGCGCGTTCCCATCAGGTTCATCGGCACGGCGGAGAAATGCATCGTCGCCCCGCCTTGCAGGAAGAGAACCTTGTAGCTGGACGGGATGGCGGCGAGAGTGCGCAGGTCCGCCTCGGCCTCGGCGGCGATCTTCACGAAATCCTTGCCGCGATGGCTCATCTCCATCACCGACATGCCCGCCTCGTGCCAGTTGACGAGCTCCCACTTGGCCTTCTCGAGCACCTCGATCGGCATTGCGGCCGGCCCCGCGCCGAAGTTGAAGATGCGGCTGGCCGCTTTAACTTGCGGGGCTGCTGCCATTGCCATTCCCGTTGCCGTTGCCGTTGCCGTGGCCATTGCCGTTTCCGTTTTCGCCATTTTCTTCGTCACGGTCCATGATGCATTGCAGGCCCGAGAGCTTCTCGCCCTCGTCCAGGTTGATGAGCGTGACCCCTTGCGTGGAGCGGCTCATCTCGCGGATCTCCTTCACACGCGTGCGGATCAGCACGCCGCCCGACGTGATCAGCATGATCTCATCCTCCGGAGAAACCAGCGTGGCGGCGACCACCTTGCCGTTGCGCTCGGAGGTCTGGATCGCGATCATGCCCTGCGTGCCGCGGCCGTGGCGCGTGTACTCGGTGATCGGCGTGCGCTTGCCGTAGCCGTTCTCGGTGGCGGTGAGCACACTCTGCGTCTCGTTCTCGGCGACCAGCAGCGCGATCACCTTGCCGCCCTTGGCGAGGTTCATGCCGCGCACGCCGCGCGCGCCGCGCCCCATCGGGCGCACGTCGTTCTCGTCGAAGCGCACCGCCTTGCCCTCGTCGGAGAACAGCATCACGTCGTGGCGGCCATCGGTGAGCGCCACGCCGATCAGCACATCGCCCTCGTCGAGGTCGACCGCGATGATTCCGGACGGGCGCGGACGGGAATAATCGGAGAGCGACGTCTTCTTCACGACCCCTTCCTGCGTCGCGAAGAAGATGTAGCGGTCCTCGACGAACTCGCGCACCGGCAGGATCGCGTTGATGCGCTCGTCCTCGTCCATCTTGAGCAGGTTCACGATCGGCTTGCCGCGGCTGTTGCGGCTGCCCTGCGGCACCTCGTAGACCTTGAGCCAGTACGCCTTGCCCTTGTTGGAGAAGCACAGCACGTAGTCGTGCGTGTTCGCCATGAAAAGCTTCTCGATGAAGTCGTCTTCCTTGGTCGCGGTCGCCTGCTTGCCGCGGCCGCCGCGCTTCTGCGAGCGGTACTCGTCCAGCGGCTGGCTCTTCACGTAGCCCGCGTGCGAGAGCGTCACGACGACATCCTCGCGGGTGATCAGGTCCTCCAGGTGCAGCTCGATGCCGTTCACCACGATCTCGCTGCGGCGCTTGTCGCCGAACTCGCGCTTCACCTCGACCAGCTCGTCGCCGATGATCTTCGTCACGCGCTCGGGCTTGGCGAGGATATCGAGGAGATCCTCGATGGCGGCGATCACCTCGCGGTATTCCGACACGATCTTGTCCTGCTCGAGGCCGGTCAGGCGCTGCAGCTGCATCTCGAGGATGCGCTGGGCCTGGATGTCGGAGAGCCGGTAGCCCTCGCCCGACAAGCCGAATTCCTTGGGCAGCGATTCCGGCCGGAACTGCTCGGCGGTGGCGCGTGCCAGCATGTCTTCCACGAGCTGCGAGCGCCAGGTGCGCTCCATGAGGCCGCTGCGCGCGACCGCCGGCGTGGCCGCGGCCTTGATGATCGCGATGATCTCGTCCACGTTCGAGAGGGCCACGGCGAGGCCCTCGAGGATATGGGCGCGGTCGCGCGCCTTGCGCAGGTCGAACACCGTCCTGCGCGTGACCACCTCGCGGCGATGGCGCAGGAACGCATCGAGGAACTGCTTCAAGTTCAGGCATTTCGGCTGGCCGTCGAGGAGGGCCACCATGTTCATGCCGAACGTCTCCTGCATCGACGTCATCTTGTACAAATTATTCAGCACGATCTCGGCCACTTCGCCGCGCTTCAGCTCGATCACGGCGCGCATGCCGGACTTGTCGGACTCATCGCGCAGATCCGAGATGCCTTCGAGGCGCTTCTCGCGCACCAGCTCGCCGATCTTGATCAGCAGCTGCGCCTTGTTCACCTGGTAGGGCAGCTCGTCGATGATGATCGCCTGGCGGCCGCCGACCTTGTCGATATCCTCGACGTGGGTGCGCGCGCGCATGATCACGCGGCCGCGGCCGGTGCGATAGCCTTCCTGCAACTCGGAGAGGCCGTAGATGATGCCGGCGGTGGGGAAGTCGGGCGCGGGCACGATGCGGATCAGCTCGTCGATCGTGGTCTCGGGGTTGGCGAGCAGCACCATGCATGCATCGATCACTTCGCCCAGGTTGTGCGGCGGAATGTTGGTCGCCATGCCGACCGCGATGCCCGAGGAGCCGTTCACCAACAGGTTCGGGAATTTCGAGGGCAACACCAGCGGCTCGCGCTCGCTGCCGTCGTAGTTCGGGCCGAAATCCACCGTCTCCTTGTCGAGATCGGCGAGCAGCTCGTGCGCGATCTTCGCCATGCGGATCTCGGTGTAGCGCATGGCGGCGGCGTTGTCGCCGTCCACGGACCCGAAGTTGCCCTGGCCATCGACCAGCGGGTAGCGCAGGCTGAAGTCCTGCGCCATGCGCACGATGGTGTCGTAGATCGCGGTGTCGCCGTGCGGGTGATACTTGCCCATCACGTCGCCCACGATGCGCGCGGACTTCTTGTAGGCCTTGTTCCAGTCGTTGGACAACTCGTGCATCGCGAAGAGGACGCGGCGGTGGACGGGCTTCAATCCATCGCGCACATCCGG
>JANPHA010000079.1:0-1875 GCA_031424255.1 Burkholderiales bacterium | reverse complement strand
GCCTGCTTCTGCCACGGCGCGGCCCCGCCAGTTTGCTTCCGGTACAGCGTCTTGAACGGGTTCTCCGCCGGGCCGACGGCCGTCTCGTTCACCAACATCGGCGGCAGCGCCGCCCACCACGCATCGTAAGCCCCGTCGAGTTCCTTCACCACGTCGGCGTGCGTCGCGGCCACGTTCGTCTTCTCACCGGGGTCGGCCGTCACGTCGAACAGCTCCCAGCCGGGCTTCTTGAGGTTCTCGCGGACGAGGTGCCACCGCGTGTTCCGCACGCTGCACGCGGCGTACTTGTGGTCGTCCACCTTCGCCCCCTTCGGCCACCGTCCGATGTGCGTGAACAATGTGCGGTCGGCCCACTCGGCCTTCGGGTTCTGGAGCAGCGGCACGAGACTGCGGCCCTCGACCTGCTTCGTCACTTCGTCGGAGAGTTTCGCGCCGGCGATGTCGGCGAGCGTGGGCAGGAAATCGATGTGCGCCGCCAGCCGGTCGCAATCGGCGGGCTTCAGGGTGCCAGGCCACCGCCAGAACGACGACGCCCGCGTGCCGCCGAGCCACGGCGTGTTCTTCGACCCGCGCATCCCGGCGTTGAAGACCGGCACGCCCGCGGTGCCGCCGTTGTCGTTCATAAAGATCACGAGTGTGTCCTTCTACAACCCCCACTCTTTGAGTTTGTCGAGGAGCCTCCCGACGTTGTCGTCGATGTTGGCGATCATGCCGAAGAACTTGGCGACGTTCGCTTGCTTCACCTTGTCCTTGTAGCGGGCTTCATCTTCGGGTCGGACGTCCAGGGGCGCGTGCGGCGCGTGCGGGGTGATGTAGCAGTAGAACGGTTTATCCTTGCCCTTCACGGACTCGATCCACTTCGTCGCCTGACCGAAGAACACGTCGGTGCAGTACCCCTTGGTCTTCTCGAACGTGCCGTTGTGGAGGATGGTCGGGTCGAAGTACGAGTTGCCCGGCACATCGCCACAACTCCCCGGATAGGACTGCCCGATGCCGCCGCACCCGTGGATGAACATCTCGTCGAAGCCACGCTTGTCCGGCCAGCGGTCGGGTTCGTCACCCAGGTGCCACTTGCCGAAGATACCGGTCGTGTACCCGGCGGCCTTCAGCGCCTGCGCGAGAGTGGTCGCCTTGGGGGTGAGTCGCTCGCGCTCGAGGATTGTGTGCGTGACCCCGTTCTTGAATTCGTGCCGCCCGGTCAAGAGCGCGGACCTGGTCGGCGAGCACGTCGGGCTGACGTGGAAGTCAGTGAACCGAACCCCCTCGGCGTGGAGCCTGTCGAGGTTCGGCGTTTTCAGTATCGGGTTGCCGTGGGCCGAGATGTCGCCGTACCCCTGGTCGTCGGTCAGCACGAAGATGATATTGGGCTTCTTGCCAGCGATCGGGTCGGCGGCAGTCGCCCCGCCGAGGGAAACGCTGAGTAGGGCGGCGAGTGCAGTGAGGGCACGGGGCACGGAAAGACCTCCGGGGAGTGTCGGGAGAGTGGATCGGGTTGACGATTTCAGCCGGCCTTGGCTTCGTACTCGTAGACAACCTTGCCATGGACGTCGTGGTGCCGGAAGGCGATCGCCTGAGCCCGGACGGCCACCGACAGGAACCCGCCCTTCACGCGGTGGAATTTGTGGTAGGCCTTGTCCTCGCCCGGCGACCCGCCGGCGTGCGCGTCGCTCGCCGCCCCGACCGAGAACTCGTTCAGCCCGGTCGCCGGGTGGACCGAGTGGTATTGCCAGTGCCGGTCGCCGCAGACGGTGAACGTGTTGGCCGGGGCGTTCTTTTGGAGCCAGGCCCGGACCTCGTCGCCCTCGGTCTGGAACGCCTTGTTCGCGTGGTTGTCGCCTTTGCCCCCGCGGTCCGGGCCGACGACCGGCGTCGGCG
>JANPHA010000078.1:0-3937 GCA_031424255.1 Burkholderiales bacterium | reverse complement strand
CAGGTGCTCGCGTTCGAGATGGATCGCCTCACGCCGTTTCGCGCCGACGACATCTACTTCGACTATCGCGTGGTCGCGCGCGACGCGGCCGCCGCGCAGATCGCGGTACAGCTCGCGGTCGCTCGCCGCGACCTGGTCGATGCGCGCGTCGAACGGCTGCGCGCCGCCGGCGCCAACGTGCAGGGTGTGTCGGTGCGCGAAGATGCAAGCTCTGCCGGCACCCCGCTCGACCTGTTGCCCTCGGAGCAGCGCGGCGAGCGCGAGTCCGGCCAGGAGCGCCTGATACAGCGCGTGATGATCGGCGTCGTCCTGGCCTTGATGGCGTTCGCGCTGCTGTTTCCGGTCTATCGCAAGCGCGAAGCGATCGTCGCGCTCTTCCCGGTGGTGACCCAGGCCGCGCAGGACGCCCAGGCCGCCGACGCCACCCGCAGCGATCTCGAGAAGCAAGTCGCCGACTACAACTTCCTGCTCGCGAAGAAGCACGGCAGCTACCCGGCGCTCGCGTACATCGAGGAAGTGTCACGCCTGTTGCCGGACAACACCTGGGTCCAGCAGCTCGACGTGAAATCCACGGGCAAGGCGGGACGCGAAGTCCAGATCTCCGGCGAGACCGCGTCCTCGTCGCGGCTGATCGAGATCCTCGAACAATCGCGGCTGCTGCAGAACGCGACCCCGCGAGGCACCGAGACGCGCGGATCGCAACCCAACACCGTGCGTTTCCTGATCGCCGCCGAGGCGCGGCCCAAGGTCCAGCCCGATGCGGTGCCGGTGCTCGAGATGGCCGCCGTCGCTCCCCCCGCCGCGCCGCCGCCGAACACTGCGCCGCCGCCGAACACTGCACCGTCGCCGAATGCCGCAGTATCGCCGCCGAATACTTCGGCACAGCCGCCGACGCCGGCCTCGCCGCCGTCCACCGCGACCGTCACTCCGCTGCCGGCTGGCAAAGCCGCGACCCCGAATCGCGAATTCAAGATGAACGGCGCGAAACCGCCGCCGGGCAAATAGGCGCACCGTGCCGCTCGCCAACCTGGCTCCCGCTCAAAGCCGCCGCGCCGCCGTGGGCATCGCCGCCGCGCTCGCCCTCGTGATCGTCGCGGCCATCGCGATTCCGGTGTGGCTCCTGCATCGCCATTACGACGCGGCGCTCGCCGAGTCGATCGACAAGCTCGAGCGCTACCGGCGCATCGCGGGCACGCGCACGGAAGTCGCGCGCCAGCTCGAGGCGATGCGCGCGCGCGATACGCGAAAATTCTTCCTGCGAAGCGGTGGCGCCGCGCTGTCGGCCGCCGAGGCGCAGGAGGCGATCCGCTCGATCGTCGAGGCGAACGGCGGAAAGCTGATCACTGTCCAGGCGCCGGCCTCGAAGGAAGAAGGGCGCTATCGGCAAGTGACGGTCAACGTGCAGCTCACCGCGAACGTCTTCGCGCTGCGCAAGATCCTGCACACGATCGAGAACTACACGCCGTACCTGTTCGTCGACAACCTCAAGGTGACCACACAGGTACCGCCCAATCATCGTCCCGGGCCCGGGCAGGAGCCGGAGATGTTCGTGACGTTCGACGTGCTCGGCTACGCGCTCACGGGGGCCTGATGATCGCCTGGCTCCAGCGCCACCCGCTGATGACGTCGCTCGCCGCGCTCGCCGCGGTCCTGCTCGTGGTGATCGGCGTCGAGACCGGATTCGGCTCGGGCCTGCGCATCCCGATTCCGGCCACCGCGTCGAAGAAGGCGAGTGCGTTCGAGGCGAAGCTGCTGCCCTCGCTCGCCGCGAGCGAGGCCGAGCAGCTCTATCCCGAAACCGCGGCGCGCCCGCTGTTCACGCCTACGCGCCGTCCCGCGCCCGAGGCGGTGGCGCCGAGCACGTTCCAGCCGGGCCAGTTCGTGCTGCAGGGCGTGATCGTCGTGGGCGACAACCGCATCGCGCTGCTGCGCGAAAAATCCAGCGGCCGCATCCACCGCGCGGAGCGCGGCCGCGAGATCAGCGGCGTGAAGGTCGCCGAGATCGACCGCGAAGCGGTCACGCTCACGCAAGGCACCGGCAGGGAAGTGCTGCAACTTCAGGTGCAGAAAGCCGGTGGCGCCGCGCCCGCGGCCGCTGCCGCTCCCGCGGGTCCGTTCGGTGCGCCCCCGGGCGCGTCCTTCCCGGGCCAGGGCGGGCCGGTGATCCAACCGCTCCCCGGAGCGAACGCTCCGGCCGTCGCCAACCCGAATCCGGGTGCGCCTGCGGGCACGCCGAATCCGATGGCGCCGAACATTCCGCAGGCGAACCCGCTGGCAGTTCCACCCCAGGCAACTCAGTCCTCGCCGATGACTCCCGAGGAGCTCCTCGCAAGACGCCGCGCGCGCCGCGGCCAACAATCCCAGTGAGTGTCTAACATGGCTGCAAGCATCGATCACGTTCGTCCCCTGGCCGCGGCGGTTGCGGCGACCTTTCTCGTTTCGTCGTGCTCCGTGCTGCCGCCCGGCATGCGCCACGAGCAGAAGGAAGCCACTGCGGTGGCGGTGGCAGTGGTGCCGCCCGGGCCGCCGCCCCCGACCGGGGTGCGCGGCAGCAGCATGGCGAACCCGCCCCCCGCGGCGGAAGCGAAGGTTTTCACGGGCACGGGAACGTTCGTCAATCCGAAGCCGCCCACGCCCGCGGCGCCTCCCGGTCCGGAGGAGGCGAGCCTCAACTTCGAAGGGCTCGACGTGCGCGAGGTCGCCAAGGTGATCCTCGGCGATTACCTGAAGGAGTCGTACACCGTGCATCCGGCGGTGACCGGCACCGTGACTTTCCGCACGGTCAAGCCGATCCCGATGAAGGACCTGCTGCCGACGCTGGAGATGCTGCTGCGCCAGAACGGCGCCGCCGTGGTGCGCGAAGACAGCGTCTACAAGATCCTGCCGGTGGCGATGGTGCGCGGCTCGGTTTCTCCGCAGCTCGGCGGATCGAGCCTTCCGATTCCCCAGGGGTTCGGCGTCGTGGTCGTGCCGCTCAAGTACGTCGGCGCGCAGGAAATGCAGCGCCTGCTCGAGCCGTTCGCGCCGGACAACACGGTGCGCGTCGACCCGGTGCGCAACCTCGTGATCCTCGCCGGCAACCAGCGCGAGCTGCGCCACCTGATCGACACCATCGAGCTCTTCGACGTCGACTGGCTCTCGGGTTACTCGGTCGGCCTCTTCCCGATCAAGAGCGCGGACGTGAAGCAGATCGTCGCCGACCTGAACACGGTATTCACCGCGCAGGGCGCGCAGGGCGCGAGCCCGCTGGCGGGCATCGTGCGCGTGATCCCGATCGAGCGAATGAACGCGCTGCTGATCGTCACGACGCAGCCCAAGTATCTCGAGGTCGCGAAGACGTGGATCGACCGCATCGACCAGGGCGGTAGCGGCACCGGCGGCACGCGCTTCTTTGTCTACCAGGTGAGGAACGGCAAGGCCGAGAACCTGGCGCAATTGATCGGCGATCTGTTTTCGTCCCGCCGGACGACTACCACCGGGCCCTCGCTGGCGCCGGGATCGCGCCCCACCGAGCTGCGCAGCGCTCCGTTCGGACAGCCCCAGCCGCCGGCGCAGACGACCACGACTTCCGTCACTCCGGCGCCCGGCGCGGCGACATTTCAACTGCCGAGCGGCGTGGGCACCACCAGCAACGAGGTGCGCGTCATCGCCGACAAGGACACGAACTCGCTGCTGATCCTCGCCACGCCCGCCGACTACGAGGTCATCGTCAGTGCTCTCAAGCAGCTCGACATCGTGCGCAGGCAGGTCCTGGTCGAGGTCTACCTCGCGGAGGTGACGCTCACCGACGACCTCAGCTTCGGGATCGACTGGTTCCTCACGATGCGCAACGGGACGACGACCGGGACGCTGATCAACAACAACGCCCTGCCCACGTTGGGCCGCATCATCGGCACCCCCGCCACCAACGTCTTGCCGGTATTTTCCCCCGGACTGC
>JANPHA010000077.1:0-4907 GCA_031424255.1 Burkholderiales bacterium | reverse complement strand
ACGCCCAGAAGAGGTTCTGGCGGATCTTGACTTAGCTGCGACGCGAGATGTCGGGCGAGTCGGCCACGAGCGACATATGTACACCGGCGCGACGTGCCACCTCTCCAATGGTCAAAATCGCCCCTGGGACACCCCTTGACTTCAAGTTACCTTGAAGTAGTAGCGTACCTGTCGATCTCTCGCTCGCCAAATCAACTTCCATGTCCGACAAGCCCTTCAACGTTCTATTTCTGTGCACCGGAAATTCTGCGAGATCCATCCTCGCGGAGGTCCTCCTCAACCAGCTAGGTCGTGGACGGTTTAGAGCGTACTCGGCTGGAAGCCACCCTTCGGGCAAGGTCAACCCGTTCAGTGTCGAGATTCTCAAGGGGGGAGGTCTTTCAACCGACGGTGTTCGCAGCAAGAACTGGGATGAATTTGCGCGACCCGGGGCGCCCAGCATGGACATCATCATCACGGTGTGCGACAGCGCGGCGGGAGAAGTGTGTCCCATCTGGCCGGGAAAGCCGATCACGGCTCATTGGGGCGTAGCCGACCCGGCGGCTGTCGAAGGAACCGACGAGCAGAAACGCGCCGCATTTCGTGAGGCCGCCACGATCCTGCGACGCCGCATCGAACTGCTGGTCAACCTGCCGATGGCGAAGCTCGAGCAGTTGGCGATCCATTCCAAGCTGAAGGAAATCGGGAAACAGTGAAGGCGACACTCGGACGCCCCGCGGCGGCAGAAGGCTTGGGCGCCGCCTTCCTTCGGGCGATCGTGGTCGGCGTCATGCGCTGGCTCGTGGGCCCACCGGATGGCACCCCGCATTCCCCCGAAGATTGAGAGAAAGCGCGTTTGGCGTTGGGGGTGGTGTCGCCTTGTCCTGGGTCATGCCCAAATGTGGCTCGCGTTTGCGGCCTTATGGTGGCTATTGGCCCTGGGCCTGCAGTCACCTGGATCCTGCTTGGTGCGGCTTCTCTAGCGACGGTCCTGAGTCGCGTGCTTTACCAGGGAAAATCGGAGCCGCCGGATGCCGGTGACCGCGCCAAGAAGAACTGATCGGCGCGATAGCGGCTACCGCTCATATCCGGAAGAGGCCATCGCCCAAATACGCTTCATTCGCCAAGCCCAGACGCTCGTGTTCACGCTCGAGCAAGTGGGCGCGCTCCTCGCGCTGAGGATTGCGGCTGGAAGCAAATGCGCAGCGCACACACCCGCGCTATGGCCAAACGCGCGGATGTGGAGACGAGAATCCGGCAGCTTGAGAACATTCGTGTGGCCTTGGAACGACTCGTGGCGGCCTGCCCAGGCAGGGGCCCGCCTGCGGCCTGCACGATCATGGAAGCGCTGAAACTCGACTACTACCGTGGTGATGGCGACGTCGCCAGCCCGGTGCGGAAAGAAAGGAAACACACCGGTGAATTCTCTCGAGGTGAAAATCGAAGGCATGCATTGCGACGGCTGCGCGAGCACGGTTCAGAGGAATCGCGGCGTCTGCTCAACAGGCCCAGCGGTTGTTGCCTCGATAAATTTGGCATAAGGCTCCCGGTGGCAATCTTGCCGTCGGTATCGGGTTCAAGCCGACCGCCATCGTTGACCGGATCGTTCCCAATTGTCAGCTCTTTCGAGGGTACTCGCCGGACGGGACGCTCAAGGAGCGCAATGCGTTTGTTTTGCGTCAGATCAATAGGGCGCGGTGCGGCGCAGATCAACATGAAAAAATTTCGTACTCATCGGGCAAGCAAACACGCGTTTCGAAGGGGATTTCGATGGAGCTCAGACGTAGAGGATTTCTGAAGGGCATGGGCGCGCTCGGCGGCGTCGCCGCCGGCGGCACCGGATTCGATGCGATCGCCCAAGCGGCGAAGGCCGCCCAACCCGGGGGCAAGGCGGCTAGATCCCCGCTCGAGGTCAAACATGTGAAATCGGGCTGCGCCATCTGCCCGAATTTCTGCGGCATCGACGCAACCGTCGTGGGCGGTATCGTGCGAACGATCTACCCGGACGTGGCACGCGCCGAATACTACAACCACGGCATCTGCCCCAAAGGCGCATCGGGGATGTTCAACACGTACGACCCTTACCGCCTGAAGAAGCCGCTGAAGCGCACCAACCCGAACAAGGGTCCAAACGAGGATCCGAAGTGGGTCGAAATTTCGTGGAACGAAGCGTTCAACGAGATCACCGTGCGGTTGGCCCGCATCCGCGCCGAGAATCCCTCGAAGCTCATCTGGCAACACGGGCAGGGCAAGTACCTCATCCAGGAGCAATACGCCACTGCATGGACCAAGGCGTTCGGCACGCCGAACATGGTGCACCGAACGACTGCCTGCGAAGCCGCTCGCCACGTCGCCGATGAGTTGACTTGGGCGAGCGCGGGCATTCTGCCGGATCTCAAGCACTCGAAGCTCCTGCTCAACTTCGGCGCCAACTACTTCGAGGGCGAACAGACGTCGCGTTGGCTCGACTGGCAGACGACGATGAGTCGCGAACAGAACGCGATGAAGGTGGTGGTCGTCGAGCCGCGGCTATCCGCCTGCGCGGCGAAGGCCGACGAATGGGTGCCGGTACGGCCCGGCAAGGACGTCGTGATGCTCCTGGCGATGGCGAAAGTGATGATCGACGCCAATACGATCGACGAGCCGTTCCTCGTGGAGTTCACCAACGCGCCGCACCTCGTGGACGCCGCCGGAATCATCCTCAAGGACAAGGACGGGAAGACTCCGCTTGTGTGGGACACGGCCTCCGGCTCGGCCAAGCCGTACCTCGCGGGCGTGAAACCAGCTTTGAATGGCTCCTACACCGTTGACGGCAAAGCGACGCGCACCGCGTTCCAGGTGCTCGCCGACAGCGTCAAGGACTTAACGCCGCAATACGCCGAGGAGGTAGCGGGCATTCCGGCCGCGACGGTCGTGCGTCTCGCGCAGAGCTTCGCGAAAGAAGCGCGCATCGGCGAGACGATCGAGATCGACGGGCAGAAGCTTCGCTACCGTCCCGCTGTCCTGTACACGTTCCGTGGCCTGTCGGCGAAGGAACATGGCGTGCAGGGCTGGAGAACCGGCCTCATCCTCAACATGCTGGTCGGGAACATCGATGCCGTCGGTGGGCTGATTCTCGGCGGGGCTTATGCGCGGCCGCAATACTTCGACGTCAGCAAGTGCGAGTATCCGCCGACGCGAGCCGATCTCGCGCAGAGCGTTTTCTTCCCGTACGCGAATCACCACATCGCGCAAACGCCCAATCTCACGGTTCAGGATCCAAAGGCGTACGGGCTGCCATACACGCCCGAGATGCAGATTTTCTACGCCACCAATCGCCCGGTATCGATCCCCAACTCCGGCCAGCAGTTCGCCGGGCTTACCAAGACGTTCAACGTCGTGATCGATGTGGTTCTGACCGAGAATTGCTGGTACGCCGACGTCGTGCTACCCGACAAGACCTACCTCGAATCGTGGCACTTCGCGCCCACGCGAAGCACGCCGGACACCGGGCATATCGCGATCCGACAGCCGATGACAAACCCGTACAACCTCGAACACGACGCGTTCACGATCATCTGGGAGCTCTCCAAGCGGCTGAACATGCGCGACAAGTTCGCCGAGGAATGCAATGCCGCGTGGGGGCTGAAGGAGGTCACGTTCAAGCCGGGCCGCGATTACACGACGCGCGAAGGCGTCGAGGTGATCTGGGCCGACAAGACGAAGAAGGACTTCTCGGTCGCGATCGAGGAGGGGTTCGTCGGCAGCAAGAAGACCACCAAGAGCAAGTACCTCGGCGGCGCCGAGGATAAGTTCAAGGGCCCGGGCAAGCCGAAGATCAAGCTGTACGCGGATCAGCTGATCGACACGTACTACAAGGTCGAGGATATCGCGAAGAAGAACGGTCTCGCGAAGATCGATCTGGCGCAATACAAGATCGCCTATTCGCCGCTGCCCAACAAGGACCATGCTTTCCCGACACCGCACCGCGAAGCTACGGGCTATCCCTTCTACGTGATCACGCACAAGCGGATGTACCGCAACCAGTCGGGCTTCACCGTCAACAACGCGATCCTGAACCAGGCCCTGGGCCCGGACGCGGCGACCAATTACGTTCAGATCAACACCGCGGCGGCGAGCCAGCTCGGCGTCAAGAGCGGCGACACTGTTACGATCGAGACCCGCGTGGGCAAGATCAACGGCACCGCGCAAGTCATGGAAGGGATTCGTCCGGACACGATAGCCGTGTCCTATCACTACGGGCAATGGAGTCCGGGCTACTCTCCCGCCGGCCGCAAGGGAACGGCGATCAATCAGGTGCTGGAGCATCACCCGGACCTGATCTCCGGCCACAACTCGTTCAACGACACGAAATGCAAGGTCTACAAGGCGTAACTGGGGGACGGCAATCATGACGACGTTCGCAAGACTCATCGACCAGACGCGCTGCATGGGCTGTCGCGCCTGCGTGGCGGCGTGCGCAACAGAAAATCACTTCACACCCGACGCGCCGTGGAACGTGATGGTCGAGTACGAGGTCGGCGCGTACCCCGCCGTGAAGCGGATCTACAACACCATGAACTGCATGCACTGCGCGGAGCCCTCGTGCAAGGCCGCCTGCGACTCGGTGGGCGCCTTCGCCATCAGCAAGAACGCATATGGAGTCGTCCTTGTCGATTACGATAAATGCATCGGCTGCGGCTATTGCGCGGCGGTGTGCCCGTATGGAGTGCCGCAGCTCAACACGGAGTTGAAACCGCTATCGCCCGGCAAGGAAAAGATCGGGTCGGAGAACATCGCCTACGCCGATCGGCATCCCACGCATCGCAAGAAGGCGAAGACCGTGGAGAAGTGCACGTTCTGCTGGCACAAACTCGAAAAGGCGATCGCCGACGGCAAGCAGGATCGCATCGGAAAGGACCAGGAGTACACGCCGGCCTGTGACCTCG
>JANPHA010000076.1:0-5897 GCA_031424255.1 Burkholderiales bacterium | reverse complement strand
GGTCCTCGGGTGGCGGCCGCGCGCCGGCGCCCGACAAGAGCCGCTATCCGACGCCGCCGCAACGCGCCGGCTTCGAGATGAAGCGCCCGGACGCGCATCCCTTTGCGATCGGGCAGAACGTGCGCCACGCCCGGTTCGGCGACGGCGTCGTGATCGATTTCGAGGGCCGCGGCCTCGATGCGCGCGTGCAAGTGCGCTTCGCGCTCGAAGGCACCAAGTGGCTCGCGTTGCAGTATGCCAAGCTCACCGCCGCCTGAAGCGGTTTACACGCCGCCGATCGAGGCGGAAGATGGGCGCGTTTTCCAGGAGGGCCGCATGAGCGCACCCGTGGTCGAAGCGCTGCTCGCACGCCTGTATTCCGAGCCGGGATTGCGGGAGGAGTTCGTGGCGAGCCCGGTCGCCGTCGCGCTGCGCTCGGGGCTCACCGAGGAGGAGGCCGTGGAGATGGCGGCCACCGACATGAACGCGCTCGAGGTGGCCGCGCAGAGCTACGCAAGCGAGCGCGGAGTGCGCAGGCGGCCGTGGTACTACTTCGGCTCGAAAACCTCGCGATAGCCCACGAAGGTGCTGATCACCATCATCGGGATCACCACCAGCAGCCCGAGCCCCCAGGGCACGATCCCGGCGATGAAGAGCAGCATCAGCACGATGCCGTAGACCGTCATCGCGCCGATGTTGGCGAGCGCCGCGTAGACGCTCCAGCGGATCGCGTGCATCGTCGTCATCCCGTGGAACGCGATGAGCGGCGGCGCGAACCAGAGCGCGCCCTTCACCGCGACCGTGAGCACGAAGCCGATCGCGAGGATCCACTCCTTGCCGCTGAAGAGCTCCAGGTACTCGGCGATGGTCGGATTCGCATCCGACGAACCACCCATCGGCAACCCGAGGACCGCCATGATCGCGAAAATCGCGAGCTCGGCCAGCAGCAGCAGCGCTCCGAGGTTCACCAGCGCGCGCACGTTGCGCCGGAAGCCGTCGAAGAGATCGCCCATCACGATCTTCTCCCCCGCCGCCTGCTTGTAGGCCGCGATCGCGAAGCTCGCGAAGAACACCGGCTGCAGGAAATTCGCGATCACGCCGCCGAGGAACGGCACCAGGATCAACCCGAGCGTGATCGTGATCCAGCCCGCGCACAGCCCGATCCACGCGAGCGGCGCGCGGCGATACAGCCTGAAGGACTCCGCGAGCCACGCGGCGCCGCGCGCGGCCGGGACTTCCGTGACCTTGAGGTTCGCGTCCATCAGGCGCTCGCGCCGGTCACAGCGTGTCTTCGAGGCCGCGGGCGTGCGCGATGTGATGCGCGAGCAGCTTGCGGGAGAACTCGTGGTCCTTCGGGATCGTCATATGGGAGTCGCGCGGGAAATGCGTGTAGCCGAGCCGCCCGAGCCAGGTGCGCAGCGCCGCGCGGCGCAGCATCACCGGCCACAGGTCGCGCTCGCGATCCTCGAGCGGCCGCAGCGCGGAGTACCCCTTGATGAACGCATGGGCGCGCGCATGGTCGAGGGTCGCGTCGGGATTCACGCACCAGTCGTTGACCGCGATCGCCACGTCGTAGAGCAGCACGTCGTCGCAGGCGAAATAGAAGTCGATCACGCCGCCGTGGCCGTCCTCATCCCACAGCACGTTGTCGTGGAACAGGTCGCCGTGGATGATGCCCTGGGGCAGCACGGTGTCGTCGTGCATCGCCTGGTAGCGATTCTCGGAATCGATGAGGTCGTTCTCGGCCTGCGAGAGCTTCGGGCGCAACTGCGCGGCGAAGCTCTCGCGCCATTGCTTCCCGCGCCAGTTTTCGAGGCCGGCGTCGTATTCGATGCCGGCCACGTGGATGCCGGCAAGGACGCGGCCGACGATGTGGCATTCCTCCTCCTCGGGGAACGGCTCGGGCTCGCCGGGCAGCTTGCTCACGATGCACGCGGGCTTGCCGTTCACCTCGGCGATCATCCCGCCGTTTTCCATGCGCATCGGCGCGGGGCAGATCACGTCGTGGTGCGCGAGGTGGTCCATGAGGCCGACGTAGAACGGAAGATCCTCGCGCGGGATGTGCTCGAACAGCGTGAGCACGTATTCGCCCGTGGTGGTGGTGAGGAAGTAGTTGGTGTTCTCGATGCCCTGGGCGATGCCTTCGAGCTTCTCCAGCTCGCCCAGCGAGTAGTGCTCGAGCAGCGAACGAGCATCGGCCTCCGATACCGGCGTGAAGACCGACATCAGGCGGCGATCAGAATTCGAGCAGGACCCACTGGGGAACGCGCACTCCGGAGTCGAGGGTGTTGTCCTGCCGCGTGAAGGTGCCGTCGCCCTTGTGATCCATGAGGACATACGGCCGCCCGTGCTTCGGAGCGACCTTCTGCATGTAGAGCTTGCCGTGCACGCGGTATTCCTGGATGGTGTTGTCGCCCTCGGTTCGGATCGTCACCTGCGGCTCGATCGCCGCGGGCGCCTCGGTGATCGGCGGCGGAGGCGGCGGCTCCTCGAGCGGAATGGTGCCCGGCGGGCGGGGGCGAGCGCTCGATTGCGCGGCGACCGGCAATGCCAGCACCGCGAGGATCAGGGCGAGGAATATGCGCATGGCGGACTTTCGTGGCTGCGAAGTGTACCAGTTAGAGCGAAAGCTCGGCCTCGCGTTCCGAGGGCGACGGCTCGAATCCGCGCGCCTGGTAGTGATTGAAGATCGCGTCGACCACCGCCTGCGGGTCGTCGATCACCTGGAACAGGTCGGGATCGTCGACACCGATCATTCCGTCGTCGAGCAGGCGCCCGCGCACCCAGTCGAGCAGCCCGGCCCAGAACACCGAGTTCACCAGGATGATCGGAATCCTGCGGATCTTCCCGGTCTGCACCAGCGTGAGGACCTCGAAGAGCTCGTCCATCGTGCCGAAGCCGCCCGGCATCATCACGAACGCGCACGAGAGCTTCACGAACATCACCTTGCGCGCGAAGAAGTGCTGGAAGGTGTGGGAGACATCCTGGAAGGCGTTGCCGCTCGTCTCGGAGGGCAGCTGGATGTTCAGCCCCACGCTTGGGCTCGAGCCCTCGAATGCACCCTTGTTCGCCGCTTCCATGATGCCGGGACCGCCGCCGGAGATCACCGCGAAGCCGGCCCCGGAGAGGCGCCGGGCGATGTCCTCCGCCGTGCGGTAGTAGGGGTTTTCCGGTGTGGTGCGCGCGCTGCCGAAGATCGAGACCGCGGGCTGGATCGCCTGCAGCCGCTCTGTGGCGGTGACGAACTCTGCGATAATCTCGAACATCCGCCACGCCTCGCGCGCAGAGCTCTGCGAGCGTTTCACCAGCTGGGGGTCCGAGGGTTTCGGGATCTTGGGGGCGGCGATGGGCATGGGAACTCCGGCTTTCGGGCAATCGGGAAAATTTCAGATTTCGCATGGACACCATACCAAAAACGGATGCCCAATCTGATTTCCCGACAAATGCCGTGAACGATTCCAGCAAACGCCTGCTGCTGGTCGACGCCTCGAGTTATCTCTACCGCGCCTTCCACGCCCTTCCCGAGTTCCGCAGCCCCGGAGGCGAGCCCACGGGCGCGATCCTCGGCGTGATCAACATGCTGAGGAAGCTGAAGCAGGACTTCCCCTCCGACTACATCGCAGCGGTGTTCGATCCGAAGGGCAAGACCTTCCGCGACGAGATCTATCCGCAGTACAAGGCCACGCGCCAGGCGATGCCCGAGGACCTCGCACGCCAGATCGAGCCGCTCTTCGAAGTGGTCCGCGCGCTCGGGTGGCCGATCGTGATCGTCGACGGCGTCGAGGCCGACGACGTGATCGGCACGCTCGTGCGCCACGCCGAGAAAAACCACGGATGGGATTCGGTGATCTCCACCGGCGACAAGGATCTCACCCAGCTCGTGACCGACAAGGTCCTCTGGGTCAACACGATGTCCAACGACAAGCTCGACCCGGCGGGGGTGAAGGCCAAGTTCGGCGTGCCGCCGGAGCTGATCATCGACTATCTCGCGCTGATGGGCGATGCGGTCGACAACGTTCCCGGCGTGGAGAAGGTCGGCCCCAAGACCGCCGCGCGGCTGATCGAGCAATACGGCTCGCTCGAGGGCGTGATGCGCAACGCGGGCGAGGTGAAGGGCGTGGTCGGCGAGAACCTGCGCAAGGCGCTCGACTGGCTTCCCACGGGGCGCCAGCTCGTCACGGTGAAGACCGATGTCGAGCTGCCGTTCGAGATGGAGTCCCTCACCGACCAGGGCTCGGACGACAAGGCCCTGTCCGATCTCTACCAGCGCTTCGGGTTTCGCACGCTGCGCGATGCGCTGCAGAACAAGGAGGACGCGCCCGAAGGCGGCGACGCGGTGCCGGCACCGGTCCGCAAGGCCGCCACGCCGCAGCGCAATTTCGCGGCACCGATCCAGACCTCGGTGGACGTCGTCGCGTTTGTCGATACGCGCCGCTACGAGACCGTGCTCGACATGGATTCGCTCGAGCGCTGGATCGGCAAGCTCGAGTCGGCGGCGATCGCGTGCTTCGACACCGAGACCTCGAGCCTCGACCCGATGACCGCGCAGATCATCGGGCTCTCGTTCGCGGTGACGCCGGGCGAGGCCGCGTACCTGCCGCTGCGCCACCGCTACGCGGGCGCGCCGGACCAGCTCGATATCAACCGGGTGCTCGCACGCCTGCGGCCCTGGCTCGAAAGCGAAACACGGCTCAAGGTCGGGCAGAACGCGAAGTACGATCGCCACGTGCTTGCCAACCACGGCATCGACATGCGCGGCGTGGTGCACGACACCCTGCTGCAGTCGTACGTGCTGGAGAGCAACCAGCGCCACGACATGGATTCGCTCGCCACGCGCTACCTCGGCGCGAAGACGCTCTCCTATGTCGAGGTGGCGGGCAAGGGTGCCTCGCAGATTCCGTTCGAGCAGGTGGATCTCGAGCGCGCCACCGCGTACTCCGCCGAGGATGCCGACGTGACGCTGCAGCTGCACGGCGCGCTCTACCCGCGCGTCGCGAAGGATGCGAAGCTCGACTACATCTACTCCGGCATCGAGATTCCGGTTGCGGGCGTGCTTCTCACGATGGAGCGCAACGGCGTGCTGATCGACGCCAGCCTGCTGTCGGCGCAGGGCAACGAGCTCGGCCAGAAGATGATGGCGGTCGAGGCGAAGGCCTACGAATACGCCGGCGGCCCGTTCAATCTCGGCTCCCCGAAGCAGCTCTGCGAGATCCTCTTCGACCGGCTGAAACTGAAGGTGATCAAGAAGACGCCTTCGGGAGTGCCGTCCACCGACGAGGAAGTGCTGGAGAAGCTCGCGCAGGACCATCCGATCTGCGCGGCGCTCCTCGAGCATCGCGGGCTCGCGAAGCTGAAGAGCACCTACACCGACAAGCTTCCGAAGATGGTGAACGCGAAGACCGGGCGCGTGCACACCAACTATGCACAGGCGGTCGCGGTGACCGGGCGCCTCTCCTCGAACGATCCCAACCTGCAGAACATCCCGGTGCGCACCGCCGAGGGCCGGCGCATCCGCGAGGCATTCGTGGCGCCGCCGGGCTCGAAGATCGTCTCGGCGGACTACTCGCAGATCGAGCTGCGCATCATGGCGCATCTCTCCGGCGACCCCGGCTTTCTCGATGCCTTCTCTCGCGGCGAGGACATCCACCGCCATACCGCGGCGGAGGTATTCAGCACCGCGCCCGGCGAGGTGACGAGCGAGCAGCGCCGCTACGCGAAGGTGATCAATTTCGGATTGATTTACGGCATGAGCGCCTTCGGGCTTGCCGGCAACCTCGGCATCGACCGCACCGCCGCGCAGAGCTACATGGACAAGTACTTCTCGCGCTATCCGGGTGTGGCGCGCTACATGGAGAGGACGCGCAATGAAGCGCGCGAACGCGGCTACGTGGAAACCGTGCTCGGGAGGCGGCTGTGGC
>JANPHA010000075.1:0-9761 GCA_031424255.1 Burkholderiales bacterium | reverse complement strand
CGACAACGTCACCGATCTCATCGGCAACACCCCGCTGGTGCGCATCAACCGCATGGCCGAGGGCGTCGGTGCCACCATCGTCGCCAAGCTCGAGTTCCAGAACCCGGCCCATAGCGTGAAGGACCGGATCGGGCTCTCGATGATCGAGGCCGCCGAGAAGGCGGGACGCATCAAGCCCGACACCATCATCCTCGAGCCCACCAGCGGCAACACCGGGATCGGGCTCGCGATGGTGTGCGCGCAGCGCGGCTACAAGTGCACATTCGTCATGCCCGAGACCATGAGCAAGGAGCGGCGCATGTTGCTGCGCGGCTACGGCGCGGAGCTCGTGCTGACGCCGGGCCCGGAGCGCATGCCGGGTGCCATCCGCAAGGCCGAGGAGATGGCCGCGGCCGATCCGCGCTATTTCATCCCGCAGCAGTTCGAGAATCCCGCCAATCCCGACGTGCACCGGCGCACCACCGCGGAGGAGATCTGGAAGGACACCGACGGAAAGGTCGACATCCTCGTCTCGGGAATCGGCACCGGCGGCACGATCACGGGGGTGGGCGAAGTCATCAAGGCGAGGAAGTCCTCGTTTCAATGCATCGCCGTGGAACCCGACGCATCGCCGGTGTTGTCGGGCGGGCAGCCGGGCAGCCACCCGATCCAGGGGATCGGCGCGGGCTTCATCCCGAAGATCCTCAACACCAAGATCTATGACGAGGTGGTGCGCGTGAAGAACGACGACGCGATCAACTACGCGCGGCGCATGGCGCGCGAGGAGGGACTGCTGGTGGGCATCTCCTCGGGTGCCGCGATCTGGGCCGCGCTCGAAGTGGGGAAGCGCGCGCAGAACAAGGGGAAGCTGATCGTCGTGATCATCCCCTCGTTCGGCGAGCGCTATCTCAGCACGCCGCTCTTCGCCGGGCTGGGCGACTGAACGCGCTCAGGTCAGCGAGAAGCTCAGCGTCCCCAGGTTGCCGAACGTGGTGGTGAGCTTGTCGCCGGGCTTGAGCCACACCTGCTTGTCCTTCGGGTAGCCGGCGATGACCCCCTCGGGCGTGCCGGTGTAGATGATGTCGCCCGGCTCGAGCGTCATCAGCTTCGAGGTGTAGGCGATGATCTGCGCGCAGTTGAACACCATGTCGCTGGTGTTGGACGACTGGCGCACCTGGCCGTTGACCGTGCCTACGACCTTGAGGTTGTTGGGGTCGACCTGGTCCGCGGTGACGAGATAGGGCCCGAGCACTCCGAAGCCGTCGCAGGTCTTGCCGATCATCCACTGGCTGCTGCGCGATTGCAGGTCGCGGGCGGTGAAATCGTTGCCGTTGCAATAGCCGAAGACGTAGGTGAGCGCGTCGGCCTCGCTCACGTTGCGCGCCCTGCGGCCCATCACGATCACCAGCTCCGACTCGTAGTCGAAATTCGTCGCCGGCACGGTGGAGACGCTGACCGTGCCCTGATGGCTGTTCAACGCGTTGTTGAACTTGTTGAACAGGATCGGCAGCGTGGGAATCGGATTGTTCGTCTCGCGCGCGTGGCGTGCGTAGTTCAGGCCCACGCACACGATCTTGCCGGGATCGGTGACCGTCGGGCCGAAGCGGACCGTGCCCTCGTCGAGGAACATCGCCGCGTCGCCCTGGGCGAGCGCCATGCGCGTGAGCTCGCCGAGCCCGCCCTCGCCGTAGCGGATCAGGTCGGTGATCGTGGTGGGAGCGGCGCTGCCGTGATGGCCCGCGCACTTGCGCACGTCCAGGATGCCGCGCTGCGTCTTCACGCCGAGCGACGGCACGCCGTCCTGCATGACGGTCACGAACGTCATCTGCTTCGGCATCGGGCCGCCCGCCGTGCGGCGCGGCGCGCTCGCGGCCACCGGCGCCGTGACCGCGCATCCACCCGCCACCACGGCGGCCGCGCCCGCGACACCGGCCTGCTTGAGAAAGTCCCTGCGATTCTCTTTCATTGGTTTCTCCTCGTTGGTTTTCACGACGGTGCGCCCGCGCGCTCGTAGCCGGCGCGCAATTCGCGTTTCAACACCTTTCCGATCGGGCTGCGCGGCAGGCTCTCGACGATCCGCACCGCGGCGAGGCGCTGGATCCTGCCGAGCTTGCCGTTGGCCCACGTGCGCAACTCCTCAGGGTCGAGGCTCGCGCCGGCGCGCGCCACGACGAAGGCGACCGGCGTCTCGCCCCATTCCGAAGAGGGTACGCCCACCACGGCAACGTCGGCCACATCGGGATGGCTCGAGACCACGGCTTCGAGGTCGCTCGGGTACACGTTGAAGCCGCCGGAGATGATCAGGTCCTTGGCGCGATCGAGCAGCACGAGGAAGCCGTCGTCGTCGAAGCGGCCCACGTCGCCGGTGCGGATGTAGCGCCGCCCCTCGGCGTCGAACCACTCGGCCTTCGCGGTGAGCGCCGGCTGGCGGTGGTATCCGGTCATCATCGCGGGCGAATGGCCGACGACCTCGCCGGTCTCGCCGCGCGCCACCTCGCGGCCGGCTTCATCGATCACGCGGATGTCGTGGCCCGGCGCGGGACATCCCACCGTGTGCAGCTTGTCGGGATGCAGGTGCGCGGCGAGCACGCACGTGCCGCCGCCTTCGGTCATGCCGTAGTACTCGATCAACGCTCCGGGCCAGCGTTTGAGAACATCGGCCTTGAGCGCCGCGGCGAACGGGGCGCTGGTGGAGAACTTCACCTGGAACGACGAGAGATCGTGGCGCTCGAAATCCGCGAGCGCCATGATGCGGCGGTATTGCACCGGCACCAGCATCGTGTGCGTGACGCGATGGCGCTGCGCGAGCGCGAGGTAGCCCGCCGCATCGAACTTGCCCATCAGCACGACGGTGCCGCCCAGCGCCAGCGAGGGGAAGAAAGCGACCAACGTCGTGTTGGAGCACAGCGGTGTCGACAGCAGCGTGACGGAGTCCGGTCCGTAAGCGTAGGAAGGACCGCGTTGCAGGTGCGACCAACGCATCGCGTGCGGCTGCACGATGCCCTTCGGGGCGCCGGTGGTGCCGGAGGAATAGATGATGTTGAAGGGCGCCTCGGGGCCGACCTCCGCCGGCCGCGGCGTGGATCCCGGCGGCATCAGCCACTCGCTCAACGGGATCTGCGCCCTCGAGCCTGAAATCCCGATGCGCTTCGCGGTGATGCGATCGCGAACCGACCCGAGCGCCTCCTCCGCGGCCGCGTCGATGAACAGATGACGCGCGCCGGAATCCGCGACCATGGCGGCGAGGCTCTCCGCGGTCACGCCCGCGGGCACCGGCGCCGCTGGAAGTCCCGCTCGCAACGCGCCGAGGAAGGCGAGCGCATAGTCGATCGAATTCGCGCCGCAGATCGCGACCGCCTCACCCTGCTCGGCGCCGTCGCGCTGCAAGGATGCGGCGATCCGATCCATCATCGCGTCCAACTCGCCGTAGTCGATGTGGCGATCGTCCTCGATCAGTGCCACGTGCCGCGGGCGCTGCGCGGCCTGGAAGCGGATCATCTCCGACAGCGTGCCGAACGGACGCGACAACAGGTCCTCGCAGGTGCGCGGCGCGCCCGGCGCTTGGTCAGATCGCGGTGAATCCGCCATCGACGGCGACGATCTGCCCGGTGATGAAGGCGCCCGCGTCGGATGCGAGCAGCACGGTGATCCCCTTGAGGTCCTCGGGCCCGCCGACGCGGTTGAGCGGCGCCTTGCTCGCGGCGCGATCGCCGAGCATCTCGAGGATGCCCTTGGTCATCTGCGTCGGGAAGAAGCCCGGCGCGATCGCGTTCACGTTGATGTCGTGCTGCGCCCATTCGGCGGCGAGCGAGCGGGTGAAGCTGATCACGCCGCCCTTGCTGGTGTTGTAGGCGATGGTGCCGGGGCGCGAGGTGTCGCCGCCGCCGACGATGCCGAGCACCGAGGCAATGTTGATGATCTTGCCGCGGCGGCGCGGCACCATGCAGCGCTTGCCCACCTCCTGGCTCGTCACGAACATCGCGGTCAGGTTCAGGTTCATCACCTTCTGCCAGGCCGCGAGCGGGTGGTCGACCACGTCCGCACCCCAGGTGGTCCCGGCGTTGTTGACGAGGATGTCGATCGGGCCGAGCGCCGCAATTGCCTGCTCCACCGCGGGCGCGATCGCGGCCACGTCCGACATGTCGCACACCAGCGGCACTGCCTGGACGCCGCGGACCTTCAAGCGCGCGACCGCCTCGTCGAGCTCGTCCTTCTTGCGCGCGGTGAGCGCCACGCGCGCGCCCATCTCGCCCAGCGCTTCGGCCATCTGCAGCCCGAGGCCGCGGGATCCGCCGGTGACCAGGGCCACGCGGCCGTCGAGATCGAGCAGTTTTTGGAGGCTCATGGCCCGGCAGCTTACACCGCCGCGTTCCATTAAACTTGCACCCATGGATCTGAACTATTCCCCCGACGAGCTGGCCTTCCGCGACGAGGTGCGGGGGTGGCTGCAAGCCAACCTCCCCGACGACCTGCGCGAGAAGGTCGCGACCTATGCGCACCTCTCCAAGGACGACCTGCAGCGCTGGCACCGCATCCTCGCCAAGCAGGGCTGGATCGCGCCGGCGTGGCCGAAGGATTGGGGCGGCACCGGCTGGGACGTCGTGCGGCGCTATATCTTCGAGGAGGAGTGCGGCTTCGTCGGAACGCCGCCGCTGATTCCGTTCGGGCTCACGATGTGCGCGGCGGTGCTGCTGCGCTTCGGCACCGAGGCGCAGAAGCGCAAGTTCCTGCCGCGCATCTACAACGGCGACGATTTCTGGTGCCAGGGATATTCGGAGCCCGGCTCCGGCTCCGACCTCGCGTCTCTCACGACGCGCGCGGTGCGTGAAGGCGACCATTACGTCGTCAACGGCCAGAAAACCTGGACCACGCTCGCGCACTACGGCGACTGGATCTTCTGCCTGGTGCGCAACGAGACGGGCCCCGGCAAGAAGCAGGAGGGCATCTCGTTCCTGCTGATCGACATGAAGACTCCCGGCATCACCGTGCGGCCGCTGATCCTGATGGATGGCGGGCACGAGGTGAACGAGGTGTTCTTCGACGACGTGAAGGTGCCGCTGGAGAACCTGGTGCACGAGGAGGGCAAGGGCTGGACCGTCGCCAAGTACCTGCTCGGGCACGAGCGCATGAATACCGCGCGCATCGGCGGATCGCGCCGCGAGCTCGCGAAGCTGAAGGAATTTGCCGCCACGCAAAGGAAGGACGGCAAGCCGCTGATCGAGGACACGCGCTTCCGCGACAAGCTTTCGCGCGTCGAGGTCGAGCTGATGGCGCTCGAGATCACCAACCTGCGATTCCTCGACCGGCTGCGCGGCGGCCGCCAACCGGGGGCGGAGATCTCGATGCTCAAGATCCGCGGCACCGAGATACAGCAGGCGCTTACCGAGCTGATGATGCAGGCGGCCGGGCAGCTCGCGCAGCCGTTCACGCCGGTCGACCATGCCGCGCAATTCGACGAGATCATGGCGGGGCTCGCACCGCGCTACTGCAACTACCGCAAGACCTCGATCTACGCGGGCTCCAACGAGATCCAGCGCAACATCATCGCCAAGATGAGCCTCGGGCTATGAAATTCGACTACAGCGAAGAGCAGCAGCTGCTCGCCGACACCGTCAAGCGCTTCGTCGCCAACGACTACGCCTTCGAGGCCCGCAAGAAGATCGTGGCCTCGCCGCAGGGATCGAGCGACGCCGTGTGGAAATCGCTCGGCGACATCGGCCTGCTCGGGTTGCCATTCTCGTCGGATTACGGCGGGTTCGGCGGCGGCGCGGTCGACCTGATGAGCGTGATGGAGGCGATGGGCGATGCGTTGCTGGTCGAGCCCTATCTCTCGACGGTCGGGCTGGGCGCGCAATTCGTCGCGCGCGGCGGCAGCGAGGCGCAGAAGAACGACATTATCCCGGCGGTCGTCGAGGGCCGGATGAAGATGGCGTTCGCGCAGACCGAGGAAGGCGCTCGCTACAACCTGGCGCATGTGGCGACGCGCGCGAAAAAGGGCGCGAAAGGCTACACGATCGACGGCGTCAAGCGCGTGGTTGTGCACGCGCCGCTCGCGGATCGCCTCGTGGTATCGGCACGCACCTCGGGCGGCGATACCGACGCGGACGGGATCAGCCTGTTCGTGATCGATCCGAAGGCTCCGGGTGTCATGATGAAGAGCTACCGCACGCTCGATGAGTTGCGCGCCGCCGATATCGTGTTCAAGGGCGTGGTGGTTTCCAGCGATGCGTTGATCGGCGAGGAGGGACGCGCGCTGCCAATGATCGAGGAGGTCACCGACTACGCGACCGCGCTCGTCTGCGCCGAGGCGGTCGGCGCGCTGCGCTATGCCAACGACGCCACGCTCGAAT
The DNA here is from genome assembly GCA_031424255.1 of Burkholderiales bacterium. GTDB lineage: Bacteria > Pseudomonadota > Gammaproteobacteria > Burkholderiales > Usitatibacteraceae > Usitatibacter. The sequence continues at coordinate 3,432 of JANPHA010000075.1, read as the reverse complement.
ACATCAAGGCGCGCAAGCAGTTCGGCGTGCCGATCGGATCGTTCCAGGCACTCCAGCACCGCATGGTCGACATGGTGATCAGCTTCGAGCAGGCGCTGTCCATGGCGAGCCTCGCTTGCGCGCGCGTCGATTCGGAGAGGGACCTCGCGGAACGCAAACGCATCGTCTCCGCGGCCAAGATCAAGATCGCCGACGCCTGCCGCCACGTAAGCCAGGAGTCGATCCAGCTCCACGGCGGCATGGGCATGAGCGAGGAGCTCAAGGTGAGCCACACGTTCCGCCGTTTGACCATGATCGCGCAGCAGTTCGGCGATGCCGATCATCACCTCGAGCGCTTCGCGCGCTCCTAGGACTTACTCGCCGACGTAGGCGTCGGCCTCGATCTCGACCAGGATCTCCGGCGCGATCAACGCGCGCACCTCGACCATGCTGGTCGCTGGCCGGATGTCCTTGAAGAACTCGCCGTGGGCGCGGCCGACTTTTTCCCACTGCGTGATATCCACCACGTACATGCGCGTGCGCACGACGTCGGAGAGCGAGGCGCCCGCGCGGACGAGCGCCGCCTCGATGTTGCGCAGGCACTGGATCGCCTGGGCATATGCTTCACCCGCGCCGACGATGCCGCCTTGCCCGTCCGTGGCGGTCGTCCCGGAGACGTGCACGTACGGGCCGACTCGCACCGCGCGCGAGTATCCGGCGATCGGCTCCCACGGAGTTTCGGTTCCGAAGTTTTGTCTCGGCATCGTCATCTCCCGCGCACGTCGTGGACCATGACCAAGTAGGTCTTGCGTACATCGACCTGCACGAACCCGCAGCGGCGGTAGAGCGCGGCTGCCGGATTCTCGGGATGCACGCTGAGCGATACCTGCGGGTAGCGCGGCCGCGCGGCGTCGAGCGTGGCGCGCAGGATCAGCTCGCCGAATCCCTGCCGCTGGAACTCGGGGAAGAGGGCGATCCCGAGCTGTGGCGTCTCGTCGTCGATGTACGCGAGGCCCTTTCCTCCGGTGAGGAGCCGCATCCACGCGGCGCCGATCGGCAGCTTGCGCCCGGCGATCATCCCGGCCACGCCGACGTCACCTTCGCGTCCCCAGTTCTCGGCGTAGATGCGCACCTCGGGTTGCTCGAGCACGGAGCGCGGCCGCGGCGGCGCGGGCGGCGGATCCCACAAGGCGATGTGGAACAAGTCCCAGAGAACTTCCTGGTCGGTTGCGAGCAGCGGGCGCGTGGTGAAATCGGGCGTAGTCACGGGATCAGGCCACCTCGAACAATCCGGCTGCACCCATGCCGCCGCCGATGCACATCGTGACGACCACGAGTTTCGCCCCCCGCCGCTTGCCCTCGATCAGCGCATGTCCGGTGAGGCGCGAGCCCGAGACGCCGTACGGGTGGCCCACGGCGATCGCGCCGCCGTTCACGTTCAACCGGTCGTCGGGAATGCCGAGCTTGTCGCGGCAGTAGATGACCTGCACCGCGAAGGCCTCGTTCAATTCCCACAGGTCGATGTCGGAGACCTTCTTGCCGGTGCGCGCGAGCAGCTTCGGCACGGCGAACGCGGGGCCGATGCCCATCTCGTCGGGTTCGCAGCCCGCGATCGCGAAGCCGCGGAATATGCCGAGCGGTTTCAGGCCCTGCTTCGAAGCCGCCGCCGCGCTCATCACCACGCACGCCGACGCGCCGTCGGAAAACTGGCTCGCGTTGCCCGCCGCGATCACGCCGCCGGGCATCGCCGGCTTGATCTTCGAGACACCCTCGTAGGTCGTGTCGGCGCGAATGCCCTCGTCGGAGGCGAGCGTGACCTGCTTCGTGAGGAGCCGCCCCGAGTCCTTGTCGCCCACGCCCATCGTGACGGCGATCGGCACGATCTCGTCGTTGAACTTGCCGGCGGCGGCCGCAGCGGCCGCGCGCTGCTGGCTGCGCGCGCCGTATTCATCCTGCTTGTCGCGCGCGATGCCGTAGCGCTTGGAGACATTCTCGGCGGTCTGTAGCATCGTCCAGTAGATCTCGGGCTTGTGCTGCAGCAGCCACGACTCGCGGATCATGTGGCGGTTGGATTCGTTCTGCACGCACGAGATCGATTCCACGCCGCCCGCGACGAACGTATCGCCCTCGCCGGCCATGATGCGCTGCGCCGCGAGCGCGATCGCCTGCAGGCCCGAGGAGCAGAAGCGGTTCACGGTGACGCCGGACACGGTCACCGGGCAGCCGGCGCGCAATGCGATCTGGCGTGCGATGTTCGCGCCGGTCGCACCTTCCGGGTAGGCGCAGCCCATGATCACGTCTTCCACCGACGCGGGATCGATGCGCGCTCGCTCGATCGCATGCTTCACCACGTGCCCGCCCATCGTGGCACCGTGGGTCATGTTGAGCGCTCCGCGCCACGACTTCGCGAGCCCGGTGCGGGCGGTTGAAACGATGACTGCGTCGGTCATTTGCCCTCTCCCGTGAAAGCCTTGCCTTCGGCGGCGAGCTTCGCAAGCAACGGCGCGGGCTTCCAGAACCCCGGGTCGCCGTGCGGATTGGCTGCGAAGCGCCGCATCGTGCGGGCGACGTTGTAGAGCCCGGCCATGTCGGCGTAGAGCATCGGGCCGCCGCGATGCAGCGGAAAGCCGTAGCCGGTGAGGTAGACCATGTCGATGTCGGAGGCGCGCGAGGCGATGCCTTCTTCGAGGATGCGCGCGCCCTCGTTCACCAGCGCGTAGACGCAGCGCTCGACGATCTCGTCGTCGCCGATCTTGCGCGGCGCGATGCCTTTCTCCTTGCGGTAGGCCGCGATCATCTCGTCCACCGCCGGATCGGGGATCGCGTCGCGGCGCCCGGCCTCGTAGCGGTACCAGCCGCTGCCGGTCTTCTGTCCGAAGCGGCCGAGCTCGCACAGCCGGTCGGCGATGCGCGAATAGATCACAACAGGCTTCTCGGCATAGCGGCGCTTGCGGCTCGCCCATCCGATGTCGTTGCCGGCCAAGTCGCTCATCCGGAACGGGCCCATCGCCATGCCGAACTTCTCCATCGCCTGGTCGACCTGCTGGGGTGACCCGCCTTCCTCGAGCAGGAAGAGCGCCTGGCGCAGGTACTGCTCGACCATGCGGTTGCCGATGAAGCCGTCGCACACGCCCGAGACGACGGCGGTCTTGCGGATCTTCTTGGCCACCTGCATGACCGTGGCGAGGACGTCCTTGGCGGTCTTCTCGCCGCGCACCACCTCGAGCAGCTTCATCACGTTGGCGGGGCTGAAGAAGTGCATGCCGACGACATCCTGCGGCCGCTTGGTGAAGGCGGCGATCCGGTTCACATCGAGCGTGGAAGTGTTCGAGGCGAGGATCGCGCCGGGCTTCATCACTTCGTCGAGCTTCCGGAGCACACCTTCCTTCACGCCCATCTCCTCGAACACCGCCTCGATCGCGAGGTCCGCGGACTGGATGTCGTCGTAGCTCA
>JANPHA010000074.1:0-18696 GCA_031424255.1 Burkholderiales bacterium | reverse complement strand
AATGAAAAACGCCCACCGAAGTGGTGGGCGTTCTTCGTCTTGGCGTCCCCACGGGGATTCGAACCCCGGTTATCGCCGTGAAAGGGCGGTGTCCTAGGCCTCTAGACGATGGGGACAAACGAAACCGGAAGCTAGAGGGCTTCCGGTTCAGTGGAAATCAAAAGAACGAAACTCCCGAAACTGTGTGGTGGAGGTAAGCGGGATCGAACCGCTGACCTCTTGCATGCCATGCAAGCGCTCTCCCAGCTGAGCTATACCCCCGACCGAGTCCGAAATTATAGCGTTTCGAGGGCCGTTGCGCAAAGAAGCCATCGTATTCAGGCCCCTGCGGCCCGCTCCAGGCGCTCGAGAACGACCTCTTTGCGCAGTGCGGCGGCGATCGCGTCGATGGCCGGGGTCTGGGCGAGGCCGGTCAGCGCGGCCCGGAACGGCATCATCACCTGGGGCATCTTCAACTTGTGGGCGGCCACGGTCTCTTTCAATGCGGCGCTGATCGCGCTCGCCTTCCAGTCGCTCACCGCCTTCATCTTCGGCACAAGTTCCCGCAACACGCCTCGTCCGGCGTCATTCAGATGCTCCTTCGCCACGGCCTCCTCGGGATGTCCCGGTTGCGCCATCGCCACGAGGAATTTCTCGTGGTCGGAAAGCAACTGGAATTTCAATTTCCCCGCGGCGGTCATCGCGAGCGGATCCATCACCGAGGCGATGAACTTGTAGACCTCGGGCTTCGCGTCGCGCAGCCGGCGCACGAGCTCCTCGTCGGGGAGCTTGCGCAGGTACTCGCCGTTCATCCACTTGAGCTTCTCGGGATCCCAGCGCGCCGGCGACTTGCTCACGTGGCGAAGGTCGAACCACTCGACCAGCTGCGCGCGCGTGAAGATTTCCTCGTCGCCATGCGACCAGCCGAGGCGCGCAAGGTAGTTGACCATCGCATCGGGCAGGTAGCCCTCCTCCTCGTACTGCATCACGCTCACCGCGCCGTGGCGCTTCGACAAACGCTGGCCGTCGGCGCCGAGGATCATCGGCACGTGGCCGAAGAGCGGCAGCTCGGCTCCGAGCGCGTGATAGAGATTGATCTGGCGCGGCGTGTTGTTGACGTGGTCGTCGCCGCGGATCACGTGCGTCATCGACATGTCGATATCGTCGACGACCACGCCGAAGTTGTACGTGGGCACGCCATCGCCGCGCAGCAGGACGAGATCGTCGAGCTCGTCGTTGGAGACGGTGATCGGGCCCTTCACGATGTCGTCCCAGGTGACGTCGCCCTCGAGCGGATTCTTGAAGCGCAGTACCGGCGTGCGACCGGGCGGGGGTGCCTCCTTCGAGTCGCGCCAGCGCCGGTCGTAGCGCGGTTTCTCGCCGCGCGCGAGTTGGGCTTCGCGCATCGCGTCGAGATCTTCCTTCGAGCTGTAGTCCCAGTACGCGAGCCCCTTCGACAGCAGCCGCTCGCCCGCCTCCTTGTAGCGGTCGAGGCGCTTCATCTGGAAATACGGGCCCTCGTCCCAGTCGAGCCCGAGCCACTTCATCGCGTCGAAGATCGCCTGCTCGGACTCCTGCGTCGAGCGCTCGAGGTCCGTGTCCTCGATGCGCAGGATGAACTTGCCGCCGTGGCGGCGCGCGTAGGTCCAGTTGAAGAGCGCGGTGCGGGCGCCGCCGAGATGCAGGTAACCGGTGGGGCTGGGGGCGAAGCGGGTGCGAATCATGGAAGGGCGGCCGGGAAAGACGCCATTCTACGTTTCATTTGCGCACCACGAGCTCCATGCGCAGCTCCGAGATAACGTTGTTGCGCGAGCGCTCGAACTCGGCCATCTCCGCTTCGCCGATGCGCTGTTCCATCAGCATCGTGCGGTAGGGCTCGTCGGGGACGCGCGCGCACTTCGTCATCTTGAAGTCGACGCCGTGATAGATCGCGAGCGGCGTATGCGCGAAGCCCGCGGCCTGCCACGCCTCGCACAGCTCGCGGTCGAAGAGGGTGAGCATCTGCTGGGAGATCGGCCGCACATGCGTCGGATCGCCGAGGAAGTTGTCGTGCCGCGGATGCGGCACCACGATCTCTATGACGGCGCCCGGCGCGCACACTCTGTAGAGCTCCGTCATGATGCCGATGAACACCTCGGGATCGCGTCCCAGGTGCTCGAGGACGTGGATCAGCTTCACCTCGTCCACGCTCGAGTCGGGCCATGGCCACGGGAGTTGCTCGAGATCGAGGAGCACGTCCGGCGCGCCGTACTTGTCCACGCCGAGGAAGCCTTCGAACTTCCTCGCGCCGCATCCAAGGTTCAGCTTGAGCCCCGGCTCCATGACCGTCTTTGTACGCCAAGGCGGCGGTGAAGTCGAAGGACTCTGGTAAAATGCGCGTTGCCTTCCGGGTCGTTAGCTCAGCGGTAGAGCACTGCCTTCACACGGCAGGGGCCACTGGTTCGATCCCAGTACGACCCACCAACTCAAACCTTGCGCGCGGCCAGGGCGGCGTTGAGGCAGCCGATCAGGTCGGCATCGATCGATGCGCGCGTGACATCCTCCAGACGAACGGACTTCTTCGTGTCTCCGCTCGCCTTGCGCCCGGCGCGCATGTCGAAGTGCGAAGAGACCTCGAGCGTGCCGGCCTTCACGTTGCCGCGCACGTGCAGCGCGCACTCCTCGGAAGGATCGGCCGCGAGCCGCTGCCCCTTCTTCATCGCGTATCTCACCGAGATGTCCGGATTGCCCGCGGCGTCGACGTTGCGCGATACTTCGGCCGCGTAATCGTCGCTCGCGAGATCGGCGACGAATTCCTCGAAGGCCGCCGTCACCGTCGTCGCGATGAGCGCGGCGACGGACTTGCGGAATTCGTCCTCCCGCGCGGCCTCCGCGCTCGCCTTCTGCGAATCGGCGGCGAGTTTCTGCGCCCTTGCCTGCGCGTCGTCCTGCAATATCCTGGCGAACTTCCCCATGGCCGGCCTCGTGGGCGACATGCCCCCACGTGCAGCTTGTTCATATTCCGAACCGGAGACAGTGCGGCAGCGCACATACCCGCTTGCGGAAAGGGCGCAAGCTCGTTGCGCATGCCATCCGGCACGCGCAAACAAGGAACGGGCGAAGCATGTTGCATGGGCTGCTCGATGCGAAGCGCACGGAGTTGACGGATCAGAACGCCCCGCTGCGCATCGAAACCGCCGCATTGCGCGAGCCCCCCGCCCCCGCGCCGCGCGCCGAGCTGGACGCGGCCCTCCTCGGAGATCGCGACTATGCGACGAAGCGCGTGCGCCGCGGCGAGAACCTGTACCGGGCCGGCGGCACCTTCGACTCGCTCTACGCGGTGCGCAGCGGCTTCTTCAAGAGCAGCGTCGTGCTCGAGGACGGGCGCGACCAGGTCACCGGCTTTCACATGGCCGGCGAGATCCTCGGCATGGAGGGGATCGGCACCGAGACCCACAACGCCGATGTGACCGCGCTCGAGGATAGCGAGGTCTGCATCATTCCGTACGAGCTGCTGGTCGAGCCGCGCATGCAGCGCCAGCTCCAGAAGGTGATGAGCCGCGAGCTGGTGCGCGACCAAGGGCTGATGATGCTTCTCGGGACGATGCGCGCCGAAGAGCGCCTCGCCGCGTTCCTGCTCAACCTCTCGCAACGCTTCGTCGCGCGCGGCTTCTCGTCGCACGAATTCCACCTGCGCATGACCCGCGACGAGATCGGCAGCTACCTGGGGCTTTCGCTCGAAACCGTGAGCCGCCTTTTCTCGCGCTTCCAGGTCGACGACCTCATCACGGTGCAGCAGAAGCACATCCGCATCCTCGACGTCGCCGGCCTGCGAGGCGTCATGGTCCGCGAGAACGACTGAAAGGAACCGCGCGGAACACCGTTTCACCCTGTCGAACAGCTGGACTCACTCGACCCGGGCGAACGTGGCGCGCATGCTACGCGGATGCGCAAGAGCACGACTTCGCGGCCGCCCGCCGGCACCGGCCTGGAGCCGCTCGTCTCGGCGCTGGAGTTCTGGCGCCGCGCCGGAAACATCGCCGAGATCTGGTGGTCGCGCCATGGCGGCGCACCCGCCGGCAATATCGCGGCGCACCGCTTGCAGAGGCTCGTCGGGCACGCGCGCGAGCATTCCCCGTTCTATCGGCGCCTCTACGCGGGTCTTCCGGGCGAGGCATTCACGCTCGCGGATCTTCCCCCGGTAGCGAAGGCGCCGCTCATGGCGCAATTCGACGGCTGGTGCACCGATCCTCGCGTCCGCCTGGTGGATGTCGAGCGCTTTCTGGCCGACCGCGGGCGCATCGGCGAGAAGTTCCTGGATCGATATCACGTCTGGAAGAGCTCGGGCACTTCGGGTACGCCCGGCATCTTCCTGCAAGATGGCCACGCGATGGCGGTCTACGACGCGCTCGTCGCGTCGCGATTCGATGCCAACGCGATCGACGCGGTCGGGGCCGCGCGCATCGCGGCGGCCGCCGGGCGCGGCGCGCTCGTTGTGGCCACCGGCGATCATTTCGCGAGCATCAGCTCGTGGGAAAACCTGCGGCGCGCATTTCCCTCGGTGGTGCGGCGGAGCTTTTCCGTTCTCGACCCGTTGCCCACGCTCATCCGCGAGCTGAACGCTTTCAAACCGGCATATCTCGGAAGCTACCCTTCGGTACTGCTGCTGCTCGCGGCCGAGCAGGCGGCCGGGCGGCTGAAGATCGAGCCCGCCCTGCTCTGGTCTGGAGGCGAATCGCTCGGCACCGGTGCGAGGCGGGCCGTCGAAGCCGCGTTCCAGTGCCGCGTGATGGTCGAGTACGGCTCATCGGAGTGCCTCAGCATCGCCTACGAATGCCGCGAGGGATGGCTGCACGTGAACTCCGAATGGGTAATCGTCGAGGGAGTCGACGCGCGCGGCGAGCCGACGCCGCCGGGCGAGCTCTCGCACACGGTGCTCGTCACCAATCTCGCAAACTGGGTGCAGCCGATCATCCGCTATGACCTGGGCGACCGCATGGTGGCGTTGGGCACCTTGTGCGCGTGCGGCAATCCCCGCCCGGCGATCCGCATCGAGGGGCGCACGGACGCCGTTCTCGCCTTGAAGACCCGCGCCCGCAAGACCGTGCACCTGACCCCTCTGGCGCTCACCACGGTGGTCGAGGAGGCCGCGGGCGAGCACCGCTTCCAGATCGCGAAGGCCGCGAACGACCACTTGGTGGTGCGCTTCGATGCGCACGGCGATCGCGCGGCGATCTGGCGCAAGGCGCACGACGCGTTGCGCGATTTCCTGCGCACGCAGTCGCTCGCCAACGTCCGCGTGACCCTCGGTCGCGGTCCCCCACGGCTCGACCCGCGCAGCGGCAAGCTCCACGCGGTGACCGTGGAGACGCGTTGCGAATGAAACGCCTGCGGCGCGGTATCGGGTGAGATGGCGCCGGTCCCGCCGCTGCCGACTCCGCGAGTCACTGCAGCGTGATCCTCGCCACGGCTGCGCTCGCGAAAGAACCGCCTCCGCCCGTGCGTCCGCCCATCGCCGTGCCCTTCCCAGGACCTGCGTTCGTGCGATCCCGGTTCCCGGGAAGGCTCTTGTCGAGTCTCCGGGACGCCGCGCCGTGGAGTAGGCAGGGGAAGTGTGTAATCGGGGCGGGGACGCCGCCTCAATCGAGGGTGGGTGAAGGCCGCAGGCGCGCGCTCGGCGCGCCGATCAGGCTTCCGCGGAGCTCAGCAGGCCGTTGCCGATCGCGAACGCGGTGAGTGTGGCCACGCTGTGGATGTCGAGCTTCCTCATCAGGTTCGAGCGGTGCTTCTCGACGGTCTTCGAGCTCAGGCTCAGGTATTCGGCGATGTAGCGATTGTTGTGCCCTTCGGCCACCAGCTTGAGCACCTGGCGCTCGCGTTGCGTGAGCAGGTCGGCCGGACGCGAGCCGAGCGGCGTCCGCACCGCGCCGAGATAGTTGTGGATCACGCGGCCGGACACGTCCGGGCTCAGGAAGGTCTTGCCGGCGAGGACGGTGCGGATGCCGCCGCTCAACTCCTCGTAGGTCGCATCCTTGAGGACGTAGCCGTTGGCGCCCGCGCGCAGCGACTCGTGGATGTATTCGTCCGTCTTGTGGACGGTGAGCACGATCACCCGCGTCTCGGGCATGCGCCGCTTGATCTCGGAGATCGCCTCGATGCCGTTCATTCCCGGCATCGAGATGTCCATCAGGACCAGGTCGGGCTTGAGCGTCGCGACGCAGCGAAAGGCGTCGCGGCCGTTGTCAGCTTCCCCGACGACTTCGAATTCCGGGTCCTGCGAAAGCAGCGCCCGTAATCCGGTGCGCAGCAACGTGTGATCCTCGACGATCAATATGCGCCAGGCTTCCGCCATGCTCAGTCCCCGATCTGATTGTGATTAATGGCCAGAAGATAGTGATGTTCACACCCCCGCCGGGGGCCGCCCGGAGGGTCAGTGATCCGCCGCCGGCTTCCACGCGCTCGCGCGCGCAGCAGTGGCCGAAGCGTCGCGCGAGTCCCTTGCGCGACGCCACTTCGAGCGGATCGAATCCGATGCCGTCGTCCTCGATGACGAGGTGCAGCCCGCCGCCGCGCCGATCGAGGCTCACGCGCGCCCGGCTCGCGCGCGAATGTTTCGCCACGTTGCTCATGGCTTCCTGCACCACGCGGAAGATCGCTACCTTCAGCGCGTCGGGCACGTCGGATTCCTTGATGGCGAAGTCCGTCTCGACTTCGATGCTGCGGTAGATCGAGCGGAACTCGCGCAGGAACCACGAGAGCGTGGCGAGTATGCCGAGGTCGTCGAGCGTGGAGGGCCGCAGGTTCATCGCGATGCGCCGGACTTCCTCGAGCGCCTGCTTGACGGTCGCGGCCACCTCGACGAGCGTGCCTTTGGCGTCCCCGTTCGCTTCCTGGGAGAGCGCGCCCATCGCGGACTCGACGCCGAACTTGGCGGCGCTCAACAGCTGGCCCAGGCCGTCGTGGAGATCGGCGGCGATGCGCTTGCGCTCGGACTCCTGCGCGAGGAGGACCTGGCCGGAGATGCCTTCCGGCGCCGCTCGCCGGGTCGGCAGGGGCGGGCGCGCGCGATCGTTGCGCGCCGGCGCCGCCGCGACCAGCGCGCACCGCGCGCCCGCGTACGCCTGGTCCTCCAGCATGCGTTGCACCAGGAGCCATACCGGCACGCGCCGCTCGGCGCGCGCGAGCGTCGCGACGCGCTCGAAGCGTTCGCGCGGGGCGAGCGTCTCGATGCCCAACATGATGCTGGTGTGCTGGCACGGATCGAAAAGATTCGCGAAGGAATGGCCGACCAATTCCTTCGGCGCGCATCCCGCAAGCTCCGCAAAACGCGTGCTCGCGACCACGACGCGCCCCTCGCGGTCCATGATCACATAGCCGTCCCTATCCCCAATCGGGTCCATGTGCACCCTTCCCTTGTTGTTCCCACGAGGCCCTCTTCCGGCAGCCTTCTAGTCGCCACAGCATAGGCCGTGAATTTGCGGACGGCAAGTGCGGCCATTTAAATGCGTGTTAAATCTGTAATATGGGTCAAATGTGCTCGGGGAGCGGGACCGCGTCCAAGACAACGGCCCACGCGGCGCGCAAAGTCATTCCCCCGTCCTCGTCGTGAACGATGGACAGGTGTCCGCCGGAGATGACCACGCGCTCCTCGATTTCCATGAACGGCGAATCGCCTTCCCGGCGTAGCTTCGCCGAGCCGGGGACGGATTCGGCGCCGGAACCTTCTACCTCGATAGCGAGCTCGAGCATGCCTTCGACCATCTCCAGGCCCGCGCTCACGGCTCTCGTCGCCTGCCGGTTCGCGACGATCCTGAGGGCCGCCTCGACGATTCGGTAGATCACGATCTTCAACGCCACGGGAATGAGCGCTTCGGATACGGTGAAGCGTTGCTCGACCTGGATCCAGGGATGCGCCTCCCCGAATTCGCGGCACTCGGCGTCGATCGTCGGCATGAGGCCGAGGTCGTCGAGGCTGGGCGGGCGCAGGTCCATGGCGATCGAGCGCGCCTTGGCGATCGCGCCCTGCAGGTCCGGAACGACCGACTGGAGCGCGTCGCGCTGCGCGCCGCCGGGGGTGTCGGGCACGGAGCGTGCGCGCTCGATCGCGAGCTTCACCGCGCTCAGCGTCTGCGCCAGCCCTTCGTGCAGGTCCGTGGCGAACGTCTTGCGCTCGCGTTCCTCCCGCCGCACGCTTTCCCGCGAAAGCGCTTCCAGCATCACGGACTTCTCGCGGATCGTGCGCGCCTGGCTTTCGATGATGTCGCTCGCGCGACGCACGACGAGCAGCAGCACGACATAGAGCAGTGCGAGCACCAGCACGGTGGCGGCAACCGCCAGGATCTGGTAGCGCTCGGCCTGGCGCACCATCGCGTCCACATCGGTGTACAGCTCGAAAACTCCCAGCACCGGTTCGGTGGGTTTCAGGCGAACCGGGATATAGCTCTCCACGAGGTTGTCGTCCTCGGTGACCCCGTCGAACGGATTGAACGTGTCGCGGTACACCAGCTTGACCGACACACGCCCCTTCATGGCTGCGGCGAAGCCCGCGTTGTCGGCGTCCACCGTTCCGATCTGGTCGTGCTTGGTCGAGAAGCTCACGACACCGTGGCGGTTGTAGATCTTCACGCTGCTCACGTGCTTGTCGCGCATGAGCTCGCTGATCACCACATCGAGATCCTCCGGCAGCGCCACCGGCTGCGAGCGCGGCCCGCGATCCTCCGCGACCGCCGCGAGATAGTCGGCCAGCTCGGAGCGGATCGGGCTCATCGCGACCTCGGCCAGCGCGAGGTTGCTGGTCTCGGCGAGCGCCTCGATGCCGCGAATCGAGACCGCGCGGTATAGCCCCAGCATGACCACCGCGGCAAGCACGATGCTGATGAAGCTCGCGAACGAGTAATAGCGCAGGATCTTGAACATCGGGCTCCCAGGCGAAGCGTGCGCGCGCGATCGCGGCGACACGGGCTCGACTATGCGCGTCCGCGCGCGCCATCGCAACGCCGTGAAATCCCCGCGAGGATTCGCACTTTTCCCCGTCAATCGTGGGGATCGACTGTATTGATCGGGCCGCCCGGGCGGCGAATATCGAATATTGAGGTGCGAATGGTCAAGACCCTGATCGTCGACGACAGCGACGCGTTCCGCCGTTCGCTGCGCCACCTGCTGTCCTCGAAATTCCCGTACATGCAAATCGCGGAGGCGGCCACGATGCGCGACGCGGTGCTGTGCGCCAACGCCATCAGGGCGGATCTGGTGTTCGCCGACGTGCGCCTGCGCGACGGCAGCGGGCTCGAGCTTGCCGGATTGCTCGCGACGACGCTGCCGCAAGTTCGCGTGTGCATCGTCACCTCCCTCGACCTTCCCGAATACCGCTCCGCGGCGCTGGCCCTGGGCGCATGGCAGTTCCTTCCGAAGGCCGACTCGACTTCCGAGCAGATCGCGGCCGTGGTCGAGGCCACACTCGCCCATCGCCTCCCGACGCTCGTCATCGATGCCGACGCGGCGCTGCGCGGCATGATTCGCGAAAGCCTCCAGGCGCATTGGCCGGTGGTGATGGTCTTCGAGGCCGCCAATGCGCGCGGCGGCCTGAGGATGGCATCGGCGTTGAGGCCGGAACTGGTGCTGGTGCGCGTCTCGATGCTGGCGGGCGCAAAGGCGACCCTGGGCCGCTCGATCAAGGCGCTCGATGCGTCGACGACGCTCGTGGCGTTCGGCCGCGATCTCGAGCGCGCGATGCCTGAGCGCCAGCGCGCAGCCGCGCTGCGCGCCGGCGCCGACCACGCGGTCGCGTGGCGCGCGGGTATCGACGACACCATCGCGGCGATCGTCGACGGCGTCCTCGCGCGCAGGCCGGAACTACAGTCTTTCCCTCCCCCCGATGGAGGCGGGCGCGGCCGCCGTATACGCAATCCGCCCTCCTGATGCGCTCGCCCGCGTCCGCGAGACTCCTCGCATGTTCCCCTTGTATCACCGCGCGCGGCTTCCCGCGCTGGCCGCGGCAGCTCTCGCCGCCGCCGCGATGCATGCCGGGGCCGCGCCCACCCTTGTGACGACTCCGGCCCTGCCCGCGTACGGACAACCGGTACAGGTCGAGCTGCGCGATGCGCCGCTCATGTTCATCCCCGCCGCGCGCTACTCGCGCTCGGCAAACACGATCACGATCGAGCACGACTATCCCGGCAATACCTTCGGCCTTTTCCGCCGAGCATCGGCTCGATGCCCGTGCCGATCGGCGTGTTCGCACCGGGTGAATACAGTCTCGAGGCGCGGCTCCACGACACCGATCATCCCGGCTCGAGCCCGATCGTCGCCGCCACGAAGCTCATCGTGTCCGCGCCGTGGGATTGGGGCGCATATATAGTGCCGCTCGAGCCACGCGCCTTCGAGGACCTGGAGCTGGTGATCCACAGCGCCGCGTATTTCGATCCGAAGAGCCTCAGATTGGCGGTCACCGGCGACACCGTGCGCGTCGATTTCGACTATCTCGGCACCGCACCCGAAGCGGTGCCCGCGGGAATGACCCGGATCGCGTCGATTCCACTGCGCGGGCTCGCGCCCGGCGCCTACCGCTTCGAGGCGTGGGGACGTCTCATCGCGGGGGGCGAAGCGGGAAGGTTCTTCCTGCGCGATTTCAGCGTGAGCGCGGTGTCGAACGTCGTCGAGTATTACCACGAAGGGCTCGATCATTACTTCATGGCCGCCGGGCCCGACGAGATCGCGCTGCTCGACGCCGCCGGCCAGGGCGGCTGGAAGCGCACCGGACAGCGGTTCGGCGCATGGCTGAAAGCGGTGGATGCGCCGCTCAATGCGCACGCCGTCTGCCGCTTCTATGCGGCCGGGCCCAACTCGCATTTCTATACGGGCGATGAGCGCGAATGCCAGCAGCTTCGCGACCTCGAGCGCGATGGGCGCGCGAACGCCGGCGCAAAGCCTTTCCTCGGCTGGGCCTTCGAGGGCATCGCCTTCTGGGCGTTGATGCCGCAGTTCGACCAGTGCCTCGCGGCAGGCGTGCCGGTATATCGCACCTATAACAATCGCGCCGCGCAGGGCGACTCCAACCACCGCTTCATCGTGGATGCGCAGGTGCGCGGCTCGATGGCGGGATGGTTCGAAGAAGGCGTCGCGTTCTGCTCCGCCCACTGAACGGACCGGCCCCCTCCCTCCTCATCTGCGCGGCGCTCCACGCGCCGAAGCCCATCGAACGAAATCCTGTAGCGGCGCGGCGGGACTGCGCCGGTGCTACGGGCCCTCCCTACCTGCATTGGAGGTGAATGCCCTACTCAAATACGCATTCCGCCTCCCTGCCGTAGGACAGCGAGTCATTGAGACTTGTCTCGAACTGCCCAGGGGAGCCGGCGTCTGCCGGCAAACGGACATGTATCGAGGGAGGATCACGATGGACATCAAAGCCGGCCGCATCGAAAACAACGCACGCCTCGAATGGCGGCTCGTCGCAATCGCGCTGCTCCTTGCCGCGCTCTCGTTCGCGATGAGCGCACGTGCGCTCAACATACAAGTCCTCGGCTCCGACGGCGCGGCGGTGACCGACTTCCGCTGGATCGTCGAGGAAGACCAGACGAAGGCGTCGATTCCCGGCCAGCCCGCGAACGGCACCAACCTCTCCCTCGGGTTCCACCAGAGCTACATGCGCGTGGTGAACTCGGGCGAGACGCCGACGACGAGCATCGCGCTCGATCCGGCGAAGCGCTACTTCGTCTCGGTGCTGCCGAGGGGCGGCTACCAGCTGGGCGGCGCGCCCGTCTCGCCGGGCCAGAGCGCCGTCACGATATGGGTCAACAAGCTGCCGATTCCGACCGCGCAGCTTTCCCTCTTCGTGTTCGAGGACAACCAGCCCATCAACGGCGTGGCGAACCTGCCGCAGGAGCTAGGGCTCGGCGGCTTCTCCGTGATCCTCGCCGAAGCCGGCGGCGTGTACGGCCAATCCGGCGGGCAAGTCACGAAGGACGCCTTCGGCAACCCGCTCGGCACGACCTACCAACGGGCGCCGAGTGGCGAGTTCCTCTTCGGACCGGACGGAAGTCCCCTCGTGCAAACGCTCGGCAACGGCGCTCTCAAGACGGGCCCCGACGGCGTGTTGCTCATCAAGAACCTGTTTCCCGCGAAATACACGGTCACCGTGGTGCCGCCGAGCGCGGACTGGCACCAGACTTCCACCATCGAGGGCACCAAGGGCATCGACGCCTGGGTGAAAGCGAACGAGCCGCCGTTCTTCACGGAATTCGGCCCGCCCGGCCACCACGTCGACATCGGCTTCGTGCGCACGATCAACAACGCCTCGGTGCTCAACGGCACGAGCACGATCACCGGCAAGGTGGTCAACATTCACAACTCACGCCCGCCGGACTTCACGTTCTACAACGGCGCGCCGTTTCCGCAATGCTGGGTCGGGCTGAACGAGCTGGCCGCGGCCGGCGGCCGCGGAATATTCACCGCGCCCTGCAATGCCGACAGCACGTTCTCGATTCCCAACGTCGCCGCGGGCACTTACCAGCTCGTCGTGTGGGACGACCCCCTCGACATCATCATTTCCACCGCCAACGTCACCGTTCCGGCGGGCGGCGGAACCGTGAATCTCCAGGAAGTGCCGGTCTTCAACTGGTACGCGCGCCACGAGAGCTACGTCTTCTTCGACACCAACCAGAACGGCTTTCCCGATCCGGGCGAGCAACCCATTCCCGGCCAGAACATCAACCTGCGTTTCCGCGACGGCAGCATCTACCAATCGGTCGCGACCAACCCGCAAGGCGTGGCCGTCTTCAACGAATACTTCCCCTTCTTCAACTGGTTCATCACCGAGGTCGATTTCGCGCGCTTCAAGGCGACCGGCGCCACGATGGTGGTCGACAACGGCGGGGCGATTCCGCCCCACAACGGCTGGACCATGCCGTCGTACAACCGCCTCAACCCGCAGCCGCAGTTCTGCATGCAAGCCGATCTGGACGCCGAAGTGCCCGAGTGCATAGGCAAGCTCGGCCAGCCGCGCATCGGACCCGCGGGCAACAACCTCTCGCACACCGAGACAGGCCCCGTGCTGCTGCAGGCGCAGCAGGTCTTCCTCGGTCAGACGAACGTCATCGCATGGGGCAAGGCGAACTACTCCGCCGGACAGAACGGCGGCATCACCGGCATCACGCACTACGCCACCACGCGGGCGGAGGACGAGCCGCGCTATGCCGCGGCGGAGAATTGGGAGCCCGGCATTCCGCGCGTGCAGGTGAACCTGTACCGCGACTGCAACGGCGATGGCATTCCCGATGTGCCCGACCTCACTCCGGGCGCGACCACGTGCCTCAGCCTCAATGCGACGCTTGCGGCCGTGCGACGTGCCGACGTGGACAACTATCCCTTCGGATGGTCCTCCGGCGGCGCGAAGGGCCCCGAGGACGTGAAGCGCAACGGCGACCTCAACAGCACCGTGTTCAGCGCCGGTGACGCGATCCAGGTCACCACGGCCGACTCGTGGGACGACAACCTTCCCCAGGGCTGCCAGGGCGCGGTCTTCGTCTCGAACGGCTACACCACGGACTGCTACGACGGACTGCGCAACTTCAACCAGATGCGCCCCGGCGTCTTCGACGGTGGCTTCGCGTTCGGCAGCCCGCTCGGCGAGCCGGACCTTCCGGCCGGCCACTACATCGTGGAAGCGGTCGCGCCCCCGGGTTACCTCCACCAGGGCAATGGCGACAAGAACGTCGATTTCGGCGACGCGATCACGCCCTCGCCGCTCGTGCTGCCGGCGGCGTGCGTGGGAGAAGTGCTTCCCGTGCCCCAGTACCTGAATCTCTTCGCCGACCAGCAAGTGCCGAACCCGGCCTACGCGCCCGGCAAGACGTGGGCGAAATGCGACATGAAGGCGGTCGACGTCGCCCAGGGCAAGAATGCGGCGGCCGACTTCCACTTGTTCACCGAAGTTCCGGTCGCCGCGCACATCACCGGCTTCATCCTCGACGACCAGGCGAACGAGTTCGACCCGAACGCGCCGACCTTCGGCGAGAAGTACGCGCCGCCGTGGATTCCCGTGTCGATCCAGGACTGGAGCGGCGAGGAGATCTCGCGCGTGTACTCCGACCAATGGGGCACGTACAACGCGCTCGTGCCGTCGAGCTACACCATCAATCCGCCGTTCCCGTCGGGCGTCATGCCGAACATGCTGACGACGTGCATCAATTCGCCCGGCCCGATCAAGGACACGCGTCCCGGCTCGCCGAGCTTCGGGCAGATGATCATCGACCCGTACTTCCAGCGTCAGTACAGCCAGTTCTGCTACACGCTGCAGTACATGCCCGGCAAGACGACGTATCTCGATACGCCGGTGGTTCCCGTCGCCGCGTTCGCGGGCCTCAACCAGTTCCCGCTCGACTGCGAGTTCAACGACGGCGTCCCGATGATCTATTCGGTGGACGGCCGCGCCCCGGGTGCAGGCACGGGCGGCGCAAGCCAGAACGGCCCGTGGATCCCCGCCGTTGCGAGCGGCGCGGGCGCCGCGCAACAGGCGCGCCTGGCCATCGTCGCCGTCGGGCAGCATGAAGTCCCGAACCCGGCCTTTGGCCTGGCGGGCGAACCCAAGACCATCTTCCGCGACTCCGGCTTCGGAGCGACGCAGGGCACCGGAAGTGTCAGCCTGAACGGGGTCGATCTCCCGGTCGTCGCGGGTACGTGGAGCAACAACATGGTCGTCGTGCGCGTTCCCCCGAACGCCACCACGGGCCAGCTCATGCTGACGCGCGGGAACGGGCAGACCACCATCGTGGGCGTGACCGTCACGGTCGGCGGCACGCCGCCCAAGTACGTCCAGCCGAAAGGCAAGATCCAGGATGCCATCGATGCGGCTCTCGACGGCGACCTCATCCTGGTCCCGCCCGGCACGTACAACGAGCTCGTCATCATGAACAAGAAGGTGCGCCTGCAGGCCTGGGGTGCGCCCGCGACGATCATCAACGCGTTCAAGTCGCCCGCCGAGAAGCTGCACCTCTGGCGCATGAAAGTCGGCGCGCTCTACAACGCGGGAACCTGGGACCTGCTGCCCGGGCAGACCATCACCTTCGACGCACCGAACAACGAGCCCAGCGTCTTCAACACGGAAGAAGGGCCCGGCATCCTGGTGATCGCGAAGAACACCGGGCCCAACCGGTTCACCGCGGGCAACAACGCGCGCATCGACGGCTTCACCATCACCGGCGGCGACATCGGCGGCGGCATCTTCGCGAGCGGCTACACGCGCTTCCTCGAGGTCAGCAACAACAAGATCGTCGGCAACTCCGGCATCTATGGCGGCGGCATTCGCGTCGGCCACCCGATGCTGGCGGGAGGCACGGACGGGCCGGCGTACGGCGGCTACACGAACAACATGAACGACAACGTGTACATCCACCACAACCACGTCACGCAAAACGGCAGCAGCGAGGTGGGCAGCAACGGAGGCGGCATCTCGATCTGCACCGGCGCGGACAACTACCGTGTCACGCAGAACTACGTCTGCGGCAACTACTCGCAGGGCAACGGGGGCGGCATCGGGCACATCGGCCTCAGCCGCAACGGCACGATCGCCAATAACACGGTGGTCTTCAACCAGTCCTTCACGCAGGGCGCGTCGGTGAGCGGAGGCGGCATCTACATCGGCGGCCAGGCGGCCCTCGTGCCGGGCGGCATTTCGCCCGGATCCGGCTCGGTGAGCGTGATCTCGAACCTCATCCAGGGCAACCAGGCGGGAGGCGGCGACGGCGGCGGCATCGCGTTGTACTCCGTCAACGGGCTCGACGTGCAGCGCGCGAGCAACAACGCGACCGATTGGTACCGGGTCACGCTGCAGAACAACATGATCGTCAACAACGTGGCGGGCCTCGCCGGCGGCGGCATCGCGCTGCAGGACGCGATCATTCCGTTCATCACCAACAACACGATCGCCAACAACGACAGCACGGCCACGGCGGGCCTCGCGTTCTCGCCGACCACGCCCAACCAGTCGACGCCGCAGCCGGCCGGAGTGGTCTCGCGGGCGCACAGCACGCAGCTGTATCTCGCGATCGGCAACCTGTCGGGCTTCAAGACCGAGTTCTCCGACCCGATGGCGTTCATCAACAACATCATCTGGCACAACCGCGCGTTCTACTTCATGGTCGGCGGAACCACGCCTCCCTTCAGCGTGGTGCCCGACGTGGGCGCCGGACAGGCACCGGTCTATTCCGACCTCGCCGTTCTCGGCACGACGCATCAGGGAACCTTCCCCCTGTTCATCGGCGCGGGCGTGGACAAGATGACTCCGGGCTACAGCATCCTCACCAGCACGCAGGGGCATGCCGCATCGAATTTCTCGGTCAACCCGCAGTTCGTCCAGGAATACGTGAACGGCGACCGCGGCCAGACGATCGTGCTGCCGGAAGTCACCACCACGTACACCGTGGCGCTCGCGTTCGACGAGGGCGGCAATGCGATCGACGTCCATTTCGGACCGCTCACGCTTCGCAAGCGGACCTGCCCGGCGACCGGCTCGTGCCTGTACGGCGACTACCACTTGAGGGCCACGTCGACCGCGCTCAATGCCGGCAACCAGACGGCCCGGGTCCCCGACACCGACTTCGACGGACAGAATCGGCCGCGACCGGTGAACTCGAATCCCGACATCGGAGCGGACGAGCGTGGAGCCAACGGCAACCCGTAATCGTGGAGTGACATCGCCGCCGGACGGGCGTCCGGCGGCGGCGGAAAAATCGCAAGGAGAGAAAATCATGCGTTCGCCCTACCTTCGGAAAATCCTTTACACGCTGACCGTCGCCGCGTTGGCAAGCTGGGCCTCGGGCGCGAGCGCCGGAGCGTTCGTGCAATGCCCCGGCGACCTCGATGGCGATGCCGTCCCGGATACGCCGAATCCGCTCGTCAAATGCATGCACCTCTCGGCCGGCGACGGCTACATCCGGATGGCCGACGGGAAAGTCCTCTACAACTTCGGATTTTCCGACCTCACCGGCCGGCCGCTCGCGGACGCGATCGGCGCGGGCATCCACGCGGCGAACTTTCCGGCACCCACGATCGAGCTGAGGGAGGGCCAGAAGTTCTACCTCACGCTCACCAACGTCGGCATGGCCTCGCGCCCCGACCTGTTCGACCCGCACTCGGTGCACTTCCATGGCTTCCCCAACCAGGCGCCGGTCTTCGACGGGCTGCCCGAGACCTCGATCGCCATCAACATGGGCTCGAGCCTCACGTATTTCTTCAACCTCACCGAGCCCGGCACGTACATGTACCACTGCCACGTGGAAGCCACCGAGCACATGCAGATGGGCATGCTCGGCAACCTCTACGTGCATCCCGCCCAGGACGGCACGCCCAAGGTCTACGGCGGCAAGACGTACACCAAGTTCGTCTACAACGACGGCGACGGCTCGAGCGGGTACAACAAGGAATATGCCTTGCAGCTGGGCTCGATGGACCACGTCTTCCACGAGCTGCACCTCGGCATCCAGCCGCTTCCATTTGCCGACATGCGCGATACCTACCCGATGATCAACGGGCGCGGCTATCCCGACACCGTCAATCCCGGGCCGCTCGCCGCACCGGAGGAAAACGGCGGCGTGGAATCGCAGAAGATCAGCTCGCTCATCACGCTCAATCGCGCGACCGAGGGCGAGAAGATCCTGCTGCGGATCTCCGACCTGAACGTCACCAGGTTCTACACCGTAGGGGTTCTCGGCCTGCCGATGCGCGTGGTGGGCGGAGGCGCGCGCCTTGCACGCGGCCCCGACGGCAAGGACATGTTCTACGAGACCAACTCGGTAACGCTCGGCGGAGGCGAGGCGGTGGACGTGATCATCGATACCGCCGGCGTTCCCGCGGGCACGTATTTCCTGTACACGACCAACCTGAACTATCTCAGCAACAACGACGAGGATTTCGGCGGAATGATGACCGAAATCGTCATCCTGTGACCCGCCCGGCGTTCGCGCGAAAGGGAGACGCAACATGAACAAGACACTGCGCAAGCTGATGCGGCCATTCAGGGCCGTCCTCGGCATCCTGCTCCTCTCGGCCGCCGCACCGGCGCTCGCCGTCATCGAGGGAGTGACGGCGACGTCCTTCAACCTGGTCGCGAAGGCGGACTACATCAGCACGGGCGACGGCAACGTGCATTTCGCCTGGGGCTATGCGAACGGCCCGGGAAGCATGCAGTACCCCGGCCCGACGATGATCGTGCCGCAGGGAGCGACGGTCACCGTGACGCTCGGCAACCAGCTCGGCGTCCCCGTGTCGATCGTGTTCCCCGGCCAGCAAGGTGTCACGGCCTCCGGCGGCTCGCCCGGCCTGCTCACGCGCGAAGCGCCGCCTTCCGGCACGGTGACCTACACGTTCGTCGCTTCGGAGCCGGGCACCTATCTCTACCACAGCGGCACGGACCCGCAGCTGCAGATCGAGATGGGGCTGGTCGGCGCCATGATCGTGCGCCCTGCGGTCGCCAAGCGCGCCTACGCCCACCCGGGCACCGCGTACGACCGCGAGTATCTCTTCGTGCTGACGGAAATCGATCCGGCCATCCACGCCCAGGTCGAGACCGGCAATACGCCGTCGGTGGACAACACCACGCGCCATTCGACGCTGTACTTCATGAACGGCCGCACCGGTCCCGACACGCTTCTCGATTCGTTCATCCCGTGGATGCCCACGCAGCCGTACAACACGCTGCCGCGGATGCACCCGGGGGAAAAGATCCTGCTGCGCATCGTGAGCGCG
>JANPHA010000073.1:0-6127 GCA_031424255.1 Burkholderiales bacterium | reverse complement strand
CAGACTGAGAGGGTTTCAACTGAACTTGACCGCATTGAAGCCGGTTGCACGAAAAGGGAGGTTAGAGTCCTTCGTGCTTGCCATATCGGTTCAACCCGACGCGGCCGCGACGTCGGCAGTTGCCGAGCGACCTTCATATCTGCCGCCGACGGACGACTGCAAGGTCGTCCGGATCGGGAAAGAGCCGCTCATGTGCAGAAATGCGAGCACGTTCAGCTACGAAAGATGCCAAGAATAGGCGAGGACTGTGTTTGCTGCGTGCGCGACAGGCTGTGGCTGCGCACTACTCCGCCTAGCTAGTAGCCGCCACTCAGCGTTTGGCGATGCGCAGCAAGGTGCCGATCTCACCAAGTAGGTCGTGACCTGCAGCGCGAAGTCGCAGAGTTCGCAACGCGTCACCGGGCGATGATGTCGCATATCTGCGCTCATCCGCGTCCCCAAGACCGTCAGCCCGCATCACTCCGAGGAATCCCCTCCCCCGCCCTCCCCCCCACGGGGGAGGGAGAAGAGCGCGCGAAGGGGGGAGGGAGAACATGGCGAGAAACATCGGATAATGGCGGGATGAAGGCCACCACCCCCACGAGCCGCGAGCTCTACCTGCGGCTGCTCCGCTATGTCTGGCCGTACCGGGGCGCGCTTTTGGTCGGCATCCTCGCGATGATCGTGGGCGGCCTCGCCGACGCGGCGCTGGTGAAGCTCACCGGGCCGCTGATCGACGAGCTCTTCGTGCACCGCAATCGCGACCTCGCGATCCTGCTGCCGCTCGGCATCGTCGCGGTGTTCCTGGTGAGCGGGTTGGCGAGCTTCGTGTCCGGATATACCACGAGCTACGTGAGCAACAAGGTGGTGCTCGACCTGCGCCGCGCGATGTTCGAGAAGGTGCTGCGCCTGCCGCCGGCTTTCTTCGACGAGGTGGCCACCGCGCGGCTCGTGGCCAAGTTCACCAACGACGTGAACAACCTCGCGGCGGCCTCCACCAGCGTGCTCACGGTGCTGGTACGCGACACCGTCACCATCGCGGCACTGCTCGGCGTGCTGCTCTACTCGAACTGGCGGCTCACCATCATCGCATTCCTCGTGATCCCGCCGATCGCGCTCGTGGTGCGCGCGTTCAGCAAGCGCCTGCGCAAGATGAGCCGCGAGGGTCAGCGTGCGGTGGGCAGCATCGCCGAGGTGCTCGACGAGGCGATCGCCAACCAGCGCGTGGTGCGGGTGTTCGGCGGCCAGGCCTACGAGATAAAACGCTTCGAGGAAGCCGGCCAGAAGATCCGCCGCTTCAACATGAAGCACGCGGTGGCCGCCGCAGGCACGGTGCCGGTGACCCAGCTCATCGTCGCCTGCGCGATCGCGGCGATCGTCTACTTCGCCGCGGGACAGGCGTTCGCCGGCTCAACCGACGTCGGGCGCTTCATCGAGTTCATCGCGGCCACCGGCATGCTGCTGCAGCCGTTGAAGCGCCTCACCGGCATCAACGAGCAGCTGCAGAAAGGCCTCGCCGCGTGCGAGAGCGTCTTCGGGCTGGTCGACGAGCCGCCCGAGGATGACCGCGGCACCGTGGCGATGGCGCGGGCCAAAGGCGCGGTGCGCTTCGACAACGTCTGGCTTTCGTATCCCGGCGGCGCGCGCCCCGCGTTGTCGAACGTGTCGCTCGACATCAAGCCGGGCGAGACCGTGGCGCTGGTGGGGCCCTCGGGCAGCGGCAAGTCGAGCCTGATCCACCTGCTGCCGCGCTTCTACCATCCGGACGCGGGCCGCATCACGCTCGACGGCCACGACCTCGAGTCGCTGACGCTCGAGAGCCTGCGCCGCCAGCTCTCGCTCGTCTCGCAGAACGTGGTGCTCTTCAACGACACGGTCGCCGCCAACATCGCCTACGGCCGCTCCGGCGAGGTCGCGGAAGAAGCGATCGTGCGCGCCGCCGAGGCCGCGCACGCGATGGAATTCATCCGCGCACTGCCGCAGGGGCTCGCCACCGAGATCGGCGAGAACGGCGCCAAGCTCTCCGGCGGGCAGCGCCAGCGCATCGCGATCGCGCGCGCGATCCTGAAGGACGCGCCGATCCTGCTGCTCGACGAGGCCACCTCGGCGCTCGACACCGAGAGCGAGCGCGCGGTGCAGGCGGCGCTCGAGGCGCTGATGAAGGGGCGCACGACGATCGTGATTGCGCATCGGCTGTCCACCATCGAGAAGGCCGACCGCATCGTGGTGCTGTCCCACGGGCGCGTGGCGGAAGCGGGCGCGCACCACGAGCTGATCGCCTCGGGCGGAATCTACGCCGGCCTGCACCGGCTGCAGTTCGCGGGCGCATGAGCGCGCAAGCGCGCCTGCGCATCCTGCACACGGAGTCGTCGCTCGGCTGGGGAGGCCAGGAGATCCGCGTGCTGACCGAGGCGCGTGGCGTCGCGCGCCGCGGCCACGAGGTGCTCCTCGCCGCGCCGGCCGAGGCGCGCATCTTCCACGAGGCGCCGCGCTTCGGCGTCGAGGCGCTGGCACTTCCGCTCGGTCGCAAGCGCGTGGGCGCAATGCTCGCGTTGCGCGCGTTCCTCGCGGGCCGAGCGTTCGACGTGGTCAACACCCACAGCTCCACCGACAGCTGGCTCGCGGCACTCGCCTGCAGTACCTTGCGGCCCGCGCCCGCGATCGTGCGCACGCGCCACATCTCCGCGAGCGTGCCGCGCAACGCCGCGACGCGCTGGCTCTACACCGCCGCCACCGAGCGCATCGTCACGACCGGCGAGCGCCTTCGCTTGCAGGTGATCGAGGAAACCGGGGTCGAGGGCGCGCGCGTGATCTCGATTCCCACCGGCATCGACCTCGAGCGCTTCCGACCCGGCGACCGCAATGCCGCCCGCCTCGGCGTGGGATTGCCGGACGCGATCCCGATCGTGGGCATCGTCGCCACGCTGCGCAGCTGGAAGGGCCACCGCTATCTCCTCGAGGCGATCGCGGCGATGGGCCGCCCCGAGGTGATGCTCATCGTGGTGGGTGACGGCCCGCAGCGCGAAGCGCTCGAAAAACTCGCCGCCGGGCTGCAGATCGAACATGCCGTGCGCTTCGCCGGCAACCAGGCGGACGTGGCGCCCTGGATGCGGTCGTTCGACGTGTTCTGCCTGCCCTCGTATGCGAACGAGGGCGTGCCGCAGGCGCTGATGCAGGCGATGGCATGCGGCCTCGCGGTCGTGACGACACCGGTGGGCAGCATCGCGGAGATCGTGAGCGATGCGCGCACGGGGGTGATCGTCGCGCCCGAGGATGCGCGGGCGTTGCGCGGCGCGATCGAGGGCCTGCTCGACGACGCGCCGCGCCGCGAAGCGCTCGGCGCCGCGGCGGCGCGCGAGGCGGCGCAACGCTTCGGGGAGGCGCGCATGGTGGACGCGATGCTGGAAGTGTTTCGCGACGTGGCGCAACGCCGGCATGGGTGACCGGTTCCGCACCCGCGCGCTGGTCGTATCGCGCGCATTCACCCAACGCTCGATGCGCTCGGAGCCCCCCGAAGAGGTCGGCCGCGTGCTCGTCGCGCACAACCTGCTGCTCGGCGACACGGTGATGCTCTCGCCGCTGCTCGCGAAGCTTCGCGCGCGCTATCCCGCCGCCGAGCTCACGCTGCTCGCCTCGCCTGCGATCGCGCCGCTGTATTCGTCGCATCCCTGGGGGGTGCGCGCGCTGCCCTTCCGGCCTTCGGACATCTCGACCACGCGCGCGCTGCTGGGGCTTGGCCCATTCGATCTCGCGTTCGTCCTCGGCGACAACCGCTACAGCTGGGTCGCCGCGGCGATGGGCGCTCAGCACATCGTCGCGCACGCGGGCGACCGGCCCTGGACCAAGGATTGGTTCGTCGATGCGCAGCGCCCGTATTCATCGAGTCCCACTTCCTGGGGCGACATGGTGGCCGATCTCGCCGACGGGCCCGAGCCGGCGCCCTATGCTCGCGGCGATTGGCCGGCTCCGGCGGCGCGCCCGTTCGAGCGGCCCGCGGCGCCGTATGTCGTGCTGCACGTGGGCGCGAGCACTCCGCTCAAGCATTGGCTTCCCGAGCGCTGGTGGGCGATCGCGCAGGCGTTCGAGAAGCGCGGGCTCGGCGTGGTGTGGAGCGCGGGCCGCGGCGAGGAGCCGATCGTCGAGGCGTGCGATCCCGGCAAATATTTCCCCTCGGTCGCGGGAAAGCTCGACCTGCCGCAATTGTGGCAAATCGTTGCGGGCGCGCAATTGCTGGTCGCGCCCGACACCGGAGTCGCGCATCTCGGCCGCATCGCATGGACACCCACGGTGACGCTGTTCGGCCCGGGATCCGCGCTGCTCGCCGGGCCCGGCCGCTATTGGCGCGATACGCCCGGACGCGCGGTCACCCTCGATCCGTTCGCGTGCCGCGACCAGAGATTGCTCTTCCGCCGCGAGATAGAATGGGTGCGCCGCTGCGCGCGCACGCCCGCGGAATGCGCCGCGCCGCGCTGCATGTTCGCGATCGACACCGCCGCGGTTCTCGCCGCCGCCGACGCGCTCCTCGATCGCCCCCGCCCCTTGCGCCAGCCGATAGGGTAGATTGCACGTTAGATCGAGGAACTCGGAGCGACACGCCCGAGTCCCAACCTGTAGTCCTTTCCATTCCCGAGGCCATGATCGCTTCCTTCCTTCGCATTGCCGTGTCCGCCGCGGCCCTTGCCGCATCTTCAGCGATGGCACAGGCGCCGATGGTCTCCGGCGAACCCGCGCTGGCCACGAAGGCGCTCGCACCGGCGCCGCGCCTTCGCATCCAGGAGACAGCGACGATCAATGCGCGCGCGCTGCGCACGCAGGCGCAACTGTCGCCGGTCGCCGACAGCGAGATCGAGGCCGTGCGCAATGCGAATCGCGCATCGACGCAGGCGAAGCGGCTCGTCATCGGCGTGGTGCGCGCCGGCGATGGCACGCCGCTCCCCTCGGCCGCGGATCTCGCCTGGGTGAACGTCGATGGCGGGCACGCCGCGCAGGCCGCGGTCACCTCTCCCGATGCGGCGGCGCTGCGCCTTGCGATCGATCTGGCCGGCGTTCCCGCGAATGTCGAGATGGTGTTCTTCGGCTCCGCCGCGTCCGATCGCCTGATCGGCCCGTTCCGCGTGGGGGATATCGCCGACCGCACCGCGCCGTGGTGGTCGCCGATCACCGAGGGCGATACGCAGACGGTCGAATTCTTCGTGCCCGGCGAGGCCGATGTGCGCAGCCTGCCGCTGCGCGTGGCCCAGGTTTCGCATCTCTTCGCCAGTCCCTCGAGCCGCTTCAGCAAGCGCTTGCAGGACATAGGCGATTCCGGCGCCTGCGAGGTCGACATCCTCTGCTCGTCGCTCAGCTCCTCGACCGCGTTCCAGAACGCGACCAACGCGGTGGCGCAGATGGTGTTCAACGATGGCGTCTTCACCGGGCTGTGCACCGGCACCCTGCTGAACGATAGCGACCCTTCGACGCAGGTGCCGTGGTTCTACAGCGCCAACCACTGCTTCGAAAACGAAACCGCGCCCTACAAGACGCCCACGGAGATGCAGACGATGGCGAACACCCTCGCCACGATCTGGTTCTTCGAGGCGAATGCATGCAACAGCGGCGTGCCGCTCGCCAATTACCAGCAGGTGAATGGCGGCGCGACGTACATCTACAACAACGCGCAATACGACGTGCTCTTCCTGCGCCTGAACAGCGCCCCGCCCTCGGGCGCCTTCTTCGCCGGGTGGGACGCGAGCAGCCTTTCCGCCGGGGCGGCGGTGCTCACGATCCATCATCCGGAGGGCGACCTGAAAAAGGTTTCCCCGGGCAACGTGCTCGACTTCTCCTCGCCCGGCAGCGTGGGCGGCGGCACGGTTGCGTTCATTCGCGTGGGCTGGGGCTCGGCGGTCACCGAGCCGGGCAGCAGCGGCGCGGGTCTCTTCACCAACAGCGGCTCGCAATACCTGTTGCGCGGTGGCCTCTACGGCGGCCCTTCGAGCTGCGCCGCGCCGGCCTCGACCCGGTACGACTACTTCTCGCGCTTCGACCTCATTTACGGCTCGCTCGCCGCCTACCTCGGCACCTCATCCGCCCCCAACACCGATTACACCGACCTCTGGTGGGGCGGCGCGGGCGAAAGCGGCTGGGGCCTGAACCTGGTGCAGCATCCGTC
>JANPHA010000072.1:0-13511 GCA_031424255.1 Burkholderiales bacterium | reverse complement strand
CTGGTTCTTGGCGCTCTCCATGTCGATGAAGTCGATCACGATGAGCCCGCCGAGATCGCGCAGCCGCAGCTGGCGCGCCACTTCGTCGGCGGCTTCGCAGTTCGTGTTGAACGCGGTCTGCTCGATGTCGTGGCCGCGGGTTGCGCGGGCGCTGTTCACGTCGACCGAGACCAGCGCCTCGGTGTGGTCGATCACGATGGCGCCGCCCGAGGGCAGCGTCACGTCGCGGCGGTAAGCGCTTTCGATCTGGTGCTCGATCTGGAAGCGCGAGAAGAGCGGAATGTCGTCGCGGTAGTGCTTGACCTTGTTCACGTTGGCCGGCATCACCGTGCTCATGAACGACAGCGCCTGCTCGTAGATCGCGGGCGTGTCGACCAGGATCTCGCCGATGTCGGGCTGGAAGAGGTCGCGGATCGCGCGCACCACCAGGCTCGACTCGAGGTAGATCAGGCACGGGCCCTTCTCTTCTTCGGCGGCCTTGGCGATCGCGGTCCACAGCTGCAGCAGGTAGTTCAAGTCCCACTGCAATTCCTCGGCGGAGCGGCCGATGCCGGCGGTGCGGGCGATCAGGCTCATGCCCTCGGGGACGTCGAGCTGGTCCATCACTTCGCGCAGCTCGGTGCGGTCGTCGCCCTCGATGCGGCGCGATACGCCGCCGCCGCGCGGATTGTTGGGCATCAGCACCAGGTAGCGGCCGGCGAGGGATATGTAGGTGGTGAGGGCGGCGCCCTTGTTGCCGCGCTCGTCCTTGTCCACCTGCACGATCAGGTCCTGGCCCACGCGCAGGTGGGTGGCCATCTTCGAGCGGCCGAACTCGGCGCCGTCGTTGACCATGAACTGCTTGGCGATTTCCTTGAAAGGCAGGAAGCCATGCCGCTCGGCGCCGTAGTCGATGAACACGGCTTCGAGGGAAGGCTCTACACGGGTAATGAGACCCTTGTAGATGTTGCTCTTTCGCTGCTCCTTGCCGGCGGACTCGATGTCGAGGTCGACAAGTTTCTGGCCATCTACTATCGCGACCCGGAGTTCTTCAGACTGGGTTGCGTTGAAAAGCATGCGCTTCATCGTTACTTTCTCCCGCGCTCTAACACGGAAGAGGGCCCGCTCAATCCGGGGCCCGGATCGACGAGTAGCTTCAGAAGTCGGTTCTTGTGTGCATCACGGAGTAGTGAGCGAGAGGGACGATTTCTGGTTTTATTCGTCTGGCGTCTGCGGGCTCCGAAAAGCCGGCAGAGGCGTGAAATTCGTGGTGCGTCGAGCGCGTCGATTCGTTTACCATCGCTGCTTGGTCTCGCAGGCGAGCGACGTTTGCCTGCTTGGACACCTTTTCGTGGCGCCCGTCTCTGTAAGTTGCCGTGTTTCCGCAACGTGCGGGTCGATTTCTTAGAAATCAACCAGATATAGTATATACGCGGATGCCGACAGAAGGCAAAGCCGGTCATTCCTCGCCCGCGGCGGTGAGCTGGATCGAGGTCACCGAGGACGAGGCCGGGCAGCGCATCGACAACTACCTGCTCGCCCGGTTGAAGGGCGTTCCCAAAAGCCACATCTACCGCATCCTGAGAAGCGGCGAGGTGCGCATCAACAGCAAGCGGGTCGAGGCTTCCGATCGCGTGGCCGCCGGCGACCGGATCCGCGTTCCGCCGGTGCGCGTCGCCGAGCGCGACGCGGTCGTGCCCGCGCCGCACTTCAAGCTCCCG
Organism: Burkholderiales bacterium; assembly: GCA_031424255.1. Lineage (GTDB taxonomy): Bacteria > Pseudomonadota > Gammaproteobacteria > Burkholderiales > Usitatibacteraceae > Usitatibacter. Next base: position 11,811 of record JANPHA010000072.1, on the reverse strand, counting down.
ATCCTGCACGAGGACGATGCGTTGATCGCCATCGACAAGCCCTCGGGGCTCGCGGTGCATGGCGGCAGCGGCGTTGCGCACGGGGTGATCGAGTCGCTGCGCTCGATGCGCCCCGAGGCGAAGTTCCTCGAGCTCGCCCACCGGCTCGACCGCGAGACTTCCGGGGTCCTGCTGGTCGCGAAGAAGCGCGCGGCGCTCGTCGTGCTGCACGAGATGATGCGCAGCCGCGACATGGACAAGCGCTACTTCGCCGGCGTGGCGGGGCGCTTCCGCAACGAGCTGCAGCGCGTCACTCTCTCCCTCGCCAAGCGCGTGACGAGCGCGGGCGAAAAGCGCGTTTCGGTCTCCGAGGCGGGGCAGGAGGCGGAGACGGTATTGCGGCGCGTCTCGCGCGGCGAGCATTTCAGCCTGCTCGAAGCCGAGCTCGTCACCGGGCGCACTCACCAGATCCGCGTGCATCTCGCGCACCTGGGCCACCCGGTGTTGGGCGACGACAAGTATGGCGACTACGAATCGAACAAGGCGCTGCGCAAGCAGGGCCTCAAGCGCATGTTCCTGCACGCCGCGCGCCTCGAGTTCAGCCATCCGGTGAGCGGCGAGACGCTGCGCCTCGAAGCGCCGCTGCCGGCGGATCTCGAAGCTTTCCGGCGCAAACACATGGTCGAGAACGCACCATGAGCGATTACGACCTGATCGTCTTCGACTGGGACGGAACGCTGATGGATTCGACCCGCGTGATCGCCGCGAGCCTGCAGAGCGCGTGCCGCGACCTGGGCATCGCGGTGCCGTCGGATGAGAATGCGCTCTTCGTGATCGGCCTCGGGCTCGCCGATACCTTCAAGCATGTCGCGCCGGACCTGGACGCGGAAGGGCGCGCGCGGCTCTCGGAGCGCTACCGCGATCACTTCCTCGCGCGCGAGCACGAGATGCCGCTCTACGAAGGCGTGCGTGAGCTGCTGGCCGACCTGCACGCACGCGGACGGCGGCTCGCGGTCGCGACCGGCAAGGCGCGCCGCGGCCTCGATCGCGTGCTCGACACGACGGGATTGCGCCCCTGGTTCGAGGCCACGCGCTGCGCCGACGAGGGTTTCGCCAAGCCGCATCCGGGAATGCTGCTCGCCCTGCTCGAGTTGACCGGCGTCGATCCGGGCCGCGCCGTCATGGTGGGCGATACCACGCACGACCTCGAGCTCGCGGCCAACGCCGGCATCGACGCGGTGGCCGTATCCTACGGGGCGCACGACGAGAAGCTGCTCGCCACGCGCACGGCGAAGGCGCGTTGCGCGAGCGTTGCCGAGCTGCACCGATGGCTGACAACCCACGAGTGATCTGCGAGTCGCAGGCCCTGGGCGAGGGCGCCTCGGGCGTGCGTTTTCCCCTGCGCGTGGTCGTCGGGCGCGTCGCGGGACCCGCGCAATTCGAGCAGAAAGGCTTCGTCGTGCGCTATCGCGGCAAGGCGTGCGCGTTCGTCAATCGCTGCCCGCACCTGGGCACAGAACTCGACTGGCAACCCGGTGAGTTCTTCGAGGAGAGTGGGCTATACTTGGTCTGCTCGACGCACGGTGCCCTTTTCGAGCCGGATACCGGATTCTGCGTCGCGGGTCCGTGCCGCGGCGCTTCGCTCGAAAGGGTGCAGGTCCGGGAGCTGGACGGCCAGGTCCTCCTCGGCAGCGACACCCCGGGCAACTCCGCGAGAACCGCCAACGCGCTAGAACCGAAGTGATGCCATGACCGACCAAGGCCCGCCGAACTGGGAGCGTTCCGTCCTCGAGAAAGTCGCGCTCAAGGCGCTCGACGAGCAGCGCCGCGCACGCCAGTGGGGCGCCCTCTTCAAGCTGCTGTGGTTCACGCTGATCTTCCTGATCATCGCCGCCGCGATGGGCTGGATCGGGCGCTCCGACCGGGAGACGGTGAGCGTCGGCAAGCACACCGCGCTGGTGGAGCTCACCGGCGTCATCGCGCCGGAGTCGAAGGCATCGGCGGAAAAGATGGTGAAGGCGCTCAACCGCGCGTTCAAGGACGTGAACACGCAAGGGGTCGTGCTGCGCATCAACAGCCCCGGCGGCAGCCCGGTGCAGGCCGGCATCATCAACGACGAGGTCCACCGGCTGCGCGCCAAGTATCCGAACATCCCGCTCTACGCCGTGGTGCAGGACCTGTGCGCCTCCGGCGGCTATTACGTCGCGGTATCGGCCGACAGGATCTACGTCGACAAGGCGAGCCTGGTGGGCTCGATCGGCGTGATCATCAGCAGCTTCGGCTTCACCGGCACGATGGAGAAGGCCGGCGTCGAGCGCCGCGCCTACACCTCGGGCGAGATCAAGGACTTCCTCGACCCGTTCGCGCCCGAGAACCCGGCGCACCGCGAGCACGCGCAGAAGATGATCGGCGAGATCCACCAGCAATTCATCAAGGTGGTGCGCGAGGGGCGCGGCACGCGCCTGAAGGAAACGCCCGAGACCTTCTCGGGCCTGATCTGGACCGGCGAGAAGAGCATCGAGCTGGGCCTCGCCGACGCCCTCGGCAGCACCGAGTACGTGGCGCGCGAGGTGATCAAGGCGGAGAAGGTCGTCGACTACTCGCCCGACGAGAACGTGTTCGAGACGCTCTCCAAGCGGCTCGGGACGAGCTTCGGCGAGTCGCTGGGCCAAGCCGCGGCGCAAGCCGCGCGCCGCTCGCTCGACCTGCGCTAGCCGCGTGAGTGCAGTGACCGGGGAAACGCCGCGCATCGACTTCGACTTCGCCCGTGAAGCTTTCGACCGCACGGCCGTGGGCCTGGTCGTCGTCTCGCCCGAGGGCGTCTTCCGCCAGGTGAATCGCGCGTTCTGCGATCTCGTCGGTTATGGCCGCGACGAGATCGAGGGCCAATCCTTCCGCCGCATCACGCATGCAGAGGACGTTCCCCGCGAGGAGGAATTCCTGCGCTCGATCGGGGCGGCCCCGGCGTCGCCGGCGGCGGTCGACAAGCGCTTCGTGCGCAAGGACGGCACCGACGTCTGGGTGCGCTGCAACACCGCGGTCGTGCGCGAGCCCGACGGCCGGCCGCGCTTCGTCGTCGGCGCGCTCGTCGATCTTACCGGGCAGCGCGCCAAGGATCGCGCGCTGCAGCAGCTGAACGGCTTCCTCACCGCGATCGTGCAGAACTCCCCGGTCGCGATCTACACCACCGACCGCGACGGCGCCATCAATTTCTGGAATCCGGCCGCTGAGCGGACATTCGGATTCACGCGCGACCAGGCCGTGGGCCGCAGGGCGCCATTCATTCCCCTGGACAAGAACGAGGAGGCGCGCCTGCTGCGCGAGCGCGTGCTGGCGGGCGAGGTGCTCGAGGGCCTGGAGCTCGAGCGCGTGCGCGCCGACGGCAGCCCGATCGTGATTCGCGCCGCGGCCGCCCCGCTGCGCGGGGAAGGCGACGAGCGCATCACCGGGCTGCTGGTCGCCTGCGTCGACATCACCGAGGCGCGCCGCGCCGCCGGAGAGCTCGAGCGCCACCTGCACTTCACGCGCGCGCTGCTCGACGCGATCCCGAACCCGGTCTACTACAAGGACCGCGAGGGGCGCTACCAGGTCCACAACCGCGCCTGGGGCGACCTCTTCGGCAGCGGCGGCAACTGGATCGGCAAGACCGTCTTCGACATGTTCGAGCCCGCGCTCGCCGCCCAGCACCAGGAACGCGACCGCGCGCTGCTCGAGCGCCCTTCGTCGACGACCTACGAAGCGCTGGTTCCGGACGCCGAGGGCCAGACGCGGCAGATGCTCTACAACAAGGTGAGCTTCGTCGACCAGCGCGGCGAGGTCGCGGGCCTGATCGGGGTCATCACCGACGTCACCCACTACAAGGAGACGGAGCGCGCGCTCGAGGCGAGCGAGGCGCGCTTCCGCGTGCTGACCGAGAGCTCCCTCGACCTCATCTCGGTGATGGAGGAGGACGGCAAGATCCTCTACCAGAGCGCGGCGCTGCGTAACCTCGTGGGCTACGACCCGGCCGAAACCATCGGCAAGAACGTCTACGACCTGGTCCACCGCGACGACGTCGAGGTTGTGCGCGCCGCGTTGCGCCGCATCGTCGATACGCGCCAGTCGAGCGAGCCGATCGAGTTCCGCATCCGCCACCGCGACGGCGCCTGGCGCACCTTCGAATCGCTCGGCACCAACTGCCTCGCCAATCCCCACATCCGCGGCGTGGTGTTCAACTCGCGCGACGTGACCGACCGCAAGGTGATCCAGCAGCGCATCCAGCACCTCGCTTACCACGACAACCTCACGGGGCTGCCGAACCGCTCGCTGCTGCAGGACCGCCTCGCGCACTCGATCGCGCGTGCCGAGCGCGGCGGGCGCAAGGTCGCGGTGCTGTTCATCGACCTCGACAACTTCAAGAACATCAACGACACGCTCGGCCATGACGTCGGCGACGAGCTGCTGCGCCAGGTGTCGCGCCGGCTCACCGAGTGCGTGCGCCTCGAGGACACCATCGCGCGGCAGGGCGGCGACGAGTTCATCGTGCTGCTCGACAGCCTCGAGGACAGTCGCGGCGCGTCGGTGGTGGCGCAGAAGATCCTCAATGCGTTGCGCCTGCCCTTCCTCCTCGGCGGAGGCGAGCAGCACGCGAGCGGCTCGGTCGGCATCGCCCTTTATCCGGAGGACGGGAAGGACGCGCAGACGCTGATGAAGAACGCCGACACCGCGATGTTCCACGGCAAGGGCCTGGGCAAGAACACCTACCAGTACTTCACCGCGCAGATGAACATCGCCGTGAAGCGCCGCATGACGCTCGAATCGGCGTTGCGCAGGGCGGTGATGCAGAAGGATTTCGTGCTGCACTACCAGCCGCAGATCAACCTCGAAACCGGGGAGATCATCGCGGTCGAGGCGCTGGTGCGCTGGAAGACCGAGGACAGCGGCATGGTGATGCCGGGCGACTTCATCCCGCTCGCCGAGGAGACCGGGCTCATCAACGAAATCGGCGAATGGGTGCTGCGCGAAGGCTGCAGGCAGGCGCGCGAGTGGCAGGACATGGGATTGCCGAAGCGGCGCATGGCGATCAACCTGTCGGCGCGCCAGTTCAGCGATCGCGCCTTCCTCGACATGGTCACGCGCGTGCTCGCGGACACGCGGCTCGAGCCCTCGTGCCTCGAGCTGGAGATCACCGAGAGCCAGGTGATGCGCCAGACCGAAGGCATGATCATGCTGCTGAACCGCCTCTCGGAAATGGGCATCCAGCTCGCGATCGACGATTTCGGCACCGGCTACTCGAGCCTGTCGTACCTGAAGCGCCTGCCGATCCAGAAGCTCAAGATCGACCAGTCCTTCATCCGCGACATCACCGTGGACCCGAACGATACCGCGATCGTCGTGGCGATCATCAACATGGCGCGCAGCCTCGATCTCGAGACCATCGCCGAGGGCGTCGAGACCGCGGGCCAGCTCGCGCTGCTGCGCTCCAAGGGCTGCCGCATCGGGCAGGGCTTCTACTTCTCGGCGCCGGTGCGCGCTGAAGCACTCTATCCGCTGCTGCGCCAGAACAACCTCTACGTCCAGGCGAAAGCGCAGTAGAAAACCGTGGTCTGTCCCCGGTTTTCCCTAGGCTTGCAGCAGGAAGATCGCGGGGCGCTTACCGATGGTCGCGGGGCTCCTGCGCCACTCCTCCACCGTCGACATCCGGATCCATTCTCCCGGGGCGGTGAGATCCGCGGCGACCGCGAGGCGGGTCGAAGCGGCGCACGCCTGCAGCACATCGGCGAGCAGCGCGTCGTTGCGGTAGGGCGTCTCGATGAAAACCTGGGTCTCGGCGTCGCGGCGCGAGAGGCGCTCGATCTCGGCGAGCCGCGCGCGGCGCTGCTCTGATTGCGCCGGCAGGTATCCGAGAAAGCGGAAGCGCTGGCCCTCGAGCCCGCTCGCCATCAGTGCAAGCAGGATCGAGGAGGGGCCGACCATCGGCACGACGGCGACCCCGCGCGCATGCGCGACGGCGACCAGCAGCGCACCGGGATCCGCGACCGCGGGCAGCCCCGCCTCCGACAGCAAGCCCAGGTCATGGCCGGCGAGCGCCGGAGCGAGCAGCGCGGCAACGGCGGCCGCGGGGGTGTGCTCGTTCAACTCCGCGAGATCCAGTTCCCGCACGGGCTTCGGATGGGCGCACGCCGCGAGATAACGGCGTGCCGATTTCGCGTTCTCCACCACGAAGTGCTCGAGCAGGCGAACGCGCGCGAGCACCGGCGCGGGAACCGCGTCCTCGGGGGGCGTGTCTTCCGAGAGCCATGCGGGAACCAGGAAAAGGCGGCCGGGCGACATCAGGGAACGTCGTAGCCTTCGGCACGCAGCATCGCCGACAATGCGATCAGCGGCAGCCCGACGAGCGCGGTCGGATCGGCGCCGCCGAGGCGCGAGAGCAGGCTCACGCCGAGCCCCTCGCTCTTCGCGCTGCCGGCGCAATCGAACGCCGGCTCGCGCTCGAGATAGCGCTCGATCTCGTCGTCGGTGAGGCGTCGGAACGCGACGTCGGTGGTGACCAGGCGCTCATGGCGCCGCTGCAGGCGCGCGTTCCAGACGCAGAGCGCGGTGTGGAAGAGGACCGTGTGCCCGCTCAGCTCGCGCAGCTGGGCGCGGGCGTTGTCGAGATCGCCGGGCTTGCCGATCGGCTTGCCGTCCAGGTCGGCGACCTGATCCGAGCCGATAATCCAGGCTTCGGGGAAACGCTTGCCGACGGCATCGGCCTTGGATCGCGCGAGCCGAACCGCGGTCTCGCGCGGCGGTTCGGCGGGCAGCGGGTCCTCGTCGACGTCGGGCGCCCAGATCTGGAACGGCAGGCCGAGGCGCTCGAGGAGTTCGCGCCGGTAGCGTGAGCCGGAGGCTAGGACGATAGAATTATTATTCAATTCAATCTTTTATTAATCATTCTTAAAGCAAAGTATAACATGCCACTCCCATGTCCGAAGACCTGCTGATCCGTCCCGACCGCCTCTCCGACAAGCCGCTCGTGCTGCACGGCACCTTTCGCCCCGCGGAGCTCGAGCGCCTCGGCGAGGCGCTCGAACGGCGACGGCGAGCTGCGCTACGAGATCGCGGCCTCCCTGGACCCGCAGCGCCGCAAGGTGGTGTCGTGTATAATCGAGGGCTTCGTTTTTCTCACGTGCCAGAGCAGTCTCGAAACATTCCGGCACGCGATTTCCATCGAAGACCGGCTGGTCCTCGTCGACGACGAATCCAAATTGCCGGCGATCGAGCTGGAAAGCGACACGGAAGACTACCTGGTTGCCGATGGGCCACTGGACATTCGCGACCTGGTCGAGGACGCGGTCCTGCTGGCCCTTCCCATGGTGCCACGCAAGCTGGGTCTGGAGGAGGCGAAGGCGGGAAGCGGTGAGCCCGTGGCGCGCGAGCAATCGCCGTTCGCGGCGCTCGCGAGCCTGAAGAAAGCGAAGTGATTTCCGGCGGTCCCCGGATGGGAGACCGGCCACAACAGGAGAAACGAAATGGCCGTTCAACAGAACAAGAAGTCGGCGTCGAAGCGCGGCATGCACCGTTCGCACGACCACCTGCACACGCCGCCGGTCGCGGTCGAGCCGACGACGGGCGAGACGCACCTGCGCCACCACATCTCGCCGTCGGGTTACTACCGCGGCAAGAAGGTCATCCAGACGAAGGACTGAGCGCCACGGCCTCCGGGCTCATTGCAGGCGCTGCAATGAAGACCGTCATCGCCGTCGACGCCATGGGTGGGGACCACGGGCCGCAGGTCACGGTTCCGGCCTGCCTCGACTTCCTCCTGTCGCACCCCGACGCGGAGCTGCTGCTCGTGGGCTTGAAAGAGCCTCTCGAGCGCGAGCTCGCGCGCGCCCGCGCGACCTCCGAGACGCGTATCACCGTGGTGCCCGCCACCGAGGTCGTCGGCATGGACGAGGACGTGCGCACCGCGATCCGCACCAAGAAGGATTCGTCGATGCGCGTCGCGATCGACCTGGTGAAATCGGGCCGCGCGCAGGCGTGCGTCAGCGCGGGCAACACCGGGGCGCTGATGGGCACGGCGAAATTCGTGCTGAAGACCCTGCCCGGCATCGACCGCCCCGCGATCTGCGCGGTGCTGCCGACGCGCGCGGGCCAGGTCTACGCGCTCGACCTGGGCGCGAACGCCGATTGCACGCCCGAGCACCTGCTGCAGTTCGCCATCATGGGATCGACGCTGGTGAAGGCGGTCGAGGGAAAGGCCAACCCGACCGTGGGCCTGCTCACCAACGGCTCCGAGGAGATCAAGGGCAACGACGTGGTCAAGAAGGCGGGCGAGCTGCTGCGCCGCAGCCCGGTGAATTTCTACGGCAACGTCGAGGGCAACGACATCTTCAAGGGGACCACCGACGTGGTGGTCTGCGACGGCTTCGCCGGCAACGTGGCGCTGAAGACTTCCGAGGGGCTCGCCAAGATGCTCGGCGATTTCCTCAAGGAGGAGTACACGCGCAACATCTTCTCGCGCTTCGCGGCCCTGATCTCGCTTCCGGTGATCAAGCGCTTCCGCCGCAGAGTCGATCATCGGCGCTATAACGGCGCGGCGCTGCTGGGCCTGCGGGGCATCGTCGTGAAGAGCCACGGCTCCGCCGACCGGCTCGCTTTCGCGACCGCTCTCGGGCGCGCGGCCAGCGAGGCGAGCCATGGATTGATCGAGCTGATCGGTGCGGAGCTCGCGCGTTTGAGCGCGCTCTCCCCGGTGGCGCCGCCTTCCGTGCCGCCCGCCAACCCCGCCGCGGAGGCCGCGTGATCCACTCGCGCATCACCGGCACGGGCAGCCGCCTGCCCGACAAGGTCCTCACCAATCGCGACCTGGAGTCGCTGGTGGACACGACCGACGAGTGGATCGTCGGGCGCACCGGGATCCGCCAGCGCCACATCGCGGCGGAAGGCGAGTTCACGAGCGATCTCGCGCTCGCCGCGTGCCGCAACGCGCTCGCCGCCGCCGGGCGCAAGCCCGAGGACGTCGATCTCATCATCCTCGCCACCTCGACCCCCGACATGGTGTTCCCGTCGAGCGCCTGCCTGCTGCAGGCGAAGCTCGGAGCGAAGCGGGGCGCAACCGCGTTCGACGTGCAGGCCGTGTGCTCGGGCTTCGTCTACGCGCTCGCCACCGCCGACCTGTATGTGCGCGCCGGGCGCCATCGCTGCGCGCTCGTGGTCGGCGCGGAGGTCTTCTCGCGCATCCTCGACTGGAAGGACCGCGGCACGTGCGTGCTGTTCGGCGACGGCGCGGGCGCCGTGGTGCTCGAGGCGTCCGACGCGCCCGGAATCATCACGAGCCACCTGCATGCCGACGGCAGCTATGCCGGCATCCTCAATGTGCCCGGCCATGTGTGCGGCGGCACGGTGCAGGGCGATCCGACGCTCAAGATGGACGGCGGCGCGGTGTTCAAGCTCGCGGTGCGCGTGCTCGAGGAAAGCGCCCGCGCGGTGCTGGCGGAGAACCATATGCAGGTCGGCGACATCGACGCCTACATTCCGCACCAGGCCAACGTGAGGATCGTCACGCACGTCGCGAAGAAGCTCGGCCTCGCCGAGTCGAAGTGCATCGTCACCGTCGATCGCCACGCCAACACCTCGGCGGCATCGATCCCGCTGGCACTCGACGTCGCCGCGCGGGACGGCCGCGTGCGCCCCGGGAGCACCGTGCTGCTGCAGGGAGTGGGCGGGGGCTTCACCTGGGGCTCGGTGCTCCTCAAGTACTGATCATGCCGACCAATCTCGCCATCGTCTTTCCCGGGCAGGGCTCGCAATCGGTCGGCATGATGCAGGGCTTCGCCGGCTTGCCGGTGATCGAGAGCACCTTCCGCGAGGCCGGCGCTCTCGTCGGCGTCGACTACTGGAAGATGGCGACCGAGGGCCCGCCCGAGGCGTTGAACCAGACCGTGAACACGCAGCCGCTGATGCTGGTGGCCGGCGTTGCCTGCTGGCGCGCGTGGCGCGAGCGCGGCGGCCCGATGCCGGCATGGTTCGCGGGACACAGCCTGGGCGAGTACAGCGCGCTGGTCGCGGCGCAATCGCTGCGCTTCGAGGACGCCGTGCCGCTGGTGCGCTTTCGCGCGCAGGCGATGCAGGAGGCGGTGCCCGAGGGCATCGGCGGCATCGCCGCGATCCTCGGACTCGACGACGCGAAGCTCGCCGAGGTGTGCGCCGAGGCCGCGCAGGGCGAAGTGCTCGAGCCCGCCAACCTGAATTCGCCCGGACAGGTCGTGATCGCCGGCCATCGCGCGGCGGTCGAGCGTGGCATGGCCCTCGCGAAGGAGAAGGGCGCGAAGCGCGCGGTGATGCTGCCGATGAGCGCGCCATCGCATTGCAGCCTGATGAAGCCGGCGGCGCAAAGGCTGCGCGAGCGCCTGGCGACGATCGAGGTGCGCGCGCCGGTGGTGCCGGTGGTGCACAATCGCTTCGTCGCGGCGTTCGACGACGCGGCGAAGATCCGCCAGGCGCTGGTGGAGCAGCTCGACCATCCGGTGCGCTGGATCGAGACGGTGGAGTTTCTCGTCGCCCACGGCGTGCAGCGCATCGTCGAATGCGGCCCGGGCAAGGTGCTGATGGGACTCAACCGGCGCATCGCCACCGCCGCCGAATGCGCGGCGATCACCGATACCGCCGCGCTCGACGCGGCGATCGCGAAAGGCTAGCCATGCTCGAAGGACAGGTGGCGATCGTGACCGGCGCTTCGCGCGGCATCGGCGCGGGCATCCTGCAGGCGCTCGCCGGGGCGAAAGCGCTCGTGATCGGAACCTCCACCACCGGGCCGGGCGCCGAAGGCATCTCGCGCCAGCTCGCGCAGCTCGGCGCGAGGGGCGCGGGCCGCGTGCTCGACGTGCGCGACGCGGCGCAGTGCGCGGCGTTCGTCGCGCAGGCGCAGGAGGAATTCGGGCCGCCCACGATCCTCGTGAACAACGCCGGCGCCACGCGCGACAACCTGCTGGCGCGCATGAAGGACGAGGAGTGGGACGACGTGCAGGCGACCAACCTGAAGTCCGTATTCGTGCTGTCGCGCGCGGTGCTGCGCGCGATGATGAAGGCGCGATCGGGGCGCATCGTGAACGTGACCTCGGTCGTCGGCTTCACCGGCAACGCCGGGCAGACCAACTACGCCGCGGCCAAGGCGGGCATCGTCGGCTTCTCCAAGTCGCTCGCGCGCGAGGTCGGAAGCCGCAACATCACCGTCAACTGCGTGGCACCCGGATTCATCGAGACCGACATGACGCGGGCGCTCGCCGAGGAGCAGGTGAAGAAGCTGGTCGAGAACGTGCCGCTGGGCCGCCTCGGGCGCGTCGACGACGTGGCGCAGGCGGTGCTCTTCCTGTGCTCGCCCGCCGCCGGATACATCACCGGATCGACGCTGCACGTGAACGGCGGAATGTACATGGATTGAGGGGCGTTGATGGTAGAATTACGCGCTTTTCTGCAGCAACTAAACCAGAAACAAGCTTTGGAGGAAGTCGATGGACAACATTGAAGCCCGCGTCAAGAAGATCGTCGCCGAACAGCTGGGCGTGGCGGAAGCCGACATCAAGAACGACTCGTCGTTCGTCGAGGACCTGGGCGCGGATTCGCTCGACAACGTCGAGCTCGTGATGGCGCTCGAGGAGGAGTTCGAGTGCGAGATCCCCGACGAGGAAGCGGAAAAGATTACCAACGTCCAGCAGGCCATCGATTACGTCAGCAGCCACGTCAAGCAGTAGTCCCCGGGGTATCCCCATCAGCGCGGGCGCGACTGAAGCCCGCGCCGCCAACATGCCGAAGAGAAGAGTGGTGGTCACCGGCCTGGGCATCGTGTCGCCAGTGGGCAATGGCATC
>JANPHA010000071.1:0-7247 GCA_031424255.1 Burkholderiales bacterium | reverse complement strand
AAAGTAGGTCATCGCCAGGGCCTTACCAAGTCAAACGCCCAACCTCACAAAGGTTGGGCGTTTGCATTTGCGCGTGACCTGACTAGGCCGCGTCCTTCCAGGTTTCTCCCGCCACATCGAGTGCTGACCTGGCGTCGCTGGCGTATCCATCCGCGCCGATTTTTTTCCAGAGATCCGGGTCTTGGTTGAACGGGTAACCGCCAACGAAGACGCGCACGCCCTTGCACTTTGGGGCGGCCCGCACAGTGCGAATGAGATCTTCCACCGCCGCCACGTGGTATCCGATGCTGGCGGAGATCAGCAGCAATTCGGAGCGTGTGGCGACGAGCGAATCGACGACCGCGCCATGAGGCGTGCTGGCGCCGAGATAGATCGTCGTCCAGCCGGCCATCTCAAAGAAGTCCGACACCATGCGCAGGCCGAGTTCGTGGAGGTCGCCCGCCACGCTGGTGGCCACGAGGGAGTGGGATTTCCGCCGAGCCGCGGGCGCGGAGGGCGAGGTCTGGGCCATGATGACCTGCGTGGCCGCCGTGCAGAAATGCTCCTGTGCTACCGTGATCTGGTTCATCTGCCACATGCGGCCGACTTCTCGCTGCGACGGCGCGAACACGTCCAGGTAGATGTCCTGGATCGAAAGGCCCGCGGCCAACGCGTTGTGGATCACCCGGGCCGCCTTGTGCCGCTCCGACTGCAGCAGGGCGTCAAGGTAACTCCGCGCCAATGCTGCGTTGGGACTTGATTCATCGATGAAGGGCGAGAGGTCCACCGGCATTCCGGGCAACTTCGCGATCGTCAAGTCGACGACGGCCGCGGCGGCAAGCGCCAAGTCGGCGGGGATGTGGTCCGGGAGCGCCCGCGCCAGGCATCGCAGGTGCTCCCCGAGATCATCCGAGGACACGCCCCGGTGCACGAGCACGACCTTGGCCCAGGCGACGTATTCGCTGAACGCGGCCGGATTCTCGAGGGCCAAGGCCTGGGCGAGGAACATGATGTGATAGGTAGCATCCTGGTGCGACTTGCCTCGCGCCTGCGGGCCATAACGTTCCGTGAGCGCGGGATGGCGCGCGAACTCGAGCGCCACCACCGACTCCGCAATCCGCTGCCGCGCCTCGACAATGGCTTCACTCGCCTTGTTACCGATGGTCTGTGTGGGTGCCATTAGCCGCTCACGCGCTCGAATTCCCGGATCGAGGTCTCGCCGCGGGCGAGCTTGAGCCCCTTGGGAATGCCGCGATGGGAGTCGCGGTAGGCGTGGCTGTGGTGCCATCGGCGATAGCTTTCGCGATCGCTCCACCACGTGAAGAGCCAGATTTCCTCGGGGCGGTCGGTCGGGCTCAAGACTTCCATCCGGACGAAGCCTGCGGTCTGGTCGACCTGGTGTGGACGGGCGCGGAATGCCTCCTTCACCGCGGCGGTCATGCCGTTGGCGATGACGAACTTGCTGAGCACGACGATGCCGGGCAGTGCGTTGGCGGGCGAGGCCTCGATGGTTTCAGGGGCGAAGTGCGGCGACGGAAATGGAGTGGCCATTCCGAAGCGTGCAGATTGTCGGGCCGCCGCGTCTGTGCGCAAACGCACGCTCCTGACGCTGTCCGATGTCTCCGGTCAGGTTCCGGGTGCAGGGCATTTCGCACCCCGAGCTTACGCATTCCCCTATTCGCGGCCCCGGGGCGGCTCGCCATACTCGGTGTACGTTCCGACGGGAAAAGCCATGCCGATCAGCCCCCCAGATGTCTATGCCGTGACCGCGAAGGGCAGCAACGAGCTCAAAGGCGGCGCAACGGCCCTGAGCACCCAGGAACTCGAGTTGATCGTCCTGATCGACGGACGCAGGCAGGTGTCGGCGATCGCCGCGCTCGCCAAGACCGGCGACCCCGCGAAGATCGTGGGCGACCTGGAAAACCTGTTGCGCAAGGGCTTCATCGGCCTCGCGCTGCCTGCCGAAGATGCCGCCGGCAGCCTGGATTATTTCTTCGCCAAGCGAAAACTGCCCGAACCTTCCACACAAGCCACGGCAGAGGTCGCGCAAGAGGCGGCCTCAGGCGCCTCCGCATTGCGCGACCTGGGCTACTACGTGAGCATCGCGAGGCGCGCGCACGCGCGCGCAGCGCTCGGCGAGCTGACGGTGCTGATCGTCGAGGATGAGCCGCTGGTCGCCAAGTACCTGAAGGCGCTGGTCGAGATGGAAGGACTCATCGGACGGCTGGCGAGCAACCGCGAGGAGATCATCGCGGAGCTGCGCAATCCGCCGGTGCCCGATCTCGTCATCCTGGATGTGAACCTGCCCGATACCAACGGCTTCGAAGTGCTGCAGCAGATGAAAAGCCATCCGTTGTTTGCCGACGTTCCCGTGGTGATGGTGACCACGCAAGCCACTCGCGAGAGCGTCATGAAGGGCCTGGCGCTCGGCGCCGACGGCTACATCACCAAGCCGTTCGAGGTCGACATCCTGTTGCGCGGCATAAAGGCCGTTCTGGGATTGCTGCCCCCGCCCGCCGATGCCCTGATCGCGGCGCGCCCCGCGTCGTGGAAGGAAAACACTTCGCGCGGGGGCAAGGAACAATGCCGCTAGCGGCGAAAGCGCGGCAGCTCGCCGGCCAGGCCGCGTTGCAGGAGCTGCTTGCGAACATGCGCGACGAATACGCGAGCAAGCTGCCGGGAAAACTGGCGCATATAGAGTCCCTCTGGCACGAGTTGGCGGGCGGCGGCGATTCGTGCCGCGACGAGCTGCTGCGCGCCACGCATTCGATCGCCGGCGCGGCCGCGACTTTCGGCCTGCCGGGCGTGAGCAACGCCGCCCTCGAGCTGGAGCGCGTGCTGCAAGCCGTGTGCGCCCATGGCGGGGCTCCGGATGATCAGGAGAGAATCCGCATCGCCGCGGGGGTCGCGCAATTGCTCCGCGCTTCGCCCGGCCGGCTGCATCACTAGAACGAAGCGATCGAGACCTCCTCCCCCTCGCCGTAGCGGATCGATCGGCGTGCCCTGGACCGCGTCGCCTTTACCCTAGGTAGGGCATGCGATAGCATCGGTTGATAATTCGGGGCGGACAGCGCCATGCGAAGCCCCCGCGGCGGACCATCGGCAGGTAATCGAATGATCCAGAATCAGGCCACTCTCGAGCGGGTCGCGCGCCGACTGAGCGCGGTCCTGTTCGTCGATGTCGTCGATTCCGTCAGGCTGATCCAGGGCGACCAGGAGGGGACCGTTGCGCGCTGGCGCGAGTTCGTTGCCGCCGTCACGCGCGACGAGCTGCCGCAAGCCCGCGGCCGCATGGTCAAGCACACCGGCGACGGCATGCTGCTCGAATTCGACAGCGCCTTCGATGCGGTCAAGTGCGCCCTCGCCATGCAGGAGCGCATGGAGTACGGAAACGAGGACGTCCCCGCCGATCGCCAGGTCCACTTGCGCATGGGCGCCCACGTCGCCGACGTCATCGTCGACGACATGGATCTCTACGGCGACGGCGTCAACTTGGCGGCGCGCCTGATGGTGCTTGGCGGTGCGCGGGAGATCGTCATCTCCGCCACGGTTCGCGACCAGCTGAGCGACGGGCTCGGTGTCACGCTCGAAGACCTGGGCGAGCGCCAGCTGAAGGGAATGGCACAGCCGGTGCGCGCGTTTCGCGCGTGGCCGATGGGATCACCTCCCCGTTCCGACGACCGCCGGCGAAGGATCGGGGATCGGCCGTCCATCGCCGTGCTGCCCTTCCGGACGCTGCCCAGCGATCCGCTGCACGATTTCCTCGGCGACCTGCTGGCCGAGGACGTCATCGGACACCTTTCGCGGCTCACCGATCTTTTCGTCATATCGCGGCTGTCGACCACGCCATTCCGCGATCGCCTTTACGAGCCGCGCAGCGTGGCCGAGGCACTGGGCGTGCGCTATGTGCTCTCCGGAACCATCCTTCTCGCTTCCGGCGGTCACCTGCAGGTCTCGGCGGAGCTGACCGAAGCCGATGTCGGCCGGGTCGTCTGGTCGGAGCGCTTCAAGGGATCGATGACCGACGTGTTCCAGATGCACGAAGCGCTGGCGCAGGACATCGCGAAGCGGGTCGTGCCCTACGTGCGCCAGCTCGAGCTGCAACGGGCGCGCACCAAGCGGCTGGAAAACCTGACCGCCTACGAATTGACGTTGCGGGCCATCGATCACTTCCATCGCAGCTCGCGCGCGGATCTCGAGCAGGCGAAGCCGCTCCTCGAAGCCGCGATCGAATCCGAGCCCGGCTATGCCACGCCCTACGCATGGCTCGCCCACTGGTACGTGCGCCGGGTCGGGCAAGGATGGTCGGACGATACCGTCCACGACACTGCGCAAGCGCATCGCCTTTCCGCGGCCGCCCTCGAGCGCGACGAGACCGATTCGCTGGTGCTCACGGTGTGCGGGCTGGTGGCCGGCTACCTCGACAAGGATTTGCACTCGGCCATCAGCTATCTCGACCGCGCCCTCGCGATCAATCCCAGCGAGGCGTCGGCCTGGGTCTGGAGCACCTCCACCCACGCATGGCTGGGCCAGGGCGAGGAAGCTGTCCGTCGCTCGGAGCGTGCGATGGCCCTCTCGCCCTTCGATCCGCGCATGTACACCTTCGCCTCGATCGCCGGAACGGCGAACGTCGTGGCCGGCCACTACGACAAGGCGATCGAGTGCTGCCGCCAATCGCTGCGGCTGAACCGCATGTTCGCTTCGACGCATCGCATCCTCGCGATCTCGCTGGCGCTCGCCGGGGACCTCGAAGGCGCGCGCCAGGCGGCGGCGAATCTGCTGGGGTTGGAACCCGGGCTTACCGTCGAGCGTTTCCGCGCGCGCTATCCCGGCAATCAAAGCGCGCACATCGATCCCTTCTGTGAGGCTCTCGCAATGGCAGGCGTACCGCGCGCTTGAGCGCGGCAACCGACGACAGGGAGGCAAGAATGAAAACAACGTTCGGCACTTTTGGCAACGAAGGCAGCGAGGGGAGCGAGGGGAGTGAAGGCAGCGAGGGCAGCGAGGGCAGTGAAGGCAGCGAAGGCAGCAGCGCCGCGCTTGTCTCCGGGCTCAGCGCATTCAGTGGACGCCGGCCCAGCCCGCTGCTGGCGAATGCCCTGCTGAGCACGCACGCCGACCTCACGCGCTCCTATCCCGGGCCCAACCCACCGCAGATCGAAAAGACGCTCGCCCCGGTGCCGTGGGACGGCGCGCTCGAGCGGTGGTCGAAGGACGTCCGCATGCAGCTCTACACGTGGGAGCTGCTTTCCGGCTTGTCGTTCGACGACGGCAATCTCGACAAAGGACAGTTGAAAGGCACGGCGCGCGGCGCCGTATGGAGCTCGACGCTGATGGACCGGCCGAAATATGACCTTCCCGTGAGCGCGAATCCCAAACAGCCCGCGGACCTCGAGGCGGCGGTCCTCGTGGTCATCAAGGCGGGCGCCCTGCGCGGCGATCGAATGAACGAGATCCTCACACAGGTTGCGGTCCCATATTCGTTCTTCGCGATGGTGCTGAACCTGCAGCCGGGCCGGCATCGCTGGACGTACGAGCTCATGGCGGCAGCCCTGCAACTGTCCGGGCTCGCGGTCATGCAATTCAAGCAGCACTTCCGTGTTCGGCGCCCGGCGGATCGCTCCACGCTCGTGCAGCCGGTCCTGCTCACGCCGAACCACGGCTCATTCCCGGCCGGCCACTCGACCCAATGCAACTTTCTGGCGCACATCCTCGCGGACCTTGTGGGCACCCGGCTGGGCGGCGACACCAAGGTCCAGCTGGACGCGTTGGCCGAAAGGGTTGGCAGGAACCGCGTGATCGCGGGCGTGCACTACCAGGAAGATATCGACGCCGGCGCGCAGCTTGGAAAGGACTTGGGCGCCTATTTCCTGCTGCACGCGAAGCTTGCCGGCAGCACCGCCAATCCCGCTACGCCACTGCAGTGGTTATGGAAGAAGGCCGACGGCGAGCAGTGGGTGTGACGCTCAGACCGACTTCGGAACGTTGATCTTTCCTGCTCCCGTGACGTCGGCGAAGCAGTCCGCCTGCCTCTTGCCGGGTGGGCGATGCGGATCGACTTCCTGGTGGCGGTTGGCGCAAAGGTTGCGCAGCGGGGGAGGCGGAAGCACCTTGCCTGCGTTGGCCCCGTCGACGATTTTCTTGCGGATCTGTTCCGCGGACATCGGGTTGCCGCCATTGTCGCGGTTGAATTGCATCAGGAGCGCGACCAGCCCCGTGACGTGAGGGGCCGCGGCGCTCGTGCCGTTGAAGCGCGAGGGCTGGGCGCGCCGCGACGATGCGCAGAGGATTCCGCCACCCGCGGCGGTTTCCTCCGCCGGCGCAGTCACGTCCGGCTTCTTGCGCTCGTCGCGCGTGGGACCGCAAGCCGAGTAGGAGCACGTTTCCCCGGTAGCGGCGTTGTGCGCGCCGACGCAGATCGTGAGCTCTCCCGTGGCGAGGTCGGCGAGCGTGGAGCGAGGATCCGCGTGCTTTTCGTCGAAGCGCGACTGCTGCCGGCGCTCGCGGCTCCTGCGCCGCATGTCGTCCCGTGCGATCCACGCGTGGAACATCGTATTCACCGTGCCGACATTTCGAAGCTCGATTGCCCAGGTGCCGGAGGGTGCCGGTGCCGTCAATGGGGGCATGACCGGCGGTTGCATTTGTTGTTGTGGCCGGCCGGCCGCGGCGACCTTCGAATTGTCCTCTGCTTGCGTGGCGTTGAGCTGGATGCGAATCACGTTCGGGCGCTTCCCGGCGCTCGTGGGAAAGTGATAGACCCAGCCGATGACCTGCCCGTCCCTGAGGCGCTTGACGATCTTGCTCTCGCCCAGCTTGACCGCGGGATTCAGCGGATGCGTGGCGCCGGGTGGCGTGATGGAAATCTCCAGCTCCGCGTTCTCGTCGTACCAGATTTCCAGCTGGTTCGACGTCGCGTCCTCGGGCGCCAGGTTCCAATTCATCGTCTGCCTGGAGCGGGGCTTCATCGGGTTGCGCGACTGCGCGTGACAATCGGCCTCGAAGCCGTTGCCGGCCGACACCACGACGGCACGGTCCGCGAACCCCTTCAGCGCCGCATCGATGCCGGTCGGCAGGTCGGAGGAGCCGTCGTGCGGGCCACTGTAGCCGCCGTAGCTGATGTTCACCACCGCGGGAAGCGGCTTGCCGCCGCGCGCGGCGCCGTGCTCGGCGGGGCGCCGGGAGCTGGCGTTGTCGCCGTCGAGGTTGCGCTCCACGAGCACGGGCCCCCCGGCCTCCACGAGGGCCGGGGGGAGCGGGACGAAGATGAT